>NZ_JBQXEO010000030.1:0-83117 GCF_052601155.1 Micromonospora yongxingensis
TCGTCGTCATCATTTCCACCAACTGCGGCATGTATTGACAAGTGTCGACATCGGGGCGAAGCTGGTCTGTGAGAGCGCTCTCTCGCACTCGGCTCAACAGACCACCATCAAGTCTGGCCAGGGCGAACTCCGATGTCTTCGGCGGCGGCGCCGGAGCTGTCCCTGACCCGTCCCCCCGACAGGAGTCACGAGATGGACAGGGCCGCACCCCTCTCCGGCATCCACCGCCGGCTGCGCTTCGCCGCGGCGATCGGCGCCGTGCTGGTGCTACTCGGCACGTACATCGCTTCCACCACCAACCGGGCCGACGCCGCCCCGGGCATCAACGCCATCCGGGTCGCCGAGTTCCCCGCCGACTGCGCGTACAGCCACCGGTTGCCGGACGACCCGATCATCTTCCCCGGTCTGCCCGGCGCCTCGCACATGCACAGCTTCTTCGGCAGCACGGTGACGAACGCGCACACCACGCTCCTCGACCTGGTCAACTCTCCGACCACCTGCAACCCGCGCACGGACGTCTCGTCGTACTGGGTGCCCACCCTGTACAACAACAACGTGCCGGTCGAGCCGACCATCGTCACGTTCTACTACCTGGGTGAGGGCGTACGCGCAGACGTCGTCGCGGCCACCCAGCCCATCCCGCAGGGGCTGCGGATCGTGGCGGGCAACGCTCGGGCGACCGGCCCGAACGAGAGCATCGCCCGCTGGTCGTGCCTGCACGCGGGACACGTGGCGCCGTCGAAGGACTTCGTCACCTGCCCGGCCGGGACGATGATGGAGTCGTACCTGGACTTCCCGCAGTGCTGGAACGGCCGGGACCTGGATTCGCCTGATCACAAGAGCCACATGGCGTACCCGGTGAACCAGGCCTGCCCGGCGACGCACCCGGTGCACGTGCCGAAGCTGCGGCAGGTGCTGCGGTACCCGGTCAACGGCAACCCGGCGCAGTTCCGGCTGGCCTCGGGTGCCGGCTACACCATGCACGGCGACTTCTTCAACGCCTGGCCGGTCGCGGAGATGGCCCGCCGCGTCCAGGACTGCATCCGCCCGGTGATCAAGTGTGGGCACGACGGCCGGCCGATCTGAGCCGACACGTTCGACCCGAGGGCGGGCCCGCTCACGCCGGGCCCGCCCTCCCGGGCGGAAAGGGAGGCCGGATGCGAGCCCGAGTCGTCGCACCGTCCACGCTGCTCATCGCGGTCCTGCTCGCCGGCGGTTGCGCCGCCGGATCACCGGACCCCGCCGGCAACGCGCCACCGTCCGCGACCGCCCCGACGGCGGTCGCGACGCCGAGCGCGGTGCCCGCCGCGGGTACGGCAGGACCGTTCAGCCCCACCGACATCGCCTGGCTCCAGCTGACGGTGGCGATGGCCGAACGACTGCTGCCGGTGCTCGACCTGGTGCCGACCCGGACCACCGACCCGGCGTGGCGGCGGCTGGCCGCCGAGGTCGGGGCCGCCCACCGCGCCGACCTGGACCGGTCCCGCCGGCTGCTGGCGGACTCCGGGGCGCCCGCGACCAACCCGCACGAGGGGCACGACATGCCGGGCATGGTGACCGCCGAGGAGCTGACCGCGCTGCGGGCGGCCGCCGGGAAGCCGTTCGACCGGCTGGTCGCCCAGCACCTGCGGGCGCACCTGACGCAGGCGGTCCGGATCGCAGGAGCGGAGCGGCAGAACGGGGTCCACCCGGCGACCACCGCGCTGGCCGCGGCCGTGGTCCGGGGCGGCACCGCCGAGCTGGCGCGGCTCGACCGGCTCGACCGGGTGCCGAAGACCGTCCCGGCGGCCCAGCCGGCAACCGGCGCCGGTGCAGCACACCGGTGACCCAGCCGCGCGGCCACTGATCCGCACCACCCTTCCCTGGGGGTGGAGCGCGGTCAGGCGGCGAAGCGGGCGGCCAGGTCGACGGTGCGTTCGGCGGCGGCGACCATGGCGCGGTCGGCGAACCGGCCGTCGGGCAGCACCACGGTGCCCGAGTCCCGCCGCTGCGCCTCGGCCACCGCGGCCAGCAGCTCCGCGGCCCGGGCCACCTCCCGGTCGGCCGGCCGGAACGCCTCGACGATCACCGGAAGCTGACGCGGGTGGATCGCCGTGCGGCCGAGGAAGCCGAGCCGCCGACCCACCGCGCAGGAGGCTGCCAGACCGGCCATGTCGGTGACGTCGGGGTACACCGACATCGCCGGCGGGACCAGACCGGCGGCACGGGCGGCCACCACCACCCGGCCGCGCGCCCAGAGCAACCCGTCGTCGTCGCTCACCCCCAGGTCGGAGCGGAGGTCGGCCTCACCGAGCCCGATCGAGGCCACCGTGGGGTGGGCGGACGCGATCGCGTACGCGGCCTCCAACCCGAGGGCCGACTCGACCAGCGGGTGCAGTGGCACGTCGACCCGTCCGGCGAGAGCCGCGAGGGTCGCGGCCGACTCCACCTTCGGCAGCCGTAGCCCGGTCAGCCCCGGCCGGCCCGACACCGCGAACAGGTCCGCCTCGACGTCCGGCCCGGTCAGCTCGTTGACCCGCACCTGCACCGGCACCGGGTGCGCCTCGGCGAGGAACTCGGCGACCGCGTCCCGGGCGTACGACTTGCGCCCGGCGACCACGGCGTCCTCAAGGTCGAGGATGACCGCGTCGGCACCCGAGGCGACCGCCTTGGCGAACCGGTCCGGACGGTCACCGGGCACGTAGAGCCAGGTGAGCAGCATCAGAGCACGCCCCGCTCGCGCAGCGCGGCCAGCTCGTCGG
Organism: Micromonospora yongxingensis; assembly: GCF_052601155.1. NCBI lineage: Bacteria > Bacillati > Actinomycetota > Actinomycetes > Micromonosporales > Micromonosporaceae > Micromonospora > Micromonospora yongxingensis. The sequence goes on from NZ_JBQXEO010000030.1 coordinate 2,742, forward strand.
CGCTCAGGCCGAGCGCCCCGAACACGTCGTCGGTGTCCTGGCCGTGCCGGCGGCCCGCGTGCCGGATCTCCCCCGGCGTGTCGGTGAGCCGGAACGGCACGTTCTGCATCCGTACCTCGCCCAACTCCTCGTCCGGGACGCTGCGCACGGTGCCCAGCGCCGCGTACTGCGGGTCGGCGAGGATGTCCCGGACGTCGTAGACCGGCGCGACCGCCGCCTGCGCCGCCTCGAACGCGGCCACCACCTCGTCGCGGTCCCGTTTCGCCACCCAGGCGCTCACGGCGGCGTCCAACTCGTCGGCGTGCGCCGCTCGGCCGCTGCCGGTGGCGAACCACGGCTCGTCGATCAGCTCGGGTCGACCGACCAGCCGCAGCACCCGTTCGGCGATGCTCTGCGCGCTGGTGGAGACCGCGACCCAGCGCCCGTCCGCGCACCGGTAGGTGTTGCGGGGCGCGTTGTTGTTGGACCGGTTGCCCAGCCGGGGCTGGATGTAGCCGAGCTGGTCGTACCAGGTGATCTGCGGACCGAGCATCGCCATGATCGGCTCGATGATGGCGAGGTCCACCACCTGGCCGGTGCCGGTGGCGTCCCGGGCGCGCAGGGCCAGCATCACCGCGTACGCGGCGGCGAGCGCGGTGACCGAGTCGGCCAGCCCGAACGGGGGCAGGGTGGGTGGGCCGTCCGGTTCCCCGGTGGCCGCGGCGAAGCCGCTCATCGCCTCGGCGAGGGTGCCGAAGCCGGGCCGCCGGGCGTACGGCCCGACCTGCCCGAACCCGCTGATCCGCGTGATGACCAGCCGGGGGTTGACCGCGTGCAGGTCCGCCGGGCCGAGCCCCCACCGCTCCAGCGTGCCCGGGCGGAAGTTCTCCACCAGCACGTCGGCGTCGGCGAGCAGCCGGCGCAGCAGCGCGGCACCGTCCGGGTCGGACAGGTTGAGGGTGACGGTGCGCTTGTTGCGGCCGAGCACCTTCCACCAGAGTCCGACGCCGTCCCGGGCCGGGCCGTGCCCGCGTGACGGGTCCGGCTTGGCCGGATGCTCGACCTTGATCACATCGGCGCCGAAGTCGCCGAGGAAGGCCGCGGCGAGCGGCCCGGCGAAGAGGGTGGCCAGGTCGACGACCTTGATCCCGTCCAGGGGCGCGGTCACTGGTTCACCTCCGCCTCGGGCACCGACGTGGGGTCCGGCACCAGGTCGGCCGCGCAGCGGAAGCCGACCTGGTCGGAACGGGTGAGCCCGGCGCCGGTCAGCAGCAGCTTCACCGAGACGTCCGCGGGCTGCGGGCCGCCGTCGAGGTACCAGTCGGAGCCCTCCGCCCGGTAGCCGGCGCCACCCTTGAGGATGGCGAACCGGGTACGCCCGTCGGAGTGCTCGCTCTCGGTCAGGTTCCACACCAGTGGTTCCCGCCGGACGAGCAGGCCCGCCTCGGCGGCCACCTGCCACTCGTCCTCGGTGGGCAGCCGCAGCCCCGCCCACGCCGCGTACGCCCGGGCGTCGGCGAGCTCCACTCCGGTCACCGGGGCGTCGGCCGGTCCGCGTCCCGCCGTGAACCGCTCGGGACGCACCGGGCGGTAGCCGGTGGCGCTCAGGAACTCGGCGTACTCGCCGTGGGTGACCTCGTGGGTGGCGATGGCGAACCGGCCGAGCCGGACGCTGCGGCGCAGCGTACCGGTGTGGTGCAGCCGGGGCGGTAGCGGTTTCCACTCGTCGACGTAGGGCGCCTCGCCGTACAGCCCGGTCTCCCGCACCCGGTGCCGGACGACAAGGTCCCGCCGGCCGGCCTCGACGGCGACCATGCCCTGCGGCGGCTGCGGCCGGGGCGCCCAGGGGGTCGGGAGGCGGACCGCGGCCCGGGCCGGGAAGGACGGGTCGCCGGTGGGCGGCTCGTGCCGGTGGGCGGCGGCGTCGGTGACCACCACGGCGGCGATCGCGCCGGCCCGCAGCGGGCCGCCCACCGCCAACCGGCCGTCGGCGGTCTCGGTGACGGTCAGCTCGGTGCCGGTGACCAGGTCGACGAAGCGTCGGTCGGGGCGTGCCTCGGTGAGCAGCCACGGCCCGTCGTGGTCCGCGCCCCGGTTCACCACCGTCCACAGGGGCTCGTCCTGGTGCGTCCAGCGGGACGCGTACACCTGGCCCTCGCCGGGGTGGTCGGCGAGCGGGACCCAGTCCTCGGCGCGCAACCACGCGGCGTGGCTGGTCTGCACCCGGCGCATCGCCCGCAGCACCGCCCGGTCGCGGTCGTTCCAGCCGACCCAGACGCCGAAGACGCTCTCCCACACCAGCACTCCGACGCCGTTGAGCCAGGCGGAGTGCAGCTCGTCGAGGTGGTCGCGGTGCCAGCGGCGGGTGTGGTGCAGCACGTGCCGACGTTCGAACCACTTCGCCCGCAGCACACCGGGGACCTCGGAGTCGGCGAACCACTGCGCCCAGGACATGGCGTGGTCGGCGATCCGGGCCAGCGGGACGCGGCTCTCACCTTCCAGGACCATCCCGGGCCGCACGGCGTCCAGCGCGGCGCGCAACTCGCCGGCGCCCTCCTTGAGGGTGTCCAGGAAGACTCCGTCGACGCCGAGCTTGCCGGCCAGGGCCGCGACCTCCTCCGCGTCGCTGCCCGCCTCCCGGCGGGTGCCGGTGTCCCACGGGTTGTAGTCGATGAAGACCCGCACCCCGCGCTCCTGGAACGCCCGCACCACCTCGGGCAGCTCCGGCACGTCCCGGTACCAGTCGAACTGGTTGCGGTCGTCCAGGCCGATCACCGGGTACGCGTGCCAGAGCACCACCCCGTCGAAGCCCCCGAAGTCCCGCCCGGCCGCGTCGAGGAACCCGTCGACGGTGAAGACGCCGCGCTCGTGGTCGTAGAGCGCCTCGTCCCACAGCCAGGCCAGGCAGACGCTGAAGCAGTCGCCGGCGATCTCGTCGTAGTGCGTGCCGGTGTAGCCGAGCCGGGCTCGGGCGTCGGCCCGCCAGCGGGTGAGCTGCTCGCGCCAGGCCGGCCAGTCGGCCGGGTCGTCGGGTGCGGCGAAGATCTTCGCCTCGTCCAGGGTGGTCAGGTCGGCGTGCCCGCCGAGCGGCACGTCCGTCGGGCGGTCGATCGGGCGCGGGACGTACGGGTTGAAGCTCACGGGGTACCTCGGTAGGTCGCGTCGTGGAGGGCGTCGATGGCGGACCGCTCGGGCAGCGCGGTGGACGCGCCGGGCCGCTGGGCGCAGGCCGCGCCGGCGGCACACGCCCAGCGCAGGCTCGCCGTGACGGTGTCTTCGCTGCTGGCGCCGCCGCGCTCGGCCCAGGAAACGGCGAGCGCGCCGGTGAAGGCGTCGCCCGCGGCGGTGGTGTCCACCGCGTCGACGCGCGGGGCGGGGACCGCCAGGCGCAGACCACCGCGGTCGGCGTACGCGGCACCGCGCGCGCCGAGGGTCAGCACCACCCGGGGCACCAGCTCCAGCAGGGCGTCGAGCAGCACCGGCGGGTCGTCGGAGAAGACCCCGGCGACGACCGCCGCCTCGTGTTCGTTGACGACCAGCACGTCGACCAGGTCGAGCAGCTCCGTCGGCAGGACCGCCGCCGGAGCGGCGTTCACCACGACGGTCGTGCCCGCCGAGCGGGCCCAGTCGGCCGCCTGCACCACGGCGGCCAGCGGCACCTCCAGCTGGAGCAGCAGCACGTCCGCCGCTGCGATCGTCGCCCGGTCGTCGGCGTCCAGCTCGGTCAGCGTGCCGTTGGCGCCGGGTGCCACGACGATGAAGTTCTCCGCGTCCCGGTCGACGGCGATCAGCGCGACGCCGGAGGGACCGGCGACGGTCCGCAGGCCCCGAACGTCCACCCCGGCGCCGGCCAGGCTCGCCCGCATCCGCGTACCGAACTCGTCGTCGCCGACCGCGCCGACGAAGTCGCAGGCGGCACCGGCCCGGGCGGCGGCGACCGCCTGGTTGGCGCCCTTGCCGCCGGGCACGGTCCGGAAGTCCTCGCCCAGCACCGTCTCCCCGGGGGCGGGCAGACGCGACGCCGACACCACCAGGTCCAGGTTGCTGCTGCCCACCACCGCCACGCGCGCGCTCATGCCGCGCTCCCTTCCGTCCACCGCTGCCGCCTCACGACCCACTCCCCGGCTGCGCCAGGGCCCGGGTCCGCTCGGCCAGCTCGTCGAAGCCGATCCCGTCGAAGCCGGCGATGCTGCTGGCCAGCCGGTTACGCAGCGGGGAGACCCACCGCTGCGGCAGCCCGGACGCCCCGGTGAGGGCACCGGTCACCGCGCCGACCGTCGCGCCGGTCGAATCGGTGTCCCAGCCGCCGCTGACCACGGCGGTGATGCTCCGCTCCAGGTCACCGCGGCCGTACGCCAGCGCGGCCGCCACCAGCGCGGCGTTGTTGCGCACGTGCACCCAGTGCAGGTGGCCGTGCCGGGCGTACAGCTCGTCGACCACCCGTTCCCAGTCGTCGGTGCCCGCGCCGAGAGCACGCGCCTCGCGGACCGTGGCCGCGAACCGGCTGCGCGGCGGCAGCACCGCCTCCGCCGCGTCGAGCACCTCGTCGACGCTCGCCGCGACGGGCGCGGCGGCGGCGAGGGCAGCGGCCCAGAGCGCGCCGTGCACGCCACTGCGGACGTGGCTGACGGTGGCGTCCCTGTGGGCCAGCTCGGCGGCCCGGTCCGGCCGGCCGGGGTTGACCCAGCCGTAGACGTCGGTACGGATCTGCGCGCCGATCCACTCCCGGAACGGGTTGTGCCGGCGGGCGCTCTCCGGCGGCGGGAAGCCGAGCAGCAGGTTCCGGTACGCCACCCGTTCGGCCGTGAAGACCCTCCCGCCGGGCAGCCAGTCCAGCCACGCCTGGGCCACGTCCGCGCTGGTGAAGGCCCGCCCGTGTGTCTCCAGCACCCGCAGGGCCAGCAACGCGTAGTTCAGGTCGTCGTCCTCGGGCATGCCGTCGATGTTCTCGGCGAGGCTGGTCGGCGCGCTGCGCCGGTTCCACGGCCAGCGGGCGGCGACGTCGTCCGGCAGCCCCTTCGCGGTGAACCAGTCGCGCAGCGGCCACCGGCCGGTGGCGGTGAGGATCTCCCGGATCCCCTCCCGGGGGATCTTCTCCACCGGCTTGCCGAGCAGGCAGCCGACCGCCCGACCGAGCCACGCGCCGTGCAGCCGGTCGAAGCTCACGTCGGTCGGCAGCGACCAGGCCGCCGGCCACTTCGCCCGCAGCGCGGCCAGGTCGTCCGGCTCGTCGTCGGCGGCGACGCCGGGCAGCGCGTCGGCTGCGTCCAGCAGCTCCGTCGCGAGCGCCCGCAGCTCCGGCGACGCCGGGGCCGGCGACGCCCCGCTGACCGGCGGGGTCAGGTCCCCGCCGGCCGTCGTCCACCGCTCGGCGAGGACCGCGACGTCGCGACCCTCGTCCCGGCTGGCCGCCAACTCGTGCGGCAGCAGGTCCTCCGGCTGGACCCAGGTGATCCTCACCGGGTCGACTCCCCGCCCGAACCGGCGCCGCCGGCAAGCCCGGCGAAGCGCTCCGCCCGCCGGGTGAACCGGGCCTGGTCCCGCTCGAAGACCTCGCCGGCCACGCCCGCGAGGATCCGGGCCGGCTCCACCAGGTCGGTCCGGGAGGCCGTGGCGACCACCTCGGACCACTCCGCGGGCACCGCGGCGGCGCCGCCGAGCGCCCCGGCGATGGCACCGGACATCGTGGCGGTGGAGTCGGCGTCGCGGCCGTAGTTGACCGAGCCGAGCACCGCCGCGCGGAACTCGCCGCCGGCCACCACGAGCATGCCGATGGCGACCGGCAGTTCCTCGATGGCGTGCAGCCGGCTCGGTCGCCGCGCGCCGAGGCCGGGGTTGCGGTACTCCTCCCCCACCGTGTCGTAGGGGGCCACCGCGGCGCGCAACGCCGGGATCGCCTGCTTCCAGTCGTGGTGGCTCCGGGCCTCCTTGACCACCGCGTCGATGGCCGCCCGGGTGCCGTCGCGGGCCAGGTCCAACGCCGCGGTGACGACGTCCTCGACGCTGGCGCCGGGGGTCGCCGCCGCGGCGACCGCCGCCGCGAAGACGGCGGCGGCCTCCCGCCCGTAGCTGTGCTGGTGCGCCCCGGCGATCTCCACCGCCTCGGCGTACGCCCCGGCCGGGTCGCCCGCGTTGACGATGCCGACCGGGGCCATGTACATGGCCGCACCACAGTTGACGATGTTGCCGACCCCGGCCTCACGCGGGTCGGCGTGAGCGTGGTGCAGGCGGGTGACCAGCCACCGCTCGGCGGCCGCGAGCCGGTGGAAGGTCACCCCCTCCCGCTCCAGGTCGGGGATGTAGACCACCCGCTCGATCAGATCGGGGACCAGCAGCTCGACCACGTCGTACGCGTCGAGGTGGTCGCGTTTGGCCGCGTAGGCGCGGACCAGGGCGTGGGTCATCAACGTGTCGTCGGTGATGTGCCCGTCGCCCTTGTGGTACGGCGCGAGCGGCCGCGCGGTGGCCCAGTCGGCGTGGTACGGGGGCACGATGCCCTCGACCCAGCCGCCGAACCGCGCGCGGATCTGCTCTGGCAGTGCCGTCTCGGTGGCGCCGCCGAGGGCGTCTCCGACCGCGGCGCCGACCAGGCAGCCGACCGATGTGTCGAGCAAGAGTGACATGTCCTACCTCAGAACCTGCTTGCCACCATCGACCAGCTGCGTACCGAGCTGATCGAGGGTGATCTTGTTGGCGAAGTACTGCTGGAGAGCCGGGGTGGCGTACTTGGTCTTCCACTCCGGGTAGCCGTCGGCCTGCTGGAACGGGGCGACCGTCAGGTCCGCGGCGCTGTCCGCGGCGACGTCCCAGCCCTGCTTGCCGCCGGTGACCTTGACCAGCTCCTCGTTGGCCTGCTTGCCGGTCGGCACCAGCCAGTCACCCTTGGCCAGCGCGGCCATGTTGGTCGGGTTCAGGAAGTACTCGAGGAACTGCGCGGCCTGCTTCTTGTGCTTGCTGTCCTCGGAGACCGACAGCGTCTGCGGGTTGGCCGCCTGCTTGCTGGACAGCCCCTTGACCGGTGGCAGGGTGACCCACTCGAAGCCGGGCGGCGCCTGCTCGACCATCTGCTGACGCAGCGACACCGAGCCGGGCAGCATCGCGTACTTGCCGCCGAAGAAGCCGGGCAGCGTGTCCGCGCCGCTCATGCCGAGCGCCTCCGGGGAGGCGGACTTCGCGGTGTAGATCATGTCGTGGATGCGCTTCGGGATCTCCTTCTCCGCGTCGCCGACCCGGACCTCGGTGCGCCCGCCGTCGGTGTAGAAGAACTTCCCGTCGTAGTTGAGTGCCAGGTTGAGCACCCGGTTGGTCGGCGACTTCAGCGCCCAGGCCACGCCGTACTGCCCGGGCTTGGTGAGCTTCTGCGCGTTGCCCTGGAACTCGTCCCAGGTCCAGCCACCGTCGGCCGGCGGCACCGTGACGCCGGCGGCGTCGAGCAGCTTCTTGTTGGCGATGACGACCTGCGACTCCAGCAGGAACGGCACCCCGGCGACCTTGCCGTCGACGGTGGCCGTGTCCCAGACGCCCTGGTCGATCTGACCCTTCAGGTCGCCCGAGACGAGCCCGGACAGGTCGGCCAGGTAGCCCTGCTTGCTGAACTCGCCGATCGCGGACGCCTCGTAGTGCACGATGTCCGGCGCGTCGCCGCCCTCGAAGGAGGTCAGCAACTGGTCGTGCACCGAGTTCCAGTCACCCTGGACGTACTCGACCTGGATGTCGGGGTGCTCGGCGTTCCACTTGGCGACGAGGTCCTTGTTGACCTGCAGCGACTCCTTCTGCCAGGCGAGGCTGAGGAAGCGCAGCTTGGCCGGGCCGGACGTGGCCTCGTCGCCGCCGCCGTCACCGCACGCGGCGAGCGCGCCGAGGCCGACGACCGCGACCGCGGTGGCCGCGGCGAGTCGACGGAATCGGGTACGGAGCATGGGGGTTACCTCCTTGGTGGTGGGTGGGGGACGGTTCAGCCCTTGACCGCGCCGGCGAGCGACCCGGACGAGAGCCGGCGTTGCATGAACGCGAAGAAGATCAGGCTGGGCAGTGTGGCCAGCAGTGAACCGGCTGCGAGGGGCCCGAGCCGGGCGGTGCCCTCGATGCCGACGAACCGGGCCAACGCGACCGGCAGGGTGGCCAGCTCCGGGGTCTTGATCAGCACCAGTGCGAAGAAGAACTCGTTCCAGGCGGAGATGAAGGAGAACAGTGCGGTGGCGACCAGGCCCGGGGCGAGCAGCGGGAACACCACCCGGCGCAGCACCTGCACGCGGCTCGCGCCGTCCACGGAGGCGGCCTCCTCCAGCTCCCGTGGGATGTTGCGGACGAAGCCCTGCAGCATCCAGAGGGCGAACGGCAGCGCCCAGACCACGTAGATCAGCACCAGCCCGGCGTGCGTGTTGGCCAGGCCGACCTGCCGCAGCACCAGGAAGATCGGGATGATCAGCAGCACGAACGGGAAGAGCTGGGACAGCAGCACCCAGCCCAGCGCCGCGGTGCCGAGCTTGGAGCGGAACCGGGCCAGCGCGTACGACGCCGGCATGGCGACCAGCACGGTCAGCACCGCCGACGCGAGCGAGACCTGGAGGCTGTTCAGCGCCGCCCGGCCCAGCTCCTGCTCGGTGAAGGCCTGGACGAAGTTCTGCACGGTCGGGTCGCTCGGAATCAGCGTGGGGTGCAGCCGCACCAGCTCCCGGGGCGGCTTGAACGCCGTCGAGACCAGCCAGACCAGCGGGAACCCGAGGAAGATCAGGTAGCCGGCGAGCGCCACGTACTGCAGGGTGCGCCCGGTACGACTCGGCTTGCCAAACATGTCAGTTCGCCTCCCTCAGCCGGCGGCGCAGATAGACGGCGAGCAGCGCGACGATGAGGACGACCATCACGTTGCCGAGCGCGGCGGCGTAGCCGTAGTTGCCGTAGCGGAACGCCTCCTCGTAGGCGAAGAGCATCGGCAGCATCGTCTTGCCGCCCGGCCCGCCCGCGGTCAGCACGTAGACCAGACCGAACGAGTTGAAGTTCCAGATGAAGTCCAGCGACGTGATCGCCACGATCACCGGGGTCAGGGCGGGCAGCGTGACGTGCCGGAACCGGTGCCACGTGCTCGCCCCGTCCACGGCGGCCGCCTCGTGCAGCTCGCGGCCCACCCCCTGGAGGCCGGCCAGCAGGACGACGGTCGTCTGCGGCATGCCGGCCCAGACCCCGACGAGGATGACGGCGGGCAGCGCGGTGCTGAAGTCGCCGAGCCAGTTGGTGCGCATCCCGTCGGCGCCGATGCGGTGGAAGAACTCGTTGAGCAGGCCGGCGTCCGGGTGGTAGACGAGCTTCCAGAGGATGCCGACCACGACCGGCGGCATCGCCCACGGCACCACGGCCAGCACCCGGGCCACGCCCCGGAACCGCAGCTGCTGGTTGAGCAGCAGGGCCAGACCGAGGGCGAGCAGGAACTGCAGCACCGTCACCCCGAGCGCCCAGACCAGCCCGATCTTGAACGAGTTCCAGAACAGCTCGTCGCCCAGAAGCTCGCGGTAGTTGGCCAGGCCGGTGAAGGAGACCTCGACGTCGCGCCCTGCCCGGGCGTCGGTGAAGCCGAGGTAGATGCCGCGCAGCAGCGGGAACACCGACAGCACCAGGATCGGCAGCAGCGACGGCAGCAGCAGCAGGTAGATGGCGGTCCGGTCGGAACGGAACCGGCTCGGCCGGCGGGCCGGGCCGGCCCGCTCGACGTCCGGCCGTTCGGCCAGCGTGGTCATGAGGTCACCCCTTCGCTGGACGGGTGGGTGGTCGGTGGGTCTGCCGGCCGGGGAGCGGGCAGCGTCGTGCCGCTGGACGCCCGGATGGCGAGGCTCGGTGGCACCTGCTCGCGCCGTGGCGGCAGGCTCGGGTCGGCGATGCGTTGCAGGAGCAGCTCGGCGGCCCGGCGACCACGCTCGGCCGAGCCGAGCGAGACGCTGGAGAGCTGGGGAAACATCATCCGGGCCAGCTCGGTGTCGTCCATGCCGACCACGGCGACGTCCTGCGGCACCCGGCGGCCGGCGGCCAGCAGGGCGTGCAGCGCGCCGACCGCGATCAGGTCGTTGGCGCAGACCAGCGCGTCCGGGTCGGTGCGGGCGAGCAGCCGTTGCGTGGCTTCCCGGCCGGCGGCGTACTGGAAGTCGCCGACCTCGATGAGGTCTTCGTCGAGCGGGATGCCGTGGTGGGTCAGGGCCGCTCGGAAGCCGGCGTCACGCGCGGTGCCCGGGACGGTGTCGAGCGGACCGTTCACGAAGCCGATCCGGCGTCGGCCGGTGGCGACGAGGTGGTCCACGGCCAGCGCGACACCGTGCCGGGAGTCGGTGCGTACGTTGTCCACCTCGGCGTCCGCGCCGAGCTGGCCGACCACCACGACCGGTACCGGGCTGTCCACCAGGGCGGTCAGGTGGTCGTCGGTGACCCGGATCGGCGAGACGATCATCCCGTCCACGTAGCGGTTGGCGAGCCGGCGCAGCAGGGCGGTCTCGTTGTCGATCCGCCCGCCGGTGGCGTGCACCAGCAGCTGCCGACCGGAGGAGGCGACGACGGCCTCGATGGCGCGCATCATCTCCACGTAGACCGGGTTGCCGATGTCCTCGACGGCGAGCGCGACCAGGCCGGTGCGCTGGGACTGCAGCGACCGGGCGATCGCGTTGGGCACGTACCCGACCTCGGCCGCGGCGGCACGCACCTTGCGGATCGTCTCCGGGCTGCCGCCGATGCCGTTGAGCACCCGGGACGCGGACGCGATGGAGACACCGGCGCGGGCGGCGACGGTGTGCACAGTGGGCCGGCCGTCAGCCGATTCCTGTAAACGTTTACGACCCACGTTCGGCACCTCCACCCGATAGCTGTAAACGTTTCCGGGAGTCTGCTCCGCTGGTGGCGGAGAGGTCAAGGGCTCGTTACGAAAACGTTTCCAACGGCGGACGGTCCGACGGTGAGAGTGACCTCCCGGCCCGGCCACCGGGATCGGAGCCGCCGGTCGTGGCTGGCGACGACGATGGCGCCCGGCCCGGTGCCCAACGCCTCCTCCAGTTCGTCGCAGAGCCGTGGGGAGAGGTGATTGGTCGGCTCGTCCAGCAGGAGCAGCTCCGGCGGATCGGCGACGAGCACCGCGAGGCCGAGCCGGCGGCGCTGGCCGACCGACAGCTCCCCCACCGGTCGGTCGAGATCGGCGGGCGCGAGCAACCCGAGCGACGACAGCGGCACCTCCTCGGCCCGTCGCACACCGACGGTCGTCGCGAAGGTCTCCCGGGCGGTCCGCCGTGGATCGGCGAAGACGGTGTCCTGGGTCAGCAGTCCGACGCGTAGACCAGGCCGCCGCGAGACGGCACCGGCACAGGTCAGCCGGCCGGCGAGGACCGCCAGCAGGGTCGACTTGCCGGCGCCGTTCGGGCCACTCACCACCAGCCGGTCGCTGGCCGTCACGGTGAACTGCTCCACCCGCAGTCGGCCGGGGACCTCCACCTGGCGCATCGTGACGATGGCGTCGTCGCCGGCACCGGTGGCGAGAACGGGTGCGTGGAAACGCAGCGGCTCCGGCGGCGGGGCGACCTGATGGCGCTCCAGCGTCTCCAACCGGCGGGCGGCGTCGCGCACCCGGCGGGAGATCTGGTTCTGCACCCGGCCGGCGGTGTGCCCGTACCCCATCTTCTCGCTGTCGCGGGGGCCACGCCCGTGCGCGACCTGGTGCCCCGTCACGGCTGCGGCCTCGCGCAGCTCGGCGAGCTGCGCCTGCTCGTCGTCGTAGCGCCGGCGCCACCGCTCGGCCTCGGCGCGCTTCACCGACAGGTACGCCGTGTACCCGCCGCCGTAGCGGACCGGCCCCTCCACCGCCGGGTCCAGGTCGATGACGTGGGTGCACACGGCGTCTAGGAACGCCCGGTCGTGACTGGCCACCACGACCACTCCGGGCATCGCGCGGAGCTGTTCCTCGACGAACGCCGCCGCCGCGTCGTCGAGGTGGTTGGTGGGCTCGTCGAGCAGCAGCGCGTCCGGCCGGCGGATCAGCATCGCGGCCAGCGCGAGACGGCCACGCTGCCCGCCGGACAGTGCGGTCAGCCGACGCTCGTGGGGTGTCCCGCCGAGGCCGAGGCCGGCGAGCACCGTCAGCGCGCGCCGGTCGGCGTCCCAGGCGTCGCGGTCCTGCGCCCGCTCCAGGGTCTCGCCGTACGCGGCCAGCAGCTCGGCACGTCGCTCGGTGTCCTCGGGCGTCGCGGCCAGTTCCGTGCCGAGCCGGTCCAGTTCGGCGAGGTCCGCTCGCGCCTCGCGGAGTGCGTCGTCCAGGACGGTGGCGACGGTCGCGGCCGGGCTGAAGGGCATCTCCTGGTGCAGGAAGCCGAGATCCGGTGGGCGGGCGACGGTGCCGGAGTCGGGTTCGTCGACGCCGGCGAGGACCCGCAACAGGGTCGTCTTGCCGGTGCCGTTCTCGCCGATCAGGCCGATCCGGTGGCCGGGCGCGGCGGTCAGGGAGACACCGTCGAGCACCCGGCGGTCACCCCGGATGCGCAGCAGGTCATGGGCGATCAGTGCGGGTCGAACAGACATGGTGACCTCGGAGAACGGAGATCCGGGCGCACACAGGCGGCCCGGCGCGAGCAGGGCATGACGACGAGGGCCGCGGCGACAGCGCGATCACGCGCCCGTCTGCGGCCGGCCGGGGTCTTCACCCGGAGATGTCGTCGTCACCCGCCACGCCTGCTCCGATCTCCAGCAACTCGCGTCCGAGGTTAACTCACCGCCGGCGCCCCAAGGTCATCCACCGCCCGTGCGGGCGGCCATCCGGAGGGAGTCGATGGTCAGGTCGAGGACGGCCTCCAGGTGGTCGATCCTCCCGGTGGAGAGCAGCAGCAGCACGCCGCCCTGGATGCCGGCCAGCAGGGCCGCCGCGGCGCGGTCGGCGTCCACCTCTGGGGCGATGTCCCCGGTCGACTGCATGTGCCGGATGCCCTCGGTGATCGCCTTCTGCCAGCGCCCCATGAGGCCGGTCACCACCGCCTGCGCGCCCGGTGTACGCCGGCCCGTCTGACCGAGCAGACCGTTGAGCGGGCACGTCATGCCCTGGGCGAGGTAGCGCTCGATCAGCAGGTCGCGCCACGCCAGCCAGGCCGGCCAGGACGTCAGGTTGCTCAGCATCGGCTCCTGGTCGAGGAGCACCTGGTCGGCCTCGTGCTCGGCCACGGCGAGCAGCAGCTCGTCCTTGCCGTCGGGAAAGTAGTGGAAGACCTGGCCCTTGCTGGTTCCGGTACGGGCCATCACGTCCTCGAGCCGTACCTCGTCGACACCCCGCTCCCGGATCTCGGCGGCGGCGCCGGCGACGATCCGCGCCCGGGTCGCCTCGCCCTTGCGGGTCAACGCGCGCGTCACGAGACCTCCCACGGTGTGCACCTGGACCTGCGGACCCAACCGTAGCTCGGGGTTTGGACTTGCCGGTCCATTTCTGCCGCGCAACAGTCTGCACCACGCGGTCCGCTCCGGGCCGACGAGCGATCAGGAGGGCGTGACGATGAACCACTACTACCTGCTCGGGCGGTCCGGTCTGCGGGTCAGCCGACTGGCCCTGGGCACGATGAACTTCGGCGTCGACGGGTTCCACGCCGCGTACGGGAAGACCGAGGACGAGGCCGAACCGATCTTCCGGCGGTACCTGGAGGCGGGCGGAAACTTCATCGACACGGCGGACTTCTACACCGCCGGGGAGAGCGAACGGATGCTCGGCCGTCTGATCGACCGCGCCGGAGTCCGGGACCGGCTCGTGCTCACCAGCAAGTTCACCAACACCATCGACCCGAGCGACCCGAACGCCAGCGGCAACGGTCGCAAGCACATCGTGCGCGCCCTGGACGCCTCGCTGCGCCGGCTCGGCACCGACTACATCGACCTGTACCTGCTGCACACGTGGGACCGGATCACCCCGGTCGAGGAGGTCGTGCAGACCTTCGACGACCTGGTACGTGCCGGCAAGATCCGGTACGCCGGGCTCTCCGACGTACCGGCCTGGTACGCGGCCCGGGCCCAGAGCTACGCCGAGGCGCACGGGCTGGCCCCGATGATCACCGTGCAGCTTCCGTACTCCCTGGTCATGCGCGACATCGAGGCGGAGTACGTGGCAATGGCCCAGACGCTGGGCATGGGCCTCACCGCCTGGAGCCCGATCGGCGGTGGCCTGCTCAGCGGCAAGTACCGGCGCACCGGCGAGGGCATGAGCGGGACCGGCCGGTTGACCAATCCCGACGCCCCGGGTCGCGAGATCAACCCCAGCGACTGGCAGGTGATCGAGGCGCTGGAGGGCGTGGCCGCCGACCTGGGCCGCAGCATGGCCCAGGTGGCCATCAACTGGGCGGCCACGCAGCCGGCGGTTGCCTCGGTGATCATCGGGGCGAGCAGCCCCGAGCAGCTGGACAACAACCTCGCCGCGCTCGACTTCGAGATCCCGGCGAACGCCCGTCGGCGACTCGAGCAGGCCAGCGCGCCGCACGTCGGGATGCCCTACGGAATGTTCACCCCGCAGTACCAGTCCTGGGTCGTGAGCCCTGGCCTCGGCGTCGGCGACAAGCCCGCCGGATATGCCCCGCCGGTGTTCAACGGCGCCCCCGAACCCACCAACTGACGGCGAAGGGCCTTGGCAACGACAGCATCGCCGCGAAGGCCCTTGCCGTGCACCCACCGTCGGACCCCTCGCCGGTTGTCAGGCCAGGGAGACGGCGAGCAGGGCGACGGCGGAGCCGCCGAAGACCACCGTGTTGCGAAGGTAGGTCTGGGCGCGTACCCACCGGGGGAATGCGTCCTCGGCGGCCTGGAGGAACGGCTTGACCTCGACGCGGGTCAACTCCGGGTCGCCCTTGCGACGGAAGGCCGTCTCCACGGACGTCACCGCGGTGAGGTTGCTGTAGACGATCACCCCGTTCATGAGCACGACCAGGGAGGAGAAGATCCAGGTCAGCGGCTGGGCCAGGTCGGCGCCCGCGAGGTTCAGGGCCGCGATGGCGGTCATCACCGCGGCGACGGCCACCGGGGCGGCGGTCTCGTGGCCGCTGGCGTCGAACCTGAGCTTGTTCTCCTCCAGTACTCCCGGGCGGACGTTCTGGCGGCGGAGTTCGGCCTCCGCTGCGGCCTTCGCGACAGGGCCGAAGCGGTGGCGAACCAGCGGGATGCTGACGAAGGCTGCGGCGACGAGCAGTTGCATGACGGCGGCGAGGGTGTTCATGCGGATCTCCTTCAATTTGCACTTAGTTCAAGTACTGGCGATGACGACGGTAGCGGCCACTTGAACTTCGTGCAATACCGCTGTTGAACTTTGTGCAAGCGACTGCGTACGGTGAGGGGCATGCCGCGCGACACGCTCACTCGGGATCAGATCGTTCGGACCGCCGTCGAACTCCTCGACGCCGAGGGCCTCGAAGGCCTGAACATGCGCGCCCTGGGCAAACGACTCGATTCGGCCGCCACGGCCATGTACTGGCACGTCAAGAACAAGGACAACCTCGTCCTGCTCGCCACCGACCAGGTGTGGAGCGAGCTCAACCTGCCCGACCCGGACGTCGACTGGCGGACGGCGGTCACCGCCATGGCCGTCGACCTGTACGAGATGTTCACCCGACACCCCTGGCTGGTGCAGGCCTTCGCCGCCCATGTCGTCTACGGCGACGGCAAGGCCCGCCACGACGACCACACCCTCGCCGTCTACGAGGCCGCCGGCTTCAACGGCACCCAGGCCGACCTGGCCGCCTCCGCCGTCTTCACCTACGTTCTCGGCAACGCGGCCGGCGCCGCCGCGACCGCCTCCCTCACCCGGAAACTCACCCGGGACGACACCACCGCCGACGAACAGTTCCAGGAAGCCATGGCCAGGGCCAAGGAGATCGCCATGGACTACCCGCACCTGCGTGCCCGCCTCGAGACTCCGGCGGCGGCCGACTATGCCGCAGCGCCCGACAATTCCTTCGAGTTCGGCCTCCAGGCGCTCCTCGACGGCCTGGAGCAGCGGATCGCCGCATAGCGCCGCCGGTCGGTGCCGTTACCACGACACCGTCGACGGTTACTCGCCCGCGCTCGTCGTCCGGACGAGTCCGGTGGTCGGCGCCGGCTCTCCCTCGTAGAGCGCCACGTACAGCCGATGCAACGCGGGTCCGTCGGCGCCGAGCGAGGCGAGGTCGAGGACATCGTGGCGGACGGCCAACGCCTCCGGCAGCATGCGGACGCGTAGCTCGATGCCGCTGGCCTCGGCGATCCTGCGGGGCACGGTCACCGCTGCGGCGGGATCCACCACCCCGTCGAGCGGGCTCATCGCTACCGCGGCGGTCAGCAGACCAGTCCGCCGGGGCGGGTCGGGGAGGTTGCGGGCGATCGTCAGGTACTGCGTGACCGCCGAGAAGGAGTAGCCGCGCGAGGTGACGCGGTCGGACAGAAGGCGGCGCCCGTACAGCACGATGAGCGGTTTGACGGCGAACGCCGGAGCCTGACGTGGGTCGGGGCCGAAGAACGGCGACAGCAGCAGGAGGCGGCGCACGACGTCGCCGCGGACCTGCGCCAACCAGGCGGCCAGCACCGCGCCGCCGGAGATCCCCACGACACCCACCTCGTCGCCGAGACCCGCCGCGACGGTCAACGCCTGGGCGGCGTACGCGGTCAGCTCAGTCGCCTCGACGCGGTGGTGTGCCCGGCGGTCGACGGTGCCGTGGTGGGGTGCCCGCGGAACCCAGACGTTGTAGCCGCGGGCGAAGAACTCCCGGGCCACTTCGTCGTACTGTTCCGGCCCCAGGGTGTACCCGTGCAGCAGCAGCACCACCCTGCCGGTACGCGTGCCGTGGCTCAGCAACCGGCTCCGGGACTCCGGCCTGACCCCCGGGTCCGCGGCCTCGGCCGCCACGACGGCCTCGGCGGCCCGGGTGGCGGAGGCGAAGTCGAGCGGTTGCGATGGTGCCTCACGCAGCGCACGGCGGCGCAACGGCCAGAGGTAGAGCCCGACGACCGCCGACAGGAGCACCATCAGCCCGCCGACGGCGAGGGCGAGGCAGAGGGTGAGGACGGTGAGGTGCACACCGAACAGGTCCATCGACGCTAGGCCTGCTGGTGGGTGCTGGCAAGGATCTTCGGCACCGGCAGATCCTCTCACCGGGCCGTCGATCGATGGGGCGGTGGGGACGGGTACGCCCTGGTGGCGGCAGGGCGTACCCCGATCAGCTAGTCCAGATGGTCGGCGGCGGCCACCGGAGCGGCTGCCGGTGCGAAGGCGACCCGCGCGCGCAACTGCCGGAAGCCGGTCCGTTCCAGCTCCGCCAGCACCGCCACCCGGTGGGCGTCGACGTCGGCGATCACCTCCCGGGCGCCGCCGGCGGCCAGCACCCGCACCGCCTCGGCCAGCAGCTCAGCCCGGACGGCCTCGTCGAGCAGACCGAGGTAGGCGACGAGCGGGTAGCAGGCGTCCCCGGCCGTCCCGACCAGTCCGACCGGCTCGCCGTCGTCCAACGCGACCCGCCAGTCGCCGGCCGTCCCGTCCAGCCAGGCCAGCGGGTCGGTGGCCAGGTCGACGCCCCGGACCAGCCGCGCGATCTCCACGCCGGTCAGGACGTCCGGCTCGGCGATGCGGGCCACCAGGGCGTTGATCTCCGCCGAATCGGTGGCCGGGCGGAAGACGTACCGACCGGAGGTGGCCGGCAGCGGCGTGCCCGTCCACGAGCATCTGAGCCGCTCCCCGCGCTCGACCAGCCCGGCGAGCCGGGCCGCGGCCAGCGGCGCCCTCATCACGCCCAGCACCTCGGGCCGGCGCCGCCAGTGCGCCGGCATGGCGGCGTAGTACAGACCGGGACCGCCCAGCGCCTCGTGGGCGGCGCGCAGCAGTGCGGCGCCCACCTCCGGCTCGGCGTCCAGGTCGAACCGCTCCAGCCAGGGCGCACCGACGGCGCCGGGCGGGAGGAGCCAGGCCGCCCGGCCGACCACCCGGCCGCCGCGGAGGGCGACCCAGGTGTGCTCGGGGCGGTAACCGCCGCCGGCGATCCCGTCGGCGTAGCCGACCTGACGCAGTTGGGGCAGCGGATCGGACATGGAGTCGAACAGGTTTTCCTCGCCCGCGACGAGCGGACGGATGACCAGATCGGTCATGGATTGATCCTCCGGGAAGCGAGCGCCCCGGGTCAGATCCGCGCGGACGCCGAGGCGCGGAGGGGGCGCAGAACATCGGACATTGTTCTGACCTCCTCCCGGCTCGACGGCGTATCCGGAAACCTACTCGACGCGCTCGCCCGCTACAACGGCGGATTCGTCTCCGCTCCGCGTTTATGGGTGAACCCGTCGGCGACGCCGACCGCGGCCAGGATCAGGGCGGCGGTGACCGACGCCGCGACCGGCGGGAAGAACACCATGGGTGGCGCCGCCACGGCCAGCAGCAGCACCCCGACCAGCAGCACCCGGCAGCGAGGCCCGGTCGGGGACAACTTCTCCAGGTAGGTCCGCCCGATCAGGAACAGCGCCGGGCCGCCGAAGATGATGACCACCAGCGCCCAGTCGATCGGCGGGTCGGGGTCCTCGATGACCTGCCCGAAGCCGACCGCCGTGCAGATGATGCCTCCGACGATGAGCAGCAGGCTGAAGCTCGCCCAGCGGGACAGTTGCATGCCCTCCCCGGCGAGGCTGCCGGTCGCCTCCCGGCCCGGTCGTATGTGGTAGAAGTAGATCCGCCAGAACGCCACCACCGCCACGAAGGCGGCGACGAGAGTGGCGGTCCGCTCGGTGGAGAAGCCCGGAAAACTGATGGCGGCACCGGCTTCGAGCACCACCTCGGCGAGCGCGATCATGAAGAACTGGTTGTACCGCTCGGCGAGGTGAACGTAGGAGACCTTGGACAGGGCGTCACGGCGTGCCCCGCGAATCCCGAACGCGGGCCAGTTGCTTGCCGCCCCGGCAACCTCGATGGCGAGGGCGAGGGTCCAGAAGACGCCGCGGCCGAGCCCTCCGCTGATGCCGCCGCCGATCCAGAGCACGCCGGACACCGCGTGCCAGGTCAGCACCCGGGCGGAGACCTCCCACATCGGGTGGCCCCGCAGGGCCAACGTCAGGAAGAGCGGGCGGCCGACCTGGATGAGGACGTACGTGCAGGCGAAGATCATCCCGCGCTGACCGAACGCCTGCGGCAGCGAGACCGCGAGCACCAGGGTGCCGAACATCGTGGCCAGCAGGACGACCTGGATGTCGGTGCGGCGCGGGTCGTACGTGCTCGCCATCAGGGAGTTCAGCGACCAGATCATCCACATCGCCGCGAAGAACAGCAGCGTCTGCCCCGCCTCGGACAGCAGCGCGTGCCGCACGATGGTCAGGTCGTCCGCGACCCGCCCGGCGAGGCGGGCCAGCGCGAAGACGTAGACGATGTCGAACAGCAGTTCCAGAACGGTCGCCCCACGCGGGCTCGTGCTGTCCCCCAGCCCCCGGGACCATGCTCGCGTCAGCACGGAGCGGGTCAGCTGCCGGCCAGGCCCGCCGGCACGGGCACGTCCGGCCGCCGGGCCTGGTAGCGGTGCTCGGTGATCTGCCCCGCCATCGCCCTGGCCTCCTCGTGGACCGTCGAGCCTCATGCGCCTGTGAGGGAATTTTATCCCACGTTATTCGCCTTTCTGGCGGTTATGGCGGCGCGGACCCTCGGGTCCGCCCGCGACGGTTCAGGCCCGACTGGAGATCTGCTGCACCGCCCAGGCGTTGCCGTCCGGGTCGGAGAAGAAGACAAAACCGACGTTGTCCAACGGGTCCGGCACCGGTCGGGGGTTGACCCCCAGCACCTGGATCTCGCTGACCTCGACGCCCCGCTCCACCAGCTCCGCCCGGGCCTTCTGCAGGTCGGGCACCACCAGTTGCAGCCCTTTCAGTGAGCCCGGCGGCATGTCCGGCACCGCTCCCTTGCCGATGACCACCGAGCAGCCGGAGCCCGGCGGGGTCAGCTGCACCAGCCGAGCGTCGTCACTGATCACGGTGTCGTGGTCCACGGTGAAGCCGAGCCGCTCGGCGTAGAACTCCTTGGCCCGGTCCACGTCCGAGACCGGCACGATCACCACTTCCAGCGTCCAGTTCATCCGTACACCCCTCGTGTCGTGGATCCGGGACAGGCTCGCGCTCGCCGACGTTACCGCCCCCGGGGGCGGATCGACGGCGTGTGAACCAGCGCGTCGGCCGACTCGCCCGCCGGGCCCTCAGGGCGCGGCGCGGCGGGCCGGTGCCGGTTCGGCCCGACCCGTCGCGCCCTCGTCGGCGGTACGCCGGATCATGCGTGCCGTCACCCTCCGGTAGGAACGCGGGTCGACCGGCAGCAACCACTGCCGGGCCCGGGCCAGCCGGCCGAGGTTGAGCCCGAGCTCGTCGAGCACCTCGTCGATGTTGTGCATCGAGAACGGGATGACGTTCGTGCCTCGGGCGTGCCGCCCTCCGGTCCGCGCCGCCATCCAGGCCACCCGCGCGCGGACCTCCTCGCGCATCCGGTCCACCGGCGGCGGCGTGATCCCGCCCCGCAGGTAGGCGGCGGTCCAGACCGCGGCCATCTCCGCGCTGAGCGGGCTGAAGAACGAGGAGTTGTAGCCGGCGAACGTCAGGTGTGGCACGTCGATCGGCAGGATCTGGCGGTACAGCATGAAGTTGCCCGCGTCGTCCTGGAGTCGGGCGTGCAGCGCGTCGTCGAAGAACGGCACGTGCTGCCGGAAGCCGGTGCCACAGATCACGAGGTCGGCGGCGAGCACCGTGCCGTCGGCGAGACGGGCGGCCGGTCGACCGTCGTCGACCAGCAGATCGCTGATCGTCCGGTCCCGGTGGACGCTGATGCGGCCGTCGGCGACGCGCTCGAAGAAGCCCTCCGTCACGAGGCTGACGGTGCTGCGGGCGATGTCCTGGAAGCTGCCGTTCGGCACGAGGCCCAGCTCACGCAGCTTGAGCTGCCTGGTCGCGACCGACCCGACGCTGTCGAGCATGCCGCGGCGCAGGCCGTTGCCCGGACCGTGCAGGAACCGCTCGAAGCCCTTCAGCGTGATGTACCGGAACAGCGCCTCACCCATGCGGGTGAGCAGGAGGTACTTGTAGTTGAGCGCGCCGCCGAGCTTCCTGGGCATCTTCCAGAGCAGTTCGCGGGCGACGACGTGGGTCCGGGCGGCGACATCGCTCACGGGGATCGCCACGTCACAGGAGGACTTGCCGTACCCGACGATGACGACGTTCTTCCCCCGCGCCGCCGCGAGGTCGTGGAACTCCCCCGCGGGTAGGACCCGTCCGCCGGCGGCCGTGAAGTCCTCGGCGCCGGGGAAGGACGGGACGAGGGGATCGCAGAAGATGCCGTTGGCGACGACGAGGTGGTCGTACCTCTCCATGGTCACCGGGTCCCCGCCGCCCGCCGGCCGCGACGCGAGCAGCCACCCGGTCTCGTCGTCGAGAAGTTCGGCGGAGACGACCTCCGTGGAGAGCCGCAGGGCTGTGCCGAGCCCGAACATGTCCACGTAGTGCTCCAGATACTCCTGCACCTGCTTGCCGGTCGGCCACTGCGGGTAGCGCGCCGGCATGGGCAGGTCGGAGAGGTGGTAGGTGCCCTTGTCGTTCTGGGTACGGAGGCCGGGGTACCGGCGGGTGCGACTCCACACCCCACCGACGTCGGGCGCCTTCTCGAACACGGTGACGTGGAAGCCACTCTGCCGCAACACCTTCGCTGCGCTCAGGCCGGCGAATCCGGCGCCGACGACGGCGATCCTCATGGCAGCCTCCGAGATGGGGTGTGACCCGCGGACGAGAACCGCCGCAGCAGGTGCGCCGGCGGTGTCCGTACGCTAACCAGCAGCGTCGATGGGCCGCTATCCGCCGCACGCGGGATGTGTCCGTCGTGCGCAGCCGGCCTGCTCCTTGTCGGGTCGCCGCCTTTCCGACCCCCGTCACCCCGGTCGCCACCTAGGGTCAGCGCATCAGGACGCCGGGGAGGTGTCGGATGGGTGCCGTGACGATCCGGACGCGTGACGTCGAGCAGGCACGGGCCGAGGTGGGTCGCGTGTTCTGTGCGCACCGCCTCACGCCCCAGTCGGGCGTCCACAGCGTCCAGCTGCGGATGGCGGCCCACCGGGTGGGCGGCGTGGGCGTCATCGACCTCGACTACGGGCAGGCCGTACGCATCCAGCCCACTCCGCTGGAGACCTTCTACCTCGTACAGATCCCGCGCAGTGGCGGCACGGTGGTCCGGCACGCCGGCCGCAGCGTCACCTCGACACCCGACGTCGCGTCCGTCCTCTCCCCGTACGACGCCTCGGACATGCAGTGGTCGGCAGGCTCACCGCACCGGATCTTCTACGCCGACCGGCGCACCGTCGACCGGGAGCTCTCCCGCCTGCTGGGCCGCCCGGTGGACGGCCCGGTCCGCTTCGACATCGGCATGACCATGACCACACCCACGGCGAGGGCGTGGGCGCGCGGTGTGGACTTCCTCGCCGACGAGCTGGCACACCCCATGGACGCGTCGCTGTTCGACCACCCCCAGGTCGCCGCTCGTTTCGAGCAGGGGCTCATCGCCCAGTTGTTGCTGGCCCACCGGCACACCTATTCCGACCTGCTCGCCGAACCGCCACGCCACCCCGCCCCCGGGCGCCTCGTCCGTCAGGCCTGCGCCCTGATCACCGACCACCACGGCGAGGCCCTGACGGTCGGGGATGTCGCGGAGGCTCTGCGGGTGAGCGTGCGGACGCTGCAGGACTGCTTCCGGCGGGAGTTGCAGACGACGCCGACGGCGTACCTGCGCGCGTGCCGGCTGTACGCGGCCCACCGTGCGCTGCGAGCGACCGTTCCCGGGGTGTCCGTGACGACCGTTGCCCTGCAACACGGGTTCGTCCACCTCGGTCGCTTCGCCGCCGACTACCGTGCGCGCTTCGGTGAGTCGCCGTCCACGACCCTGCGACGTTGACGACCGTTCGGCGTCTCACCAGGCAGGCGGGACCGGCCTCAGTGCTGTTCCCCAGGTGCGCAGCATCCCCCGGAGCAGTCGGCCGCCCCGGGTGCGGTGGCTGAGCTCGGGGCGCAGCAGAGACGCCCTCGCCACGCCTCGCGGCCTTCCCTGACCGCGACCACGGCGATCACGAGGGCCGCGGCCGGGTCGGCCCACCACCAGCCGAACAGCGAGTTGACCGCCAGGCCGACCAGCAGCACCGCGGACAGGTACGTGCAGAGCAGCGTCTGCTTCGAATCCGCCACCGCCGACGCCGACCCGAGCTCACGCCCGGTGCGGCGTTGCGCCGCGGACAGGACCGGCATCACGGCGAGCGACACCGCGGCGAGCACCAGCCCGACCGTGGAGTGCTCGGCCCGGTCGCCGCCGAGGAGTGCCCGGACGGACTCCACCGTCACGTAGGCGGCCAGGCCGAAGAACGACAGCGCGATGATGCGAAGCGCGGTCCGCTCGCGCCGCTCGTGGTCGCTGCCGGAGAACTGCCAGGCCACGGCCGCGGCCGACGACACCTCGATGACGGAGTCCAGACCGAAGCCGATCAGCGCGGTCGACGAGACGAGGGCTCCGGCCGTGATCGCCACAACGGCCTCGACGGTGTTGTAGGCGATGGTCGCGGCCACCAGCAGCCGCACACGCCGGGTCAGTGTCGCCCGCCGTGACGGCGACTGCCCAGGCGACACCAGCGGCAACGGGGTGACCATCAGCAGCACCCGTCGTCGACGGAGGTCGGGCACGCCGCCGGGTCGACCGCGAGGACCAGGCCCAGCAGGTCTCCCAGGGCGTGGGTCAGGCGGGGGTCCGCCAGCTCGTAGCGGGTGCGGCGTCCCTCCGGAGCGGCGACGACCAGGCCACACCCGCGCAGGCAGGCGAGATGGTTGGACACGTTCTGCCGGGTGGCGCCCAGCAGCTCGGCCAGCTCGGCGGGGTATCCGGGGCCGTCCCGCAGCGCCAGCAGCAGCCGCGCTCGCACGGGGTCGGACAGGGCGTGGCCGAAGCGGGCCAGCACCTGGCCGTGCGTCAACATCTGCATGCCCGTCACAATACAGCCGATGCTGAATCCAGCAAGGGCTGAATTGAGAATCGACGGGCCGGTCAGCGTCCGCGCCGCCGCCGGACCCACCCGACGGCGACCCGCGGCCGCCTGCCCGTCGCCTGACCGGCTGCGCGGTTCGCTCGGCCCGCGTGCACGCCGGCGCGTCCGAGCAGCCGAATCAGCAGCCAGCAGAACACCGCCAGCATGCCGAACAGCGCGACCGTCACGACCCGCCAGCGCATGCTGTCGACCTGGAGCATCTCCGGCAGGAGCGCGGCGACACCGGCAACCGCGGTGATCGAGAACAGCCACTGCAACCGCTGCTGGAACAGCGCCGTCTGCAACCCGAAGAGCTGGCTCAGGTTGCTGCGGAGCAGTTCCAGGCGCTGCCGCGCGGCCTGGAGGTGCCGGGGCACCCGCAGGCCGTCGATCAGGAACGTGGCCACCGCGATCCGCAGCGGATCCCGGTACATCAGATCCACGTTGCCCACCTCGGCCAGCCCTCGGCTGAGCTGTAGTTGCACCCGGGCCAGCTGGGTGATGCGCGCGCCGAGTGAGTGGCCCGGCCCGACGAGTTCGTCGTGGTCATTCGGATCCACCCCCACCCAGAGCTGGCAGAAGAACCACTGGGCGTGGATCTGCCCGTACATGTCCTGGACCATCCGGGCGGTCGCCGGACCGCCCTCGATCCCGTCGTGCACGACGGCCACGGTGGACCAGCCCGTCGTGCGCACCACCACGCCGCGCAGGCGCAGGGGACCGTCGTCCGCCACCGAACCGGGTGTCACCGGCAGCGCGGAGAGCCGCAGCAGGGACTCCACGACCGGCTCGTCCTCGCCGCCCTCCGGACCGCGCAGCACGAAGAACTGCCGCATGTTCTGAAACGGGTAGCACCGTTCCCGTGGCTCGAAACCGGGTGAATCCTGCAGGATCGCGCGGACCGCCTGGACGTGGGCGGACACCCTCAGGCCACCCGGTTCGCGGGGCTCGGCCTCGATCGCCCGCAGGTGCCCTGCCAGGTTCGCCGGGAACACCTCCAGGTCGCGCAGGTGCCGGAAGTAGTCGAGGGTGTTCTCGCGGACCAGGTCGTCATAGAACCGGCAGATCTCCTCGGTGCCGGCCGTCGGCTCTGGCGCGGCGAACCGCAGGTCCACCGAGATCACCCCCAGCGCCGGATAGATCACGATTGTGGTGGTGGTGGCCCAGGTGGTGTGTCCGACGCGCACCGCCGACGTGCCGAGGGAGAGTTGCAGCACCGGGGGGTGGGTGGCGAGGTACGAGATGTTGTAGGCCCGGGTCTCCTCGTGCTCGACCACGTCGACGGTGGTGGCGCCCAACCCGGCCAGCAGCGGAACGGCCGGCTCCACGTCCTGCAACGTGCCGCCGAGGTCGAACTTGACGGGCACGTAGATGTGATCGATCTTCAGGCTCACGCAGCCATTCTGAGTGCCGATCCCCCGCCCGGCTGCCCCTGCCGTCCCGCGGACCTCAGCGGTGCATGTGCAGGCGGATGGTGGTGGCACCGGGCACGGTGTGGACGCGTACCAGATCGCAGAGTTGGTTGACCAGCACGAGGCCTCGACTGCCGGGCTGCTGCGGCGGCACTGGAATCCGCCCGGCGAGCGGATTCGCGATGTGCCCGGTGTCGCTGAACTGGCAGATCAGCCTCTTCGGGTCGGTCCAGACCGCGAGGGAGCCGCCGGCGGCGGTGTGCCTGATCGTGTTCGTGGCCAGTTCGTTGACCGCCAGGGTCAGGTCGGAGACCCGGTCCGGGGGCAGACCAGCCGCTACGGCCTCGGCGGTCACCAGCCGACGGATGGCCGGGAGAGCCGGGAGATCGATGGCGATGACGATCGCCTCGGGGGGCGGCTCCTGCAACGGCAGGTTGAACCCCGCGGCCACGGCGATCGGGTCGTCGTAGTCCGGGCTCTCCCACGACACACCGCCCATCTGCAGGACGGGATGGGTGCGGTAGGCGTCGTCGAGCCAGCTCCGCTCCAGGCTGCCGGTGTCGTAGGGGCAGAGGATGGTGGCCGGCCGGCCGGCGAACGCGGCGTTGATGAGGGCCTCGTGCTGCGCACAGGCGGGGTACTCGGTCTCGCTTCGGCCGGCCCAGATGGGTTCGCCGATGATGCGTACACGCTTTCCGGCGTTGGCGGCGGCGAAGGCGAACAGGACGCCCGGGAGGATTCGCCCGGGATTGCGCCCGGCCACGCTCATGTCGTGCAGCTGGACCCGGGCCGCGTCGCTGCCGAGAGCGGTGCGGATGCGGTCGAGGTTGTCCCCCGGCACGGCGACCATGACCGGCTCGTCGGCGTCGAGACCGGCCCGGATGAACGGCACCGTCCCGGCCAGGTACTCCTCGTGATCGGCGTAGAACAGGGCGGGATGCACGAAACCGGTACTCATGCCGCGGCCTCCGGGTTGCGCGGCTCAGGGAGAATCCGGTCGGCGGTGTGGATGGCGAGCAGGGCGATGTCGTCGGTGGCCTGTTTGCCGGCGAGCATGCTCATGATGCGGGCGCAGACCTTCTCGGCGGAGCCTGGTTCGACCGCCGCGCGAAGCCGTTCGACGCCGACGTCGATGATCTCGCCCCGGCGTTCGACGAGCCCGTCGGTGTAGCAGACCAGTACGGCGTCGGACGGGAACGCCACCTCGGTGCACCGGCGGGCCGGCTGGCGCGGCCCGATACCCAGTGGAAGATCGACCGGGATGGTCAGCGGCTCGGCCGGGCGTCCTGGCGAAGCCAGGATGGGTTGCAGGTGCCCGGCGAGGGACACCTGAATGGTGGCGCGGTCCGGGGAGATCATGGCGTAGAGGACCGTGGCCAGACTCCCGGCCTCGAAGTGGTGGATCTTGCGGTCGAGCAGCGTCAGCGCACTGGCCGGGTCGTCGCAGACCAGCGCGTAGGCGCGCAGCGCACTGCGGAGGCGACCCATGACGACCGCCGAGCGCAGCCCGTGTCCGGACACGTCACCGATGACGACGCCCAGCCAGCCGGACGGGAGCGTGAAGACGTCGTACCAGTCGCCGCCCACGCCGGCGTCGTGACCGGGCACGTAGCGGGCGGCCATGTCCACGCCGGGCGCGTCCGGCAGGTGGGTGGGCAGCAGGCTGCGTTGCAGTGCGAGGGCGGCGGTGCGGTCGAGGCCACTGGCCCTGGTCCGGGTGGCGAGGCTCGCCCGGTCCGCGGCGAGTTGCAGCAGCTGAACGTCGGCGTCGGTGAACTGGTGCGGTGCCCGGCGGCCGACGTGAATGACGCCGATCACCTCCCCGTGGGCGAACATGGGCACACCCAACAGCGAGCGGGCTCCGCGGCCGAACAGAACCGGGTCGTCGGCGGCGGCGAGGTCGGGCAGTATGACGGGTTGCTTCTCCCGGGCGATCCGACCCGCGAGGCCGTGGCCGACGGGGACCCGAGCCCCCTGCCGGATCTCCTCCCCCATCCCCTTCGTCGCGGCGGCCACGAACTGCTGGGCGTGCACGTCCAGCAGCAGGATGGCCGCCGTTTCCACTTTCAGCACCTCTCGGACACGCTCGAGGAGCTCCTCCATGAGGTCGTTGACGTCGAGCTGGGAGAGCGCGGCGTCGGTGACCGCCTCGATGCGGCGCAGCCGCTCGTCGCTCCCGCTGTCCTGCACGTCAATCACGCCAGGAGCCTAGCGCTTTCCGGCTCCAAAGCAGGTCACGAGGCTCCCCCGCCCGGTCCGGAGCCAGCGGGCGACCGCCGGTCAGATGGCCTCCGCCCTGGCCACCTTCCACTCCCCGTCGACCGGGACCAGGGTGAGCACCACCCGATTCTGGTCGACCTTCTCCCCGGCCGTGTTCACGTTGCGCCGGTACTGGTTGAGGTACACGAGCAGCTCGACCCGTTCCGCTGTGGCGGTCACCACACCCGTCGCGGACACCTCCGCCGCGACGACAGCCTGCTGCGCGGCCGCGGTCTGCTTCAACGCCGCCGTGGTCTGCTCGTACTCCCTGCCGAACGAGCCGGTGGCGAAGGTTCGGCCGTTGGCCACGCTGTCGTCGAACGTGCGGTAGTCGTAGGAGAAGATCGCCTTGGCGGCGGCGGGAGCGGTGGCCAACGCCTGCCGTACGGCCGTGTCCCGCTGACCGGCCCGGTGGTCACCCCACCATCCGAGACCGGCGACGGCGGCCGCGAGCACGATCGCGACGGCCAGCACCGGGACGAGCCGCATCCGGCGCCGCCGGGGTACGCGCGGCCGTCGCACGAATTCGATCAGGTTACCCATCGGTCCTCCCCCTCTCAGCCGACGAACTGCAGTCGGGACACGAGCCACCGGCCGGATTCCCGGTCGCGCACCAGGTCGAGCTGGATCCGGTAGTGCGACGGCCGCCCCTCGGGTGCCTTGACGTTCTTGACGGTGGCGTCGACGGCCACCAGCACGACCGCCCGACGACGATCCCCGGAGACCAGCCCGGCCCGGAGCACCGACCCGCGCGAGTCGACCTTGTTCTCCACGACCGCGGCGCGCACCTGCGACTGCCCCCGGGTGAACTCGTCCCGGAAGTCGCCGGTGGCACCGGTCGTGATCCGCTGGATGTCCCGGTCGACGCTGGCCGCGCTGACCGAGACGAAGTTGACGCTGGCCTGTCTGGCCGCCGAGAGGGCCGCCTGCCGGGCCTGCTCCGTCGCCCGCTCGACGTACCACTGGCGGCCGGTGACGCCGGCGGCGCCGAGCGCCGCGGCCAGGAGCACCACGAGCACGACGATGGAGACACGTCGCCGTCCCGCCGTCCCGGCCCTTCCCGGCTCGTCCGTGACGCGCCCACCGGAGGGCTCCTCCTGCGTGCCGTCCGCGCTCGCCGGGTCGTCCCCACCCACCGGATCGTCGAACTCCGTCGGGTCCTCGACCGGTTCCTGGTCGAGCCGCCGCAGCAGGTCGTCGATCGGCTCCGTCGCCCGGGGAAGCTGCCGGGGAACGATCCGACGCTGCGGAGCCCGGCCGGGAGCCCCGGCCTTCGCCCCCCTGATGACCTTCAACGTGTGGTCCCTGCGAGCTCGCATCGCCACCTCCTTGCTCACGCCGGTCACCGGGTGACCCCGGCGAGCAGCAACTGCTTCCACGACTGGTCCCCGGCCATCCGGGACTGGCCCCCGGTCCCGCCGAACTGCAGTGGCCGGCCGTCCGAGCCGAGCACCAGGCCGGTCGCGGGGTCGTAACCGC
Organism: Micromonospora yongxingensis; assembly: GCF_052601155.1. NCBI lineage: Bacteria > Bacillati > Actinomycetota > Actinomycetes > Micromonosporales > Micromonosporaceae > Micromonospora > Micromonospora yongxingensis. Next base: position 31,882 of record NZ_JBQXEO010000030.1, read on the forward strand.
CGGGCGGGGCGGCGCCGGACGGCCCCGGGTCGGCGGCGGGCTCCGGTCCGCCCGGTCGGGGCGCGTTGGCGGCGCCCCGCACACTGGCGCCGGCCGCGCGGTCCCCGGCGCCGCACATGGTTCCACCGCCGCCGTACACGCAGGGCGGCGGGTCGTCGACGTTCAGCACCAGGCCGAGGTGGGCGGTGCCGTCGCCCGGGGTGACCGTGAACCCTCCGGCGACGGCGATCGGGTACACCACCAGCAGTTGCTCGATGCCGGGCAGCCGCCGGGCCGCGACGCCGTTGACGGTCACCAGGTTGCCGAGGAGGGTGCCGACCGTCGGTTCCAGCCCGCGCAGCAACGCGACCAGTTCCCGACCGGCGGGAGGCCCGGCGGCGAGCAGCCGCCGCAGGTCCGGGTCGGCGTCGCGGACGGTGGCCGCCAGCCGGGCAAGGCCCGCCGCCCACCGGCGCAGCGCCTCGGCCGACTCGGCCTGGGTGGCGAGCACGGTTCGCCCGTCGTTGATCAACGCGAGTGTCTCCGGCAGGTGGGTGGTCGCGTCGGTCAGCAGGGCGTCCCCGTGGTCGAGGATCCGGGCCAGAGCCAGCTCGTTGCCCTCGAACGCGGTGCCGAGTTCGGTGATCAGGACGGTGAGATCCTCCGGGCCGACGGAGCGGACCAGGGCGTCGAGGTTGCTCAGCAGCACCTCCGGCGCCAGCGGGACACCGGTCCGGTCGGCCGGGATCACCGCGCCGTCGGAGAGGTACGGCCCGCTGTCACGCTCCGGACGCAGGTCCACGTACTGCTCGCCGACGGCGGAGCGTTGCGCCACCACGGCCCGCAGGTCGTCCGGTATCCGGACGTCGCGCTGCAACCGCAGGTCGGCGCGGACCCCGTCGCCGCGCAGGGCGACCGCGGCGACCCGACCGACCGGCACCCCCCGGTAGGTGACCGGGGCGTTGGGAAAGATGCCGCCGGCCCGGGTGAGGTCCAGGAGGACGACGTAGCTTCCGCCGAGCAGCCGGTCGCCGAGCCCCACGTAGCGGATGGCGACATAACTGACGCCGAGAACGCTCACCAGCAGAAACGCCAGAACCTGAACCTTCGCGGTACGTCCGATCATGGCGTCAGCCCTCCCCGCAGGACGTCCGGCAGGCCGCCGATCTGCCCGGTCACCGCGCCGGTCAACGGCAGGACGCACTGCGCCGACAGGACCGTTCCCGCGGGTAGTTGGGTCTCGGCGGGAAAGACCGTGCCCGGGGGTACGAGGCCCTTCGGCAGGATCAGTCCGCCGATGGGCACCGTCGAGCCGGGCTTGAGCAGGACACAGCCCTCCGGTAGCAGGCAGTCCTTCGGCGGAGTCCACGTCGCCGGGAAATTGCGCGGGTCGGGCAGGCACTTCAGGATCGGCAGGTCGGGCAGGGGGCGGGACCCGGTGCCTGGTCGCGGCGTGGCAGGTGCGGGACCGCCCGCCGCTGGTGCTCCGCCGCGCCGGGTCCCCGCCGGCGGTGCGGCCGGACGGGCCGGGGCGGGCGCCGCCGCGACCAGGTTCGCCAGGATCGACGCCGAGTCGAGGTCGGCGGTGACGGAGAGGTTGACGAAGTCACCGACGATCGCGCCGGTGACGTTCGGCGGGAACGGGTAGGAGAGCATGAAGTCCAGCGACTTCGGCAGGTCGTCCCCCGCGCGCGCCAACTGCTCCAGGATCGGTTGCAGCGCCCGCACATCGGCCAGGGTGTCCTCGCGGCTCCGGTTGACGACCCGGGTGCCGACGTCGCCCAACTGGTCGAGTGCCGTCAACGCCCGGGTCAGTTGGGCGCGCTGACCGGCCAGCACGGTCAGGCCGGGAGCCAGCGAGTCCACGGCCTCGCCGAGCACCTGCTTCTGCCGGTCGAGCCGGCCGCTGAGCCGGTCCAGCGCGTCGAGGGCTCGGACCAGGTCTGCCTTCTGCCTGTCCAGCCCGCCGATGAACGTGTCGAGCTGGCGCAGCGCGTCCCGAACGGCCGGTTCCCGTCCGTCGAGTGCGGCGCCGAGTTCCTGGTTGATGGTCTTCAACTGCGCCAGGCCACCACCGTTGAGCAGCAGCCCGAGGGCGGCGAGGACCTCCTCCACCTCGGCGCCGCGAGCGGTCCGGGACAGCGGGATGAGATCGCCGTCGACGAGTCGACCGCTGGCGGGGGCGGTGGGCGGCGGCGCGACGGTCACGTACTTCTCGCCCAGCAGGCTGCTCTGGCGGACGGCGGCCGTCGCGTTGGACGGCAGGCGTACCTCCGCGCCGATGCGCAGGGTGACGCGGGCGGTCCAGCCGGCCAGGGAGATCTTCTCCACGCTGCCGACGGTGACGTCGTCGACCTTCACGGCGGCCTGCGGCACCAGGTCCAGCACGTCGCTGAACTCGGCGGTGACCACGTACCCGTCGCCCTTCGGGGCACCGCCGGGCAGCGGCAGATCGGTGAGGTCGGGCAGGCCGCAGCCGGCCGGCAGCATCGCCACCACGATCGCGCAGGCCAGGGTTCGCAGTGCCCGGGCGGTCATGACCGGCCCCGCAGGATGCCGCCGAGGGTGGGGTCGTTGGTGGTGTCGACGCCGCCCGGCGCCTGGTCGGGGATCGGCGCACCGGGGGGAGGGTTCCCCGGTGAGGACCCGCCGGTCGCCGGGGCGCCGGGCGGCAGCTTGAGGAGCCTGCGCAGCTGGTCGGTCATGGGCAGCCCACGGGAGTGCAGGGTCTGCGCGAGTGCCAGGCACGTGGCGGGCACCTGACGCGCGGGGAGCTGGTCCACCATCAGGGAGCAGGCGAAGGCGGCGGGATCGTAGGGACCCAGGGCGTTGTCGCGGGTGTCCAGGGTGCCGGATCGCGGGTTGTAGGCGAGGTTGAGGTTGCCCAGGGCGAGCGGGGCGACGTCGAGGATGTCGATGACGGCCTGCTGCTGGCGGACCAGGATGCCGGTGATGTCGGCCAGCGCGTCGACGTTGGAGGTCAACGCGTCCCGGTTCTGCCGCACGAACGTGGTGACGTCGGCCAGCGCCGTGGAGAGGTTGCGCAGCGCGGCGGCCAGTTCGTCGCGCTCCCCTGCCAGCTGTTCGGCGACGTCGGCCAACTGCTGGTTGAAGGCGCGTACCTCGCGGTCGCTGCGGGCCAGCGCGGTGGTGAACTGTTGCAGGTTCGCCACCGACCCGAACAGGTCCTGCCGCCCGCCGGAGAGGGTGGCCAGTGCCTGGGACAGCCCGTCGAGGGTGTCGTGCAGGTTCTGGCCGTTGCCCTCCAGGTTGGCGCGGCCGGTGGCCACCAGGTCGGACAGGGCGCCGTCGCGGTTGGCACCCTCCGGGCCGAGAGTGCGGTTGAAGTCGTCGAGCGCCTGGTAGATGTCGTCGATCTCCATGGGAGCGGCGGTCCGCTCCAGCGGTATCTCGGCTCCGTCGGCGAGCGCGGCTCCGCCGGCGAAGGCGGGAGTGAGCTGGACGTAGCGGTCGCTGACCACGCTGGGCGGCACGATGAGCGCCTGCGCGTCGGCGGGCACGGCGACGCCGGGGTCGTAGGACATGGTCACCTGGACGGTGCGGCCCTGCGGGGTCACGGCGACCACCTCGCCGACGCGGACGCCCAGCACCCGCACGTCCGATCCTGGATACACCCCGACGGCGCGGGTGAAGTGGGCGACCACCCGCCGTGGGGGTGTGCCGTCGCGGAGGACGACCGCGCCGGCGGCGACGGCCACCAGGAGGACGGTGGTGACGGCGACCGGTCGTCGCCACCGCTGGATGGGACCGGGCATCAGCGGCCTCCCGTCGTGGGCTGGTACGGCTGGAGCAGACCGGAGACGTACGAGTCGAACCAGCGGCCGTTGCCCACCACGTTGGCGAACGCGGTGACGAACGGACCCATCCGCTGGATGGTCTTCTCCAGGTCGTCCCGGTTGCGTTGCAGGATGGCGACGACCTCCCGCAGCTTGTGCAGCGCCGGAGCGAGCTGGACCCGGTTGTCGCTGACCAGTCCGGACAGCTGGGTGGCGAGTTCGTCGGTGCCCACGAGCAGCCGGTGGATGGCGTCCCGTCGCCGGCTCACCTCGCCCAGCAGCGCCTCACCGTCGGTGACCAGTTTGCGGAACTCCTCGTCCCGGGTGGCGAGCACGGCGGTCACCTGCCGGGCGCGGTCGAGCAGCGCCCGCAGTTCGGCGTCGCGTCCGGCGACGGTCTGGGAGAGTCGGGAGAGCCCGACCAGGGAGGCGTTGACGCTCTCCGGAGTGTCCCGGAAGGTCTCGGCCAGGGTGGTGAGGGCGGCGGCGAACTGGTCGGTGTCGACCTTGTCGAGGGTGTCGGCGAGCCCGGTGACCGCCTGCACCACGTCGAACGGTGCCGCCGTGCGGGCGAGGGGGATCTGCCCGCCCTCCCGCAGTCGGCCCGGTCCGGCCGGTGCGAGGGCCAGGTACTTCTGGCCGAGCACCGTCTTGATCCTGATCGTGGCGCCGGTGTCGGTGCCGAGCCGGACGCTGTCGTCGTCCACCCGGAACCGGACCCGCACGTGGGGCGCGCCGTCGCGGGCGAGTTCCACGCCGGTCACCTTGCCCACCCGTACGCCGGCGACCCGCACCTCGTTGCCGGTGACGAGGCCGCTGGCGTCGTGGAAGGCCGCCTGGTAGGCGCGTCCGGTGAGGTCGGCCAGCCGGTCGAGCTGGAAGGCGCCCAGCAGCACGGCGACGATCAGCACCAGCCCGAGCGTGCCGATGACCACGGGGTTGCGTTCCCGAAACGGTGTCACTGGCTGCCTCCGGCGCATCGGGCGGCCGGGGCGCTGAAGGTGGGCAGGTCGAGCGGTGCCCGGCCCGACACCGCCACGTTGCCGTCGAAGTCGCAGAGGTAGAAGTTGAACCACGAGCCGTAGGACGCGACGCGGGTCAGGGACTGGTACCGCTCGGGCAGCCGCCCCAGGGTGCTGTCGATGACGGCCGCGTTGCGGTTGAGGGTGCCGGAGAGTTCGTCCAGGGCGCGCACGTCCGCGGCGAGCGGTGGTCGTACGTCACGCAGCAGCGACGACGTGGCGGTGGTGAGGTCACCGATGCTGACCAGCGACTCACCGATGGCCGTGCGGTCGGCGGACAGCCCGGAGACGAACTGCTGCAGCTGGCTGATGCTCTGGTCGAGGTTCTGGTCCCGTTCGGCCAGCGTGCCCAGGACGCTGTTGAGGTTGGTGATGACCCGGCCGATGACGGCGTCGCGGTCGGCGAGGGTGTTGGTGAGTGAGGCGGTGCGACGCAGCAGACTACTGACGGTGCCGGCCTCGCCCTGGAGCACCTGGATGATCTCGTAGGCGAGCTTGTTGACGTCGTCCGGGTCGAGGGCCGTGAACAGCGGCCGGAAACCGTTGAACAGCACGGTGAGGTCCAGCGCCGGGGTGGTCTGGCCGAGCGGGATCAGGCCGTCGGGCCGCAGTGGTCGCCCCTCCCCCGGGCCCTCGCTGAGGGCCACGTACCGCTGGCCCACCAGGTTGCGGTAGCGGATCTTGGCGCGGACGCTGGTGGCCACCGGGACGTCGGCGGTGACGGTGAAGGCCACCTCGGCGGCCGTGTCGTCGACCACCCTGATGCCGCTGACCCGACCGACCTGCACGCCCGCGACGCGGACGTCGTCTCCCACGAGCAACCCGGTCACGTCGGTGAACCGGGCGCGGTAGGTGACGCCACCGGGTGGGAAGGCGCCGAGGGTCTGCGCGAGCAGCGCCGTCAGCAGCAGGGTCACCGCGGCGAAGACCACCAGCTTCAGCGAGGGGGCGAGGATCCGGTTGCTCATCGCGCGTTCACCACCCCTCCCCGCAGCAACGGCCCCCACAGCAGGACCGCGATGTCGGGGACCTCCGCGGGCAGGATGCCGGTGACGGCGCCGACCAGGGGTTTGACCAACGCCCGCTCCTCGCCGGTGGCGGCCCGGCCCATGTCGGGGGAGGCGCCGGCGGGCGCGGTCGCCGGCAGGCCGACGGGCAACGGGGTACGCGGGCGCGCACCGGAACGGTCGTAACCGTCCTCGACGGGTACGTCGGGCGCGGGCTGCCCCGGTCGGGGCAGTCCACGGCACTGCGGCCCGCCGTGCGCGCCGTAGACGGGTTCGTCGCGTCCCTTCTCGTACTTGCCACCGTCGCGGGTGACCTCGAGGGTGATGTGCATCCGTCCGCCGGCGAAGACCTCCTCGACGCGGGGTTGCAGGGCGACCAGACCGCTCATCAGGCACGGGTACTCGGGGGCGTACGTGGCGAGCAGTTGCAGCACGGGGCGGCTCACCTGGCCGAGTTCGATGATCTGGTCACCGTGCCGGTCGAGGAAGCTGCGGGTGGCGTCGGCGGTGTCGGTGGCGTCGGCGAGGAAAGCCGCCAGCTGTGCGCGCTGGTCGGTGACCGTACGGGCGGTGACGGTGACGTCGCGCAGCAGGGCCAGCAGGTCGGGCAGGGCGGCGTCGTAGCCGTCCAGCACGACGGCGAGCTTCCGGACGTCCTCGGCGATGGTCGGCATCGCCGGGTTGAGCTGCCGCAGGTACGCGTCGAGCCGCTCGACGTTCGCGCCGAGTTGCTCGCCGCGCCCGTCGAGTGCGACGGCGATCGCGCCCAGCGTGGCGGCGAGCTGGTCGGGCCGCACCGCCTGCAGCAGCGGCAGCGCCTCGTCGAGGACCCGTTCCAGCTCGACGGCGGTGCTGCTGCGGTCCTGGGTGATGACGGCGCCGTCGCGGATCGGTGGGGCGGTGCCGCCGACCGGCGGGACCAGCTCGACGTACCGCTCACCGAAGAGCGTCTTGGGCAGCAGCCGTGCGCTGACGTCGGCGGGGATCAGCGGCGTCGTGGCCGGGTCCAGGGCCAGCCCGATCCTCGCCCCGGCGCCGTCGCTGCCGACCGAGCGCACCTCGCCGACGACGACCCCGCGGACCTTGACGTCGGCCCCCGGGCTCAGTTGCAGCCCGGAACGACCGGCCTGCAGCGTGACCCGGTCGACGGGGGTGAACGCCTTGCGGTACTGCAGCACCGAGGCGGTCAGCGCCGCGGTCAGCACGACGATGAAGACGATGCCGAGAATGCGATGTCTCATGCTCACCCCGCGATCCGGACGGTGGTGGTCGCGCCCCAGATGGCCAGCGACAGGAAGAAGTCGACGATGTTGACCGCGACGATCGCGAGTCGGACGGCCCGTCCGACGGCGACGCCGACACCGGCGGGCCCACCGGTGGCCGTGTAGCCGTAGTAGCAGTGCACCAGGACCACGATCACGCTGAACACGAGCACCTTGCCGAAGGACCAGAGCACGTCCTCGGGTGGCAGGAAGAGGTGGAAGTAGTAGTCGTAGGTGCCGGCCGACTGGCCGTAGTAGTACACGGCGATGGTGCGGGTGGCCAGGTAGCTGGAGAGCAGCCCCACCACGTACAGCGGGATGACCGCGAGAAACCCGGCGATCATGCGGGTGGTCACGAGGAACGGCAGCGAGGGCACGCCCATCACCTCGAGGGCGTCGACCTCCTCGGAGATCCGCATGGCCCCGAGCTGCGCGGTGAACCCGCAGCCCACGGTGGCCGACAGGGCCAGCGCCGCGACCAGCGGGGAGATCTCCCGCGTGTTGAAGTACGCCGAGACGAAACCGGTGAAGGCGCTGCTGCCGAGCTGGTTGAGCGCCTGGTAGCCCTGCAGTCCGACCTCGGTGCCGGTGAAGAAGGTCAGGAAGCAGATGACACCGACGGTGCCGCCGAGCACGGCGAGTGCCCCGGAGCCGAAGCTCACCTCCGCCAGCAGCCGTACCACCTCGCGCTTGTAGCGGCGCACTGTGCGCGGCGCCCAGGCGAACGCCCGCAGGTAGAAGGCGAGCTGGCCGCCCAGGTTGTCGAGGTGTCGCAGCACCAGCACGTCAGCTTCCCTTCTGCGGTACGACCTGGAAGTACACGGCCGTGACGAGGAAGTTCAGCGCGAACAGCAGCATGAAGGTGATCACCACGCTCTGGTTGACCGCGTCGCCGACCCCCTTCGGGCCACCCTTGGCGGTCATGCCCTTGTACGACGCGACCAGCGCGGCGGCAGCGCCGAACAGCAGCGCCTTGACCTCACCCACCAGCAGGTCGGGCAGTTGCCCCAGGGCCTGGAAGCTGGCCAGGTACGCGCCGGGCGTGCCGCCCTGCAGGACCACGTTGAACAGGTAGCCGCCGGTCACCCCGACCACGCTGACCAGACCGTTGAGCAGCACGGCGACCAGCATCGAGGCGAGCACGCGGGGCACCACGAGGCGATGGATGGGATCGATGCCCAGCACCTGCATCGCGTCGAGTTCCTCGCGGATCTTCCGGGAGCCGAGATCCGCGCAGATCGCCGAGCCACCCGCGCCGGCGATGATCAGCGCGGTGACGATGGGCCCCGCCTCGCGGACCACCGCGAGCACCGACGCCGCGCCGGTGAACGACTGCGCCCCGAGCTGACGGACCAGCGAGCCGAGCTGCAACGCGATGACCGCGCCGAAGGGGATGGAGACGAGAGCGGCGGGCAGGATCGACACGGAGCTGATGAACCAGGCCTGCTGGACGAACTCGCGGACCTGCACCGGTCGCCGGCCGAGGCCGCGCAGGGTGTCCAGGCAGAACGCGAAGAACTCGCCGGTGTGCCGTACGGCGGTGAGCGGTCCCGTCATCCGGACACCCCCGCGCCCTGCCGCCCGTCCCCGGCCGGTGGTCCGTCCAGCGTGGACCCCTCGGCGTCGCGTGGGCCGGCGAAGGAGCCGGGTGGCGGGGTGACGCCGTGCTCCCGGCACCACTGCCCCGGTGGCCGTTCGGCGGCGCGGGGTCGCCCGTCCGTCGGCGGCAGTTGCAGCGGGATGGGCGGCAGCGGTGGCAGTTCGGCGCCGGCGTCCGCCTCGGCTCGCAGTTCCTCGGCGTCCTTCTCCTCGGCCATGCCGATCGGTCCGATGCGCTGGGCGTTGAGGAACTGTCGCACCACCGGTTCGGTGCTGGACAGCAGCATCTCCCGGGACCCGAACATGGCCAGGTGCCCGTGGTAGATCAGGCCGATGTTGTCCGGCACCGTGCGCGCGGTGTTGATGTCGTGGGTGACGATCAGGAACGTCGCCCCGGTCCGCTGGTTGAGGTCGATGATCAGCTGGTTCAGGTACGCGGTGCGCACCGGGTCCAGCCCCGAGTCGGGTTCGTCGAACAGGACGATGCGGGGGTCGAGCACGAGCGCGCGGGCAAGGCCGGCCCGCTTGCGCATCCCACCGGAGATCTCCCCCGGGAGCTTCTTCTCGGCACCGACCAGGCCGACCATGTCGAGCTTCTCGGTGACCACGTCGCGGATCTGGGACTCCGACTTGCGGGTGTGCTCGCGCAGCGGGAAGGCCACGTTGTCGTAGATCGTCATCGAGCCGAAGAGAGCACCGTCCTGGAACAGCACGCCGAACAGCCTGCGCACCTCGTACAGCGCCCGCTCCGAGAGCCGGGGCAGGTCCTTGCCCTCGATCCAGATCGACCCGCTGTCGGGGCGTAGCAGCCCCACCAGGGTCTTGAGGAACACCGACTTGCCCGTGCCGGACGGTCCCAGCAGCACGGATATCTCGCCGGCCGGCAGGGTCAGGCTGACGTCCGACCAGACCGGCTGACCACCGAAGGACTTGGTCAGCCCCTGCACCGCCACCTCGACGCCCATCCACCCTCCCCTCCCGGGTCGCTACCTGAGACATCGCGGCGGCCCGGCCGAACGCAACAACTTCTTTGCGCCACGCCACCAACACCGACCGTGAACTAGGCAAAGTGGCGTGCGTCTCGATAGCGTGCGGTTAACCGGCCGGTAACGAAGGTGTCTCGCGTCCCCATGACCACAGTGATCGAGCCAGAGCTCGTCCACCTGGCCGCCCAGGGTGACCGGGCAGCTCTCGCTGCGTTGCTCAGCACCGTGCGGCCAGGGCTGGTCCGTTACTGCCGGGCACGGCTGGGCCGCGTCGGCGGGGCGTACACCACGGCCGACGACGTCGCGCAGGAGGTCTGCCTGGCGGTGTTGAAGGCCCTTCCCCGCTACCGCGACCAGGGCAGGCCGTTCTCCGCGTTCGTCTTCGCCATCGCCGCGAACAAGGTCGCCGACGCCCAACGTGCGGCGGTCCGTGGCGCCGCCATCGCCGTCCCCGATTCGGATCTGGAGCAGGAGGACACCACGCCGGGGCCGGAGCAGCAGGCCGTCGCCACCGATCTGGCCCGTCGACTCTCGGCGCTGCTGCACCGCCTCCCCGACGTCCAGCGGGAGATCATCGTCCTCCGGGTGGCGGTCGGCCTGACCGCCGAGGAGGTCGGCGCGATCCTCGGCATGTCGGCGGCGGCCGTACGGGTGGCGCAGTCCCGTGCCCTGGCCCGGCTCCGTACGCTTGCCGGCGACGGACTTGACGAGGTGGCGGCATGAGCGAGCCCCGGCCCGACGGTGGCGAGGAGTTGGACCTCGCCGGCATCAACCGCGACGACCTGCTCCTCGACGCGCTGGGACGCGGCGAGCACGAGGCCGGCGCCGACGACCTCGCCGCGATGCTGGCCGCGTGGCGCGCCGACATCACCTCCGACCAGCCGGAGACCGTGGTCGGCGCGGCCGGCGCCGATTCGCCAACTCCGGACCGACGGTCCCGGACGCTGCGGGCCGGCACCCCCACCGTCTCGGTCCCGAGCCCGCCCCGGCGTCAACCGCTCGGACGCCTTGCCGTGGGGTCGGCCGCCGCGGTGATCGCCGCCCTCACGCTGGCGACCGGGCTGGGGGTCGCCAGCCGCGACGCCGGGCCGACCAGTCCGCTGTGGTCGCTGACCAAGGTGTTCCATCCGGAGCGGGCGGACGTGCTCGGCGTCGAACACACCACGAGCCTGGCCCGCCGGGCCGTCGCGGAGGGGCGGTATGACGAGGCCCAGCGCCTGATCGACCAGGCCCAGCGCGACCTGGATCGGGTCAGCGACCCGGCCGACGCCACCCGCCTGCGTGCCGACATCGACGCCGTCCTGCGGGACCTGGCGGCGCAGGGGTGTCCCGGCTGGCCCCGCTGCGCGCCGGCACCGGTGGCACCGATGCCGTCTTCCGCGGTGTCGACGGCCGCACCCGTGCCCTCCGCCGCCACGACACCGGGCAGGACGGCACCGGCGCCACAGCGTCCCGCGCCGACGCGCTCGCCGACATCCGGCACCGACCCGACGGTGCCCCGACTGCCACTGCCGCCGGTGCCGGTGCCGTCGGCGCCACTGCCGTCGGTGCCCTTGCCGTCACTTCCCGGCCTGCCACTGCCGACCGGCGGTCTGCTCGGCTGAACCCTCCCGCTGGCGGCCCTGCGGCGGCGCGTGGAGACGCGGCCGGACGCCCTTCGCACACGCTTGCCTTGACGCTGGCGACAAGGTTTAGCGTGGTGGCGACGGGCTGGTGGAGGGGGTCGGATGCTGATCGGCGAACTGGCTGAGCGGGCCGGCACGAGTACGCGGTCGCTGCGCTACTACGAGGCGCACGGGCTGGTACGCGCGCAGCGCTCCGCCAACGGCTACCGGGTCTACGACGAGACGGAACTGCGGGTCGTGCGGGAGATCCGGGCGCTGCTCGACGTCGGCTTCGGCCTCGACGACGTCCGCCCGTTCGTCGCCTGCCTCCGGGCCGGCAACACGTCCGGCGACGTCTGCCCGGACTCGGTGCTGGTGCTGCGACGCAAGCTCGTCGAGGTCGACGCGGTCATCGACCGGCTCGGCGCGGTACGCCAGCAGCTCCACACCCAGCTCGCCCACGCCATCGCACACCGGGAGGAAACATGCCCCAAACGGAGACCAGCTCCCTAGTCACCGTCACCGACGACACGTTCGCCGAGCTGGTGCTGGCCAGCGACCGGCCCGTGGTGGTCGACTTCTGGGCGGAGTGGTGCCCGCCGTGCAAGGCGATCGAGCGGAGCCTCGCCGAGCTGGCCCGGGAGTTCGGCGACCGGATGGTCGTAGCCAAGATCAACTCTGACGACAACCCCGCGTCCACGCGCCGCTACGGCGTCATGTCCCTGCCGACGCTGCTGGTGTTCCGCGGGGGCGAGGTCGTCGGGTCCACCGTGGGGTCCAGGCCCAAGAACTACCTGCGACAGACGTTCACCGAGCAGGCCGGGTTGTAACGTGCTCCTACCGTGACCCGCACCTGTGGCCCGGTGCGGGTCAGACCGGGACGATCACCACGTGCAGGTTCCGGGGGCCGTGGACGCCCTCGACCCGGTTGAGTTCGATGTCGCTGGTGGCGGACGGCCCGCTGATCCAGGTGAGCGGGCGGTGCGGGTGGAGGCGCGCGAGGGCGTCCGGAACTCCCGCCACCACCTGATCGGTACGCAGGACGCAGATGTGCACGTCGGGCAGGAGCGTGATGACCCGTCGCCCCTGGTCGGGGGACGCGTCGAGGATCACCGTTCCGGTCTCGGCGACGGCGACCGCCGCGGCGGTGACCACCCCGTCGGCCCCGGCGACCTGTTCCCTCGGGAGGTCGTCGTCGGTCAGCACGTCGACGGTGTCGGGCAGCCAGTGCCGGGGCAGCCCGGGTGGGACCACGACGCGTCGGCCACCGAGGATCCCGTCCACGACCTGCGCGACCTCGCCGTCGGCACACCGGTGCACGGTGGCCCGGTAGTCGGTGAGCCGGTGCACCAGCACATCGAGGTCGCCGGCGCCGCTGGCGGGCCGGTAGTCCCGTGGCACCTCGCCGGGGGTGGGAGGCGTCCCGCCGAGGGCCGCGCGCAGGCGGCCGAGGATCAACTCACGGGAGGTCATCGTTGCGCCCACCATTCGCGGAACGTCTGCGGCGGCGGCTGCGGCAGGTCACGGCCAACCGTCCAGCCGGACAGCGGCGGCGGCAGGCCGCGGCCGCGCCGGCCGGCGAGGCGGGCGGCCCGCGAGGCCCGTTGCGCGGCCTCGTACAGCGCGCGGTGGTCCATCGTGTACGCGGCGGCGGCCATTGTGACCGCCTCGGCGCTGGGCAGGCGGTGCTCACTGCGGTACGCCGCCGTGTGCTGGGCGCGGAGGTGCACCAGGATCGACGGAATGTCGATCTTCACGGGGCAGGCGTCGAAGCACGCGCCGCAGAGCGAGGAGGCGAAGGGCAGCGAGGCGTTGTCCTCCACGCCGGTCAGCTGCGGTGACAGCACCGCCCCGATGGGCCCGGGATAGACCGAGCCGTACGCGTGCCCGCCGGTGCGCTCGTACACGGGGCAGACGTTGAGGCAGGCGGAGCAGCGGATGCAGTGCAACGCCTGACGGCCGACCTCGTCGGCGAGGACGGCGCTGCGGCCGTTGTCCAGCAGCACGAGGTGGAACTCCTGCGGCCCGTCGCCGGGTGTCACACCGGTCCACATCGAGGTGTACGGGTTCATCCGCTCGCCGGTGGAGGCCCGGGGCAGCAGTTGGAGGAACACCTCGAGGTCGGCCCAGGTGGGGATGACCTTCTCGATGCCCATCACGGTGATCAGCGTGTCCGGCAGGGTGAGGCACATCCGGCCGTTGCCCTCCGACTCGACCACGGCGAGGGTGCCGGTCTCGGCCACCGCGAAGTTCGCCCCGGAGACCGCGACCCGGGTGCTGAGGAACGTCCGACGCAGGTGGCGGCGGGCCGCGGCCGCCAGGATCGCGGGTTCGTCGGTCAGCGCCGGGTCGACCCCGGGCATCTCGCGCAGGAAGATCTCGCGGATCTCCGCCCGGTTGCGGTGGATCGCCGGCACCAGGATGTGGCTGGGCTTGTCCCGCCCGAGCTGGACGATCAGCTCGGCGAGGTCGGTCTCCACCGGTTCGATGCCGGCGGCCTCCAGCGCCTCGTTGAGGCCGATCTCCTGGGTCGCCATCGACTTGACCTTCATGACCCGGTCGCTGCCGGTGGCCCTGACCAGGTCGGTGACGATCCGGTTGGCCTCGACGGCGTCGGCGGCCCAGTGCACGGTGCCGCCGGCCGCGGTGACCGCGGCCTCCAACTGCTGGAGCAGCTCGGGCAGGCGGGCCATGGTGTCGGCCTTGACGGCCCGCCCGGCCTCGCGCAGCTCCTGCCAGTCGGGCACCTCGTCGATGACCGCCGCCGACTTGGCGCGGATCGTGGCGGTGGCGTGGCCGAGGTTGCGGCGCAGTTGGGCGTCGGCGAGGCTTCGCCGGGCCGCGACGGGAAACGGCTCGTCACCGCGCAGGTTACCGACGCCGCGGGGCGCGGTGGCGGGCATGCCGAGGAAGGTGCGGGTCACGCCGTCACCACCCCGGTCTGCCGTTGCGCCAGCTCGACCGGCCCACCGCTGGCCTCGGTGCTGGCCAGGATCTCCGCGAGGTGCACGGTGCGTACGCCGGCCCGGAGGCGGGACAGCCCACCGCCGATGTGCATCAGGCAGGAGGCGTCCCCCGCGGTGCAGACGTCGGCCCGGGTGGCCAGCACGTGGCGCATCTTGTCGGCCAGCATCGCCGTCGAGGTGTCCGCGTTCTTCACCGAGAACGTGCCACCGAAGCCGCAGCACTCCTCGGCCTGCGGCAGCTCCACCAGGTCCAGGCCGCGCACCTCACGCAGCAACCGCAGCGGCTTGTCCCCCACCCGGATCATCCGCAGCGAGTGGCAGGTCGGGTGGTACGTCACCCGGTGCGGGTAGAAGGCGCCGACGTCGGTCACCCCGAGCACGTCGACGAGCAGCTCGGACAGCTCGTACGTGCGGCTGGCGACCTCCTCGGCCCGACTGGCCAACCGCTCGTCACCCGCGCCCCGGGCCACCACCGCGTGCTGGTGGCGCACCGAGCCGACGCACGAGCCGGAGGGCGCGACCACCACGTCGTACGGTGCGAAGGTGCGCACGTGCCGGCGCACCAGCCGCACCGCCTCGTCCGGGTAGCCGGTGTTGATGTGCATCTGCCCGCAGCAGGTCTGATCCTGCGGGAAGACGACCTCGTGGCCGAGCCGTTCCAGGAGCCGCACCGTCGCCTTGGCCGCCTCGGGGAACAGGGTGTCGGCCAGGCAGGTGACGAACAGGGCTATTCGCATCCTCAGTCCTCCCATCCGAGACGCCGGGCGGCCGCCCGCCACGTCGTCTCGGCGCCGCGTGGCTCGTAGCGCACGATCTGCTGGGTCTCGCGCAGCACGGTCCGCAGCGCCGACAGGTCGCCGCCGACCACGCCGAGGGAGCGGGCCTGCACGAGAACGTTACCCAACGCGGTGGCCTCGACCGGCCCCGCGAGCACCGGCAGCCCGCAGGCATCGGCGGTGAGCTGGCACAGGAGTTCGTTGCGGGCGCCGCCGCCGACGATGTGGACGGCGTCGACGTGCCGGCCGGCGAGCAGTTGCGCCTGACGGACCGCGCGCCGGTGCGCCAGCGCGAGGCTGTCGAGGATGCACCGGACCGTGGCCGCCGGGGTGGTCGGCACCGGCTCCCCCGCGCGGCGGCAGGCGTCGGCGATGCGTGCGGGCATGTCGCCGGGTGGCAGGAACGTGGGGTCGTCGGGGTCCACGACGGAGCGGAAGGCCGGTTGGACGGCCGCCTGCCGGAGCAGGGCGGGCAGGTCCGTGGTGCCCCAGGCGCGCAGCGACTCCTGCAGCGGCCACAGGCCCATCACGTTGCGCAGGTAGCGGATCGTGCCGTCGACGCCGGACTCGTTGGTGAAGTTGGCCCGCCGGCTCTGCTCGCTGAGCACCGGGGCGTCCAGCTCGACCCCGACCAGGGACCAGGTGCCGCAGGAGATGTAGGCGAAGTGCTCACTCACCGCCGGCACGCCCACCACGGCCGACGCGGTGTCGTGTGACCCCACCGCCACCACGTCGGGGTTTCCGGGCAGGCCCAGTGCGGGCAGGACCGGGCCGATCCGGGTGCCCGGCTCCCGCAGCGGCGGGAACAGCTCGGCGCGGATGCCCGCGTCGGCCATCAGGTCGGTCGCCCAGGCGCGGCGACGCAGGTCGTACAGCTGGGTGGTGGAGGCGTTGGTGACCTCGGCGCCGATCTCACCGGTGAGCCAGTACGCGATGAGGTCGGGGATCAGCAACAGCCGGTGCGCCATGTCCAGCTGTGGTGTGCCGGCCGCGGCGACGAGCTGGTAGAGGGTGTTGAACGGCAGGTGCTGCAGACCGGTCGTGGTGTAGAGCCGCTCCGGCCCCACCTGCTCCGCCACCCGGTCACCGACGCCGTCGGTACGCCCGTCGCGGTAGTGCACCGGATTGCCGAGCAGCGCGCCCGTCGCGTCCAGGAGTCCATAGTCGACCGCCCACGTGTCGACGCCGATGCTGGCGACCGGGCCGGCGGCGTGCAGGCCGTCGAGGACGCCCCGGTACAGCGCCAGGACGTCCCAGTGCAGCGTGCCCGCCACCCACACCGGTTCGTTGCGGAAGCGGTGCGCCTCCGCCAGCGCCAGCTCCCCGGGGGCGACGCGGGCGGCCATGACCCGGCCGCTGGACGCACCCAGGTCGACGGCGGCGAGGCGCACGGCGCCGCTCACCACATCGTCCTCATCTCCGGGGGACCGTGCTCAGCGCAGGAACGCCGCGGCGACGCCGGCGTCCACCGGGATGTGCATTCCCGTCGTGTGCGAGAGCTCACCGCCGGTGAGCACGAAGACCGCGTTGGCGACGTGCTCGGGCAGCACCTCGCGCTTGAGCAGCGTGCGCTGGGCGTAGAACTCACCGAGCTTCTCCTCCGGCACGCCGTAGACGGCGGCCCGCTGGGCTCCCCAGCCACCGGCGAAGATGCCGGAGCCGCGGACCACCCCGTCCGGGTTGACGCCGTTGACCCGGATGCCGTGGCCGCCGAGTTCGGCGGCGAGCAACCGGACCTGGTGCGCCTGATCCGCCTTGGCCGCACCGTAGGCCACGTTGTTCGGGCCGGCGAACAGGGAGTTCTTGCTGGAGATGTAGACGAGATCCCCGCCCATCCCCTGCGCCAGCATCACCCGCGCGGCCTCCCGGGAGACGAGGAAGGAGCCCTTGGCCATCACGTCGTGCTGGATGTCCCAGTCGGCCTCGGTCGTCTCCAGCAGCGACTTGGACAGCGACAGGCCGGCGTTGTTCACGACCAGGTCCACGCCACCGAAGGCGAGCACCGCCTCGCGCAGGGCGCTGGCCACGGCGTCCCCGTCACTGACGTCGGCGGCGACGGCGACCGCGACGTCCGTGGTGCCGATCTCGGCGGCGACGGCGGCGGCCGCCTCCGCGTCGCGGTCGGCGACCACGACGCACGCGCCCTCGGCGGCGAGCCGGTGGGCGATCGCCCGGCCGATGCCGGAGCCACCGCCGGTGACGAACGCGACCCGTGTGGCGAGGGCCTTCGGTTTCGGCATGCGCTGGAGTTTCGCCTCCTCCAGTGCCCAGTACTCGATCCGGAACTTCTCGGCCTCGTCGATCGGCGCGTACGTCGACACGGATTCCGCGCCACGCATGACGTTGATGGCGTTGACGTAGAACTCGCCGGCGACCCGGGCGGTCTGCTTGTTGGCCCCGAAGCTGAACATGCCCACGCCCGGCACCAGGACGACCGCCGGATCGGCACCTCGCATCGGAGGGCTGTCCGGGCCGGCGTG
The DNA here is from genome assembly GCF_052601155.1 of Micromonospora yongxingensis. Lineage (NCBI taxonomy): Bacteria > Bacillati > Actinomycetota > Actinomycetes > Micromonosporales > Micromonosporaceae > Micromonospora > Micromonospora yongxingensis. The sequence goes on from NZ_JBQXEO010000030.1 coordinate 49,360, forward strand.
CCGCTCGTAGTAGGCGCGGTAGTCGTCGCGGTAGGAGGCGTGCAGCTCCGTGAGGCGGGCGGTCACGTCCTCGAGCGGGGCGGTGGGCGGCAGGTCGAGCACCATGGGCCGGACCTTGGTGCGCAGGAAGTGGTCCGGGCAGGAGGTGCCGAGGGCGGCGAGCGCGGGATGCTTCTCCCGCGCCACGAAGTCCAGCACCACGTCGCTGTCGGTGAAGTGACCCACCTGCGGTCGGTCGGTGGACGCGAGGCCACGCAGCACCGGGAACAGCGCGGCCGCCCGACGCCGCCGCTCGTCGGTCGGCAGCGGCTCGTAGCCGCTGATGACCGGGCCGAGCGGTTCGGCCGCGCCCCGCTGGTCGAGGTACGCCTGCGCGGACCGGATGATCTCCAGCGAGTTGCGTTCGCACTCGTCGCTGGTCGCGCCCCACGCGGTGATCCCGTGCCCACCGAGGATCACCCCGATCGCCTGCGGATTGGCCCGCGCCACCGCGGCGATGTCCAGGCCGAGTTGGAAGCCCGGCCGCCGCCACGGGACCCACGACACCCGGTCGCCGAAGATCTCCTTGGTCAGCTCCGGCCCGTCCACGGCCGCGGCGATGGCGATGCCGGCGTCGGGGTGCAGGTGGTCGACGTGCGCGGCGTCGACCAGCCCGTGCATCGCGGTGTCGATGGACGGCGCGGCGCCGCCCCGACCGTGCAGGCAGTAGTCGAACGCGGCGACCATCTCGTCCTCCCGGTCGATCCCGGGGTAGACCTCGACGAGCGAGCGGAGCCGGTCCAGCCGGAGCGCGGCCAGACCGGCCCGGGTGAGGGTGCCGAGGTCACCGCCGGAACCCTTGACCCAGAGCAGTTCGACGGGGCCGCCGGTGACCGGATCGGTGTCCACACCCTTGGCGGAGGTGTTGCCACCGGCGTAGTTCGTCGTCGTCGGGTCGGCACCCAGCCGGTTGCTGCGCGCGATCAGCGCCTGAACCTCGGATTGCATCGTCCTCACGTCCCCAGTCTGCGTTCTTCGGTGGTGGTCAGGCGCCCCAGCCGGCCTGCTGGCCGTCGGCGCGTTCGGCGCGGATCTTCTCGAAGTACCCGGAGCGGGCGTACGCCGCCATGGGGTCCGGATCGAGGCCCAGGTCGGTACGGAGTTCGGCGAGCAGCGGCCGGACGTCCGTGTTGTACGCGTCCATCAGCGCGGCGTTGGCGCCGAGCACGTCGCCGGCCTGCTGAGCGGCGGCGAGCGCCTCCCGGTCGACGAGCAGCGCCTTGGCCGTCGCCTCCTGCACGTTGAGCACCGAACGGATGATCGCCGGGATCTTCGGCTCGATGTTGTGGCACTGGTCGAGCATGAAGGCGATGCCGGCCTCGGGCGCCAGCGCGTCGCCGCGGACGATCTCGTGCATGATCCGGAACAGCTGGAACGGGTCCGCGGAACCGACCATCAGGTCGTCGTCGGCGTAGAAGCGGGAGTTGAAGTCGAAGGCGCCGAGCTTCCCGGCGCGCAGCAGGATCGCCACGATGAACTCGATGTTGGTGCCCGGCGCGTGGTGCCCGGTGTCGATGACCACCTGCGCCTTGGGGCCCAACTGGAGGCAGTGCGCGTACGCGGTGCCCCAGTCCGGCACGTCGGTGGCGTAGAAGGCCGGCTCGAACAGCTTGTACTCCAGCAGCAGCCGTTGACCCTCGCCGAGCCGGTCGTAGGTCTCGCGCAGCGCCGCCGCGAGCCGGTCCTGCCGGGCGCGGATGTCGTCCTGGCCCGGGTAGTTGGTGCCGTCGGAGAACCAGAGCTTCAGGTCGCGCGAGCCGGTGCGGTCCATGATGTCGACGCACTCGAGCAGGTGGTCGATCGCCTTGCGGCGTACCCCCGGATCCGGGTTGGTGACGCTGCCCAGCTTGTAGTCGTTGTCCTGGAAGACGTTGGCGTTGATCGCGCCCAGGCTGACGCCCTGGTCGGCCGCGTAGGCGGCCAGGTCGGCGTAGTCGTCGACGCGGTCCCACGGGATGTGCAGCGCCACCGTCGGCGCCACGCCGGTGAGCTGGTGCACGACCGCCGCGTCGGCGATCTTCTCGTACGGGTTGCGCGGCACACCCTCCTGCGGGAACACCTTGAACCGGGTCCCGGAGTTGGCGTATGCCCAGGACGGGGTTTCGATGCGCTGGGCGCGCAGGGCCTGCTTCACCCGTTCGAGGGTCCGCGCGTCGGGCTGCGTCATGGGGTTTCTCCCGTCTTCGCGGCGAGCCGCGTCTCAGGCTCGGTGGCGAGCCGCGTCGCACGTGCCGCGACGAGCTGCGCCTCAAGGTTGAAGACCTCGTCCAACGGCCGCATGGCGCGGTCGGGGGCGCCGTGGTCGAGGTCGACGAAGTAGGGCGCCATCTCCGCCTGCCACCGGGCGTTGACGTCGCTGGTCCGCATGGCGGCCTGGGCGGCCGCGAAGTCGTCGGTGACCAGGTAGCCCACCAGCAGCCCGTCCTCGCGGAGGAAGAGCGAGTAGTCGTGCCAGCCGCTCTCGGCCAGGGCGGTGAGCATCTCCGGCCAGACCCGCGAGTGGCGGGCGCGGTATTCGTCCAGGCGGTCGGGGTCGACCTGGAGGGTGAAGCAGACGCGGGGCATGGTTCTCCTGTCGGCTCCCCCGGTCGGTGCGGCGCGGCGTGCGCCGGCACCGACCGGGAGTGCGGTCAGAACTGGAACTGGTCGATGTTGTTCTTGTCGAAGACGGTGGGCGGGCCGAGGACGACCACCCCGTCCTTGCCGACGGTGAACTCGCCGAGCTTGCCGGCCTTGAACGTGTCGCCCTCGGCGCCGGTGATCTGACCGGAGGCCAGTGCGGCGCCGGCGTACGCCGCGAGGTAGCCGAGGTCGGCCGGGCTCCACAGGGCGAACGCGTCGACGGTGCCGTCCTTGACGTACTGGCGCATCTGGTTCGGGGTGCCCAGCCCGGTCAGCTTGACCTTGCCCTTGTACTGCGACCCGCTGAGGTAGCGGCCGGCCGCCGCGACGCCGACCGTGGTCGGGGAGATGATGCCCTTGAGGTTGGGGTACGACTGCAGCAGACCCTGGGTCTCCTGGAAGGACTTCTGGTCGTCGTCGTTGCCGTACGCCACCGTGACCAGCTTGATCTTGCTGTACTCGGGCTTCTTCAGCTCGTCCTTCATCAGCGCGATCCAGGCGTTCTGGTTGGTCGCGTTGGCGGTCGCGGACAGGATGGCGATCTCGCCTTCGCCGCCGATCTGCTCGCTGATGAGCTTGACCTGGTTCTCGGCGATGCCCTCGGCGGTCACCTGGTTGACGAAGATCTGCCGGCACTCCGGCTTGGTGTCGGAGTCGAAGGTGACGATCTTCGCGCCGGCCGCCTTGGCCTGGTTGAGTGCGCCGCAGATCGCGTTCGGGTCGTTGGCCGAGGTGACGATCACGTCCATGCCCTGCTGGGACAGGGTGTTGATGTAGCTGACCTGGGACGAGGCGCTGGCCTCGGAGGGGCCGACCTCCTTGAACTCACCCTTGATCTCGGTGACCGCGTCCTTGCCGCCGTTGTCCGAGACGGTGAAGTAGGGGTTGTTCAGCGCCTTCGGCAGGAAGGCGATCTTGAGCCCTTCCTTGATGGCGGCGTCGGGATTGGCGGCGCCGCTGGCCTGGTTGCCGGCGCCGGCGTCGTTGCCGGAGTTGTCCCGGGTGGTGCCGCCACAGGCCGTGGCGCTGAGCAGCAGTGCGGCGAGGGTGAGGCTGGTGGCCCCGACACGGAGGCCTCTGCGGTACGCGGACATCGTCATCCTTCCGGGGGTGGTTGGTGCGCGGGGGACGTCACGAAGCGGCGGGGTGCCGCTGTCGTCGACGGTGCAGCCGGGCGCGGACGTCCGCGACGGCGTTGGGCAGCACGACGGACGCGATGAGCAGGGTGCCGGTGACGATCGTCAGCGCGTTGGCGTCGACGTCGGCGAGTTGCAGCGCGTTGCGCAGGACGCCCAGGAGCAGGACGCCGGCCAGCACACCGAGCAGCGCACCCCGACCGCCGAAGATCGAGACACCGCCGAGCAGCACGGCGGTCACCACGGTCAGTTCCAGGCCGGTGGCGTTGTCGCCGCGCGCGCTGGCGTACCGCAGGGTCCAGAGGATGCCCACCAGCCCGCACACCGCGCCGGAGACCACGAAGAGCCAGAACTTCGTCCGGGCCACCGAGACGCCGGTGAACGTGGCGGCCTGGTCGTTGTTGCCGATGGCGTAGAGCGCCCGGCCGGCCGCGGTGGCGTGCAGCACGACCCCGAAGATCACCGCGAGCACCAGCAGCGGGACCACCACGACCGGGATCGACGTGCCGGGGATGGTGCGCACCACGGCGGCGGTCCAGTCGGCCGGGAAGTCCGCGACGGCCTGGTCGCCGAGCACGACGAAGGACAACCCACGGTAGAGGGCCAGCGTGCCGATGGTCACCGCCAGCGACGGCAGGCCGAAGCCGGTGACGAAGAGGCCGTTGACCGCGCCGAGCACGGCGCCGAGCAGCACCACGAGGACGCAGATCAGCTCCAGGGACAGTCCACTGGAGAGCCAGAGCTGCCCCATCAGGGTGCTGCACAGGCCGACCATGCTGGCCACCGAGAGGTCGATCTCGCCGGTGATCACGATCAGGGTCATCGGCAGCGCGATGAGCGCCAGCGGCACCAGGTCGAGCAGCAGGAACTGGGCGTTGCGGCCGGTGGCGAAGTTCTCCACGGTCAGGCTGGCGACGAGCACGGCCACCACGAGGGCGGCGACGATCGCCGCGTCCCAGGAGCCCAGCAGCCCGCGCAGGCTGGCGAGGCGGCCCGCGCCGGGCTCGGCCTCGGCGGTGGGCGGTGCGGCGTACAGGCTGTCATGCGCCATGTGCGCTTCTCCCTCGGAGCCGGGCCGCCACCCGCAGGGCCAGGAGCCGGTCCAGCCCGATGGCGGCGAGGATGAGTGCGCCGACCACGGCCTGCTGCCAGAACGGGTCGATGCGCAGGACGGCGAGCGAGCTGCCGATCGTGGTCAGCAGCACGGCGCCGAGCGCCGCGCCGTAGGCGCTGCCGCTGCCTCCGAAGATCGCCACCCCACCGACCACGGCAGCGGCGACGACCTGGAGTTCCAGGCCGGTGCCGGCGGCCGCGTCGAGGGTGCCGAACCGGGCCGCGTACAGCACCCCGGCCAGGCCGGCAAGCGCGCCGCTGGCGACGAACACGGCGAACACCCGCCGCCCCACGGGGATGCCGGACAGCCGGGCGGCGGCCGGTTCGGAGCCGATCGCGTACAGCTCGCGGCCACTGCGGTAGGAGCGCAGGTAGAAACCGACGACGGCGACGACGACCAGCGCGACGAGGAACAGCACGGGTACGCCGAGCACCGTCTGGTTGCCCAGCCGCAGGAACGACGGTGGCATGTCGGCCGCGTTGATCTGACTGCCGGACGCCCAGTAGTAGTCGATGCCGCGGAAGGCGTAGAGGGTGCCCAGCGTGATGACCAGGGCGGGCACCCGGGCCACCGCGATCAGGCCGCCGTTGACCGCGCCACACAGCGCACCCAGCGCGACGCCCACGACGAGCGCCACGGGCCAGGGCGTGCCGGGCGCGGAGAGGAACAGCGAGCCGGTGGCGAAGGCGACCAGACCCAGGATGGATCCGACGGAGAGGTCGACGTTGCGGGTGATGATGACCAGGGTCTGGCCGACCGCCAGGATCACCAGGATCGCGCAGCCCAGCAGCAGGTCCTTGACACTCTGGCCGCTGAGGAACCGGTCGTTGCGCACGGTGGTCACCAGGACCAGCAGGCCGAGCGCGATCAGCAGGCTCAGCTCGCGTACGGCCAGCAGCCGCTCGGTGAGGCCGCGGCGCTGCCGGCCGGGGTCGCTCGGGGCGTTCCCGGCTGCCCGTTCGGGCGCGCCGGCGTCGGTGAGGCTCATGCGGTCGCTCCTTGACCGGTGGCGGCGAACATGATGGAGGTCTCGTCCGCCTCGTCCCGGGGCAGCTCTCGGACCAGCCGTCCCTCGTGCATGACCAGGACCCGGTCGGCCATGCCGAGCACCTCGGGCAGCTCGCTGCTGATCATGAGGATGGCCAGGCCCTCACCGGCCAGCTCCGAGAGCAGCCGGTGCACCTCGGACTTGGTGCCGACGTCGATGCCACGGGTGGGTTCGTCGATGATCAGGACCCGTGGTTCGGTGGCGAGCCACTTGGCGAGCACGACCTTCTGCTGGTTGCCCCCGGAGAGGGTCGCCACGGGCGCGCCGAGCCGGGAGGTCTTCACCTGCAGCCGCCGCGTCCAGTGGCGGGCCTCGGCACGCTCGGCGCCGCCCAGCAGGAGGCCCAGCCGGCTCAGTGCCCGGCGGCGGGCGAGGGTGGCGTTGCGCTCCACAGACAGCTCCATGACCAGGCCCTGCTGCCGTCGGTCCTCGGGGACCAGCGCCATGCCGGCGGCGATCGCCCGGCCCGGGTTTCCCGCCGGGACGGCTCGGCCGGCCACCAGCACCTCGCCAGCGTCGTAGCGGTCGACGCCGAAGACGGCACGGGCGACCTCGCTGCGGCCGGCGCCGACCAGGCCGGCGAGCGCCACGATCTCCCCGCCCCGGACGGAGAACGTCACGTCGGCGAAGACGCCGGCCCGGGTCAGCCCACGGACCTCCAGCAGCGTGTCCCGCAGCTCGGCGTCCTGCTTCGGATAGAGGGAGGCGACGTCCCGGCCGACCATGCGTCGCACCACCTCGTCGACCGTGAGGTCGGTGGCGTGGTCGCTGGAGACCCAGGCGCCGTCGCGCAGCACGGTGACGCGGTGACACAGGTCGAACACCTCGTTGAACCGGTGCGAGATGAACAGCACGGCAGCCCCGTGCTCGCAGAGCGACCGGGCGACCGCGAAGAGCCGCTCGACCTCCACACCGGAGAGCGCGGCGGTGGGCTCGTCCATGACCAGGACGCGGGCGTCGAACGAGATCGCCTTGGCGATCTCGACGAGCTGCTGGTCGGCGATGGAGAGCCCACGGGCGGGACGGGTCGGGTCGATCCGGACGCCCAGCCGCTGAAACAGCCGCTCGGCGTCGCGGCTCATCGCGGTGGTGTCGATGCGGCGCAGACCACGAAGCGGTTGCCGGCCCATGAAGATGTTCTCCGCCACGGACAGGTCCGGGAAGAGCGTCGGCTCCTGGTAGATGACCGCGATGCCGGCGGCCCGGGCGTCGGCGGGGCCGCGCAGCCGCAGCGGCTGCCCGTCCAGGGTCATGGCGCCCGCGTCCGGTGCGTGGGCGCCGGCCAGGATCTTGACGAGGGTGGACTTGCCCGCCCCGTTCTCGCCGACCAGGGCGTGGGCCTCACCGGAGTGCAGGGCCAGGTGCACCCCGCGCAGCGCGGCGACGGCCCCGAAGGACTTCGTCACGCCGTCGAGGACCAGCAGCGGAGCACCGTCCGTGCCTGGTGCGTCGGCGGTCATCCGATCCCCTCCTGAATCGTTTCATGAGTCGTGCATGGACCGTAGGGGCCGTCCTTCGAGAGCGTCAAGAGTTTCGCCGTGATTTCTTCCCCGTTGCCGACGCGACCCCCGACGACCCACGGGTCGGTGACGCCACGCGCGGTGCCGCAGGTCGGCTAGATGAAACGTTTTAGCCGCTATACACTGCCGGGGCGACCCGGTCGAGCCGTCCCACGCGACGCGTTCGGGACTTCCCGGGGATCGCCGCGACCGCGACGCCCACGCCGGGCGCGGGGCCGCGACCACCGTACGGAGCGTCGAGGGAGCCATGGCAACGGCGAACATCAAGGAGGTCGCCCGGCACGCCGGCGTCTCCCTCGGCACCGTGAGCAACGTGCTCAACCGGCCCGACATGGTCGCCCCCGCCACCCGCCAACGGGTGCTGGACGCCATCACCACCCTCGGCTACGTCCGCAACGACTCCGCGCGCCAACTGCGTGCCGGGCACAGCCGCACCGTCGCCATCGTGGTCCTGGACGTGGCCAACCCGTTCTTCACCGACGTCGTCCGCGGCGCCGAGCAGGTGATCGAGGAAGCCGGCGCCATGCTGGTCGTCTGCAACAGCGGTGAGGACAGCGCCCGCGAGCGCCGCCACCTGGAGCTGCTGGAGGAGCAGCGGGTCCGGGGCGTGCTCATCACCCCCGTCGACCACGGCCCGCAACCCAACCTGGACAAGCTCATCGACCGGGGCATCCCGGTGGTGCTGGTGGACCGGGGCACCGGCCGGGTGAACCGCTGCTCGGTGGCGGTCGACGACGTCCTCGGCGGCCGGCTCGCCATGGACCACCTGCTGGACCAGGGCCACCACCGCATCGCCTACCTCGGCGGCCCACTGTCCATCGCCCAGGTCGCCGACCGGCACGCCGGCGCCGCCGCGGCGCTGGAGGAGCGGGGCGGCGACGCCGAGCTGCGCGTGGCGGTGACCACCAGCCTGACCGTCGCCGCCGGCCGGCGCGCCGCCGAGGAGCTGCTGACGCTGCCGGCCCGGCAGCGCCCCACCGCCGTATTCTGCGCCAACGACCTGATCGCCCTCGGCGTACTGCAGGAGCTGACCGCGCGCGGCCTGCGGGTGCCGGCCGACGTGGCCATCGTCGGCTACGACGACATCGAGTTCGCCGACGCGGCGGCGGTGCCGCTGTCGTCGGTGCGTCAGCCCCGCGACCAGCTCGGCCGCACCGCGGCGCAGATGCTGCTGGAGGAGGCCGAGTCCGGCGACACGCACCGGCACCGGCACCGGCACGTGGTGTTCCAACCGGAGCTGGTCGTCCGTCGCTCCAGCGACCAACCCCGGCGCACCCGCCGCTGACGGCGGCCGCCCCACGCGACCGGGGAGCCGGGCGGATGCCCGCCCGGCTCCCCGTCACCGCGCCCCCGGTCAGCTCGCCGGTACGGCCGTGGCCCAGACGTCGGCGATCGACGGGTCGTAGCCGTCCCCGGTGTCCTGGAACCGCACCCGCACGAGCCCGTCGCGGGTGGCGTCCGGCAGGTCGACGGCGAACTGGTAGCTGACCGTGCCGGCCCCGCCCGCCGTGCGCCGCCACGACCGGGTGTGCGCCACCACCCCGTCCACGACCACCTCGTAGTCCTTCAGCTGCGGCCCGTCGTACGTCTCGATCGCCCGCAGGACGAAGGGCATGCCGGGCTCGACGGCGAGGTCGAACTCGAACCAGCCGCCGGGGCGGGTCGTGTCCGTGTACCGCCGGGTCAGCCCGGCCTCGGTGCTGGTGGCCGAGTAGGTCGAGGCGGCGAGGCGGTGCGCCTGCTCGGACGCCGCGGCGCCGAGGTCGACGTGGTCGTACGCACCCGGTGGCGGGTCGTCGAACCGGACGGGGACGGTGAGGGTGTGCCGTTCGGCCGCCGTGCCGCCGGTGGCGACCGTGACCTCAACCGTCCCCTGCGTGCCCGACACCGGCGCGGTGAGGACGGTCGACACGGTGGTCTCCGCGCCGGGGGCGAGGTCGTACCCGGCGGTCACCGGCGCCACCCGCCAGCCGTCCGGCGCGGTGACGGTGAGCTGCCCCGCCACCCGCACGCCGGCCCGGTTGCGCAGCACCGTACCGACGGTCGTGGCCGCGCCGGGCGTGACCTCGGCCGGGGTCGGCGCCGCCGACACGATCTGCACCGCGGGCGCGACGACGACGGTTCCCGCGACGGGCAGCGTGGCGCTGCCGCCCCGGTGGCGGTAGCTGGCGGTGCCCTCGACGGCCCCGGTCACCGGTGCCTGACCAGCGGGAATCCGCAGGTCGTAGCGGTGGCTGACGGTGCCGCCCGGTGCGACCGTGGTGGCCGGTCCGCCGACCGGTGTCACCGTCCAACCGTCGGGTGCTCGCAGCTCGGAGGTCACACCGGTCAGCGGGTCCGGCCCCCCGTTGGCCACCACGACGGTGGCGCGTACGACGTCGCCGGGCAGCCGCTCCCCCACCGGCAGGTCGAGCTTGACCACGGCGCCGACCAGGGTCGACGACGCCGCGGAGAGCCGTTGGTCGACACGGGTGAGCAGCGCGGTGAACCGGTCGGCATGGGCCTGGTCGAGGCGACCCACGGCGACCTGGGTCCGCAGCCACCGGGCCGTGTCGGCGGCGGTGGCCAGTGCCCGGTGGACGTCCCCGGCGGCCGAACGGGAGTTGCCCGCCAGGTACGCCGTCCGCGCCGCCGTCGTCTCGGTGGAGAGTCGGCCGAACCGGCCCCGCAGGTACTCGGCCACCGGTCGACCGATCTCGCCGGCGAGCTGGTCGGTGAGCGTCACCAGCTCCCGTGCCGCGTCGCCGGCGTCGCCCAGGTCGCCGAGCACACGGTCGATGGCGAACGAGTAGGTGCCGGACCCGATCTCGTAGACGGCGACCGCGCCGTCCATGCGGACGAACCGCACACCGTCGGCCTGCTCCGCCGGCCGGCCGCCCTCCGTGACGGCGTTCCGCCCGGGTGCCGGCAGACGCACGGTCGCCGAGGTGTTCGCCGGCAGGGTGAGACGCAGCCGCATGTCGCCGCGGGCGTCGAGCGTCCAGTCGCTGCCGATCGGCCCGTACGCCGAGCGGTACGACGCCTTCGCCGAGGTGAGGTCGCCACCGGGCTGGGGGGCGAAGGTGAGGTGCGCGTACCCGGGGTTGCCGGCGTCGGGTTGGATGCCGGCCACGGTGCGGTACATCCAGTCGCCCACCGCGCCGTAGGCGTAGTGGTTGAAGGAGTTCATCGACACGTCGCCGAAGCTGCCGTCCGGCATGATCGAGTTCCAGCGCTCCCAGATCGTGGTCGCGCCCTTGGCGATCTCGTAACCCCACGACGGGTAGGTGTCGTTGAGCAGCAGCCGGTAGGCGACGTCCAGGTGCCCGGTGTCACTGAGCGCCGGCAGCAGGTCCGGGGTGCCGAGGAAGCCGGTGGACAGGTGCCAGTCGTGTCGTTGCACGTTGGCGACCAGCCGGTCGGCCGCCCTGGACCGCAGCGGGTCGGGCAGCAGGCCCATGCCGATGGCCAGCACGTACCCGGTCTGGCTGTCGCCCTGCACCGTGCCGTCGGCCGAGACGTAGGCGTCGACGAACGCCTGCGCGATGTCCTTCGACAACGCCGCGTAGCGGGCCGCGTCGGCGTCCCTGCCGATGGCGGCGGCCATCTGGCCCAGCAGCCGGATGCTGTGGGCGTAGTAGGCGGTGCCGACGACACCGGCGGGCGTCGGGTCGTCGAGGTTGAGCCAGTCCAGGTACGGGCCGGCGTTCGTCCGCAGGTGGCCCGAGCTGGTGCTCTCCAGCCAGGACGCGTACCGCGCCATCGACGTGTAGTGCTCCTCCACCACGCGGGTGTCGCCGTAGCGCTGCCAGAGCGCGTACGGCACGGTGATGCCGGCGTCGGCCCATCCGGTCGCGCCGTCGCCGCAGCAGGCGCGGGGCGCCACATCGGGGTACGCGCCGTTGGTCGACTGCGCGTCGCGCAGGTCCTGCAACCACTTGGTCAGGAACGTCAGGCTGTCCATGTTGAACGTCGCGGTGTTGGCGAAGACGTTGATGTCCCCGGTCCAGCCGAGCCGCTCGTCCCGGGCCGGTGTGTCGGTCGGGATGGACAGGAAGTTGCCGCGCTGCCCCCAGGTGATGTTGCTGTGCAGCTTGTTCACCATCGCGTTGGACGTCTCGAACTCGCTGGTGAGCTCACCGTCGGTGTGCATGACCAGGCCGGTCACCGACGACAGGTCGGGGGTGCCCGGGTAGCCGGTCAGCTCGACGTAGCGGAAGCCGTGGAAGGTGAACGTCGGTTCGTACACCTCGGCCCCGCCGCCCCGCAGGGTGTAGTGGTCGGTGGCCCGGGCCGTGCGCAGGTTCGCGGTGTACGCGGTGCCGTCGGGGTTGAGCACCTCGGCGTGCCGGATGCGGACCGTGGCGCCGGCCTGGCCTGCGACCTTCAGCCGCACCTTGCCCACCATGTTCTGGCCGAGGTCGAAGATCCAGGTGCCGGGGGTGGGTTGGGTCAGTGCCTTCGCCGGCAGCTCCTGGGTGACCCGCACCGGCGGGTCGACCTGGGCGACGATCCGGTCGGTGGCGTCGACGTCGTCGACGGTGGCGGGCGACCAGCCGGAGTCGTCGAAACCGGGTCGGTCCCAGCCGGCCGGCAGCCGCCGCGCGTCGTAGGTCTCGCCGTGGATCAGGTCGCTCTGCAGGAACGGTCCGGCCGTGGCGCGCCACGAGCCGTCGGTGCCGATCGTCTCGCTGCGCCCGTCGGTGTAGTCGATCAGCAGTTGCGCGCTGAGGTGCGGCCGGGAGCCGTAGAAGTCGCTGCCGAACCAGGCGATGCTGCCGGCGTACCAGCCGTCCCCGAGCAGCGCGCCGAGGGCGTTGTCGCCCGAGCGGAGCTGGTCGGTCACGTCGTACGTCTGGTACTGCACCCGCTTGGCGTAGTCGGTCCAGCCGGGTGCCAACTCGTGGTCGCCGACCCGCTGACCGTTGAGCGACAGCTCGTAGACGCCGAGAGCGGTGGCGTAGATGCGGGCCCGGGCGACCGTGCCGTCGACCCGGAAGCCCCGGCGCAGCAGCGGGTTCGCGTCCAGCGCGGCGAGCATGGCCTCGGTGTCGCCGGCCACCCGCAGGCCGTCGGCGGTGGCCGTGCCCGCGCCGAACGGGTTCGCGCCGTCGGTGAGCGGTGCCGCGAAGAGGGTCCTGTCGCCGCTGGTCACCGAGAAGTCGGAGAAGACGCCGCTCTCCACCCCGTTGGTGCGCAGGCCGACCGAGCCGGCCCGGTGCGCGGTGTTCCGGGTGACGTCGACCTGGGTGCCGTCGACCCAGGTGGTGATGGTGTCACCGGCCGCGGTGATGCGCAGCGTGTGCGGCGCGGTCAGCTTGTCGGCCGGTACGACCCCACCGAGCGGCACCTCCTTGAGCAGGGTCCAGGCGCCGTTGACCCGTACGTGCGGGCGCAGTTTCGCACTGCCACCGGTGCTGGAGAACTGCCACATGTACGCGTTCGCCGGGCCGCGGGCGCGCAGGTAGATGCCGGCCGCGTCGCGTTCCAGCCGTACCGTCGTCTGCACCGTGTAGTCCGTCCAGGACTCGGTGGGCGACGGCATGCCGACCCAGTCGGCCTGCCAGCCGTCGGCGCCCCGTACGCCGGTCTCCCACGACGCGGGCGCACTCCACCCGGAGGTGCGGCCGGCGGTGTCCCAGACCCGGACCTGCCAGGCGTACCGGGTCCGTGGTCGCAGTTGCGGGCCGGCGTACGGGACGAGGGTGCTCTCCCGCGACCGCACGCGACCGCTGTCCCAGACGTCGGCGTCGTCGAGCCGGGTCGGGCTCGTGGCGACCCGCACCTGGTACGACTCCTGGAGCACGCCCCGGGCGGTGGCCTCGACGCGCCACCCGAGGCGGGGCTTCGCCACGTCCAGCCCGATCGGTTCGGTGGCCCGTTCGGTGGTCAGGCCGGTCACCGTCAGCGCCGGGGCCGCCGGCGCGGCGGCGGCCGGGCCCGGCACCACCATCGGCGTCAGGCCGAGCAGTAGCACGAGAAGCGCGGAGGGTGCGGCGCGGCGCCGCGTCAAGCGCATCATTCCTGGTCCTCATCCTTCCGGTGGTGGCGGTGGGCCGTGGACGGCCTCGTACGGGAGGTCAGCGCGGCTGGGCCGCCGGACCGGCGACCGGGTGGAAGCTGGACCGGCCGGAGCCCACCTCGAAGACGGCGCGGCCGTCCTCGACGCCCACGAAGGTGGCCCTGCTCGGACCGGCGGCCCGGTAGGACTTTCCGGGGAGGACGGGCAGCGCGACCCGGGCGGTGACGTTGACCGGCACGTCGAGGTCGACGCGCAGGCCGGCGCCGGTACGTCGCCAGTCGAGGCGGACCGGCCCGCGCTGGGTCGGCACCGTGCCACTGGCCCGGTCGAGCCCGACGGCGGGCGGAACGACGTCGACCACGGCGGCACCGGGGCTGGCGGTGCGGACGCCCAGCAGGGTCTCCTGCACGTCGACGACCGCCTGCGCTCCCCAGCCGTGCGACTGACTGAAGTTGCTGCCGGGGTCGAGGGTCCATGCCTCCCAGGTGAAGGTGCCGCCCTGGGCGAGGATGTTCGCCCAGCCCAGGTCGTCCGGGTTGGTCAGCAGCCGCAGCACCGCGTCGGGCCGGTCGGCGTCGGCGAGCGCGTGCAGCAGCCAGTGGGCGGTCATCGGCCCCTGCCTCATGCCCATCGACGCGACGTGGTCGGCCAGCGCCGGCAGGTCGGCCCGTGGTGCCACCCCGTGGGCGACGGCGTACGAGGTGGCGTGCTGCCCGGCGTGGCCGCTGCGCTCGCCGGTGGCCGACAGTCCGTCGACATAGCTGCCGTCGGCGGCGCGCAGCGCCGTGTTGATCGCGTCGGTGAGGTCGGCGGCCCGCCCGTCGTACGCGGTCACCTCGTCGGCGGGCCGGCCCAGCGCCTCGGCCATCCGTGCGGTGGTTCGCAGCACGTCGACGCCCTGGGCGTTGATGGTGGTCCGGGCGGCGGTGGTCATGTCGTAGCCGAAGCGGCCGGGCTCGGGCCAGTCGACGATGCCGTAGCGGTAGGCGCCGCTCCCGCCGGACAGGTCGGTGACCAGGCCGGCGGTGGGGCCGGTGGCCGGGATGTGGCGCAGCACGTACTCGGCGGTGTCGCGGATGGCCGGGTACGCCTCGGCCAGCAACTCCCGGTCGCCGGTCTCGGTCCAGTACCGCCACACCCAGTCGACGAACATCAGCGAGTAGTCGGGGATGTCCCGCTTGCCGTCACCGTTGGGGTAGACGGCGTTGTAGCGGCCACGGTCGGCCTCGGCGGTCCAGTAGCGGGCGGCCGAGCGGAGGAACTCACGAATGGCCTGCTGGGTGGCGTCGCGTTCGCCGAAGGCGGCCATCGTGGCGTACGAGATGTTCGCGGCGTCGCCGAGGAACTGGCCCTTCTCCCGGGTGGGAGTGTCGACGAACGCCTCCTGCACGGAGTAGATCGCGGACCGCTTCATCATCGTCCACACCGCGTCGAGCGTCGCGTCGGAGCTGCTGAAGCTCGCCTGGCGGCCGGCCGGTACGTCGGTGTGCACCACGACGGCGGAGACGTCGCGCGCCGAGATCGTCTCGCCGGCGCCGGGGATCTCCAGGTAGCGGAAACCGAGATGGGTGAAGGCCCGGTACTCCTGTGCCCCGTCCTTCTGCAGGTACGGGAAGGCCATGGTGGTGCCCTGCGTCTCCAGGGTGGACGTGGCGACCCGGCCGGTGTCGGTGAGGGTGTAGCCGGCCCGCAGGTCGACCGTGCGCCCGGCCACCCCGGCGTCGAACCGGACGACCGGACGGGCGGGGATGACCACGCCGAAGTCCGCGACGACCGTGCCGTCGGCGGCGGTACGCATCGCGACCGGGGCGACCCTGGTCTCGACCAGCCGGGTCTCCTGCCCGATCAGGTGCGGGGACGTCAGCGCGACCGGTGCACCCGGGGCGTGCCCCCGCGATGCCAGTGCCGGTGGGGCTCCGGTGAGGACGACCGCGGCGACCGTCGCCGCCGCCAGGAGCACTGCTGTCCGACGCCGCCGGGCTGCCGACCGGATTCCGGGAGTATGACGAGTCACGCGGGCCTCCGCTCAATGAATCGTTTCAGGCAGGCTACGCGCTCGTTGTGGTCAAGTGAAGACGTTCACTGCGTCCGGTTCCGACCGCACCGGAAACTGTTATCCCGCCACCGCCGGCCAGTCTCCTGAGGGGAGGCACCAACGGGTCGCCTCACCACCGCCCCCATCAGGCAGCGATGGACCACGCGAAGGAGTCGAGACGATGCACGCAACCGGCCGGGGTGGACCCGACACCGCAAAGGCGACCCGGGGTGCCCACGCGGAACGTCGGCGCGGGCTGCGCGGGCGCCTCCCGCTCGGCGCGAGGCGGGTGCTGTGGCCGGTCACCGTGGCCGCCGTGGCCGCCGTACTGGTGACCGGGGTGATCGTCGTGGTCCAACCGACCGGCCCGGCAGCCGCCCCGGCCGCGACGCAGGCCGCCGAGACACCGGCATTCATCACCCCGTCGTCCAGCCCATCCACCGCCACGGCATCCGCCACCACCACGCCGACGGCGACCCCGACCGCCGCGAAGCCGAAGCCGACGAGCGCGCGCCCGGCCGCCCCGGCGGCCCCCACGGCCACCTCGAAGAAGAAGGGCGTCGGTGTCTGGACCTTCGACGGCGTCAGCCAGGCACTGGCCACCTCGACGGCCAGTTGGTACTACACCTGGAACGTGGGCCACCAGGGCGTCACCACCCCGAAGGGCGGCGAGTTCGTCCCGATGATCTGGGGGGCGAAGAGCGTCACCGCCAGCAACCTGCGAGCGGCCAGGCAGAACGGCCGCCACCTGCTCGGGTTCAACGAGCCGGACATGGGCGGTCAGGCGAACATGAGCGTGGAACAGGCGCTGGAGCTGTGGCCGCAACTGGAGGCGACCGGCCTCCCGCTGGGCAGCCCGGCCGTGGCGTGGGGCGGCGACCGGCCCGGCGAGTGGTTGGACCGTTTCATGACCGGCGCGAAGGAGCGCGGCTACCGCGTCGACTTCATCGCCCTGCACTGGTACGGCGGCGACTTCACCACCACCAGCGCGGTCAACCAGCTCAGGTCCTACCTCCAGGCGGTCCACGACCGCTACAGGCTGCCGATCTGGCTCACCGAGTTCGCCCTCATCGACTTCTCCAACGGCGTCCGCTTCCCCAGCCAGGCGCAGCAGGCCGCGTTCCTCACCGCCGCGACCCGCATGTTGAGCGGGCTGACCTGGCTGCACCGCTACGCCTGGTTCGGCCTGCCCGCCACGGACAAGGACCAGACGGGGCTCTTCCGCACCGGCAGCGAAGCCACCGCCGTGGGCCGCGCCTACCAGGCCGCACGCTGACCTGGACTACGTCAGGTTCACGTGGTCCCGCCACGAGTGCCGCGGCTCGTAGCCCAGCACCCGCCGCGCCTTGTCGATGCTGAGCAGGGTCTCGTGCTCGCCGAGCTCCCGGCGGACCTCGACACCCGGGTAGACCTCGGCCATCAGGCTGGCACTGGACCGGCTCATCACGGTGTCGGCGTTGGCGATGATGAAGACGTCGGCACCGGGCTGGTCATGGGCCAGTGCCCGCTCGACCGCCTGGGCCCCGTCGCGGGCGTCGATGTAGCCCCACAGGTTCCACCGACGCAGCGCCGGGTCCGCGTCGAACGAGGGGAAGGGCGCGTAGTCCTCCACGTCCATCACGTTGGAGAACCGCAGGCCCACCATGACCAGCTCCGGGTCCCAGCGGCAGAAGTGCCGCGCCATCTCCTCCTCGAGCGCCTTGTTCAACGAGTACGTCGACTCCGGGCGCGCTGCGTACTCCTCGTCGACCGGCGCGTACGGCGGTGGGGTGTCGAACGGCAGACCGAGCACCGTCTCACTCGACGCCCACACCACCCGCTTGATCCCGGCCGCCCGGGCCGCGGCGAACACGTTGTACGTCGCCGCCGAGTTGTTCGCGAAGGTGGTCGCGTTGGACTGCAACCCCGGGGCCGGGACCGCCGCGAGGTGCACGATCGCTTCGATCCCGCCCGGGTGCTCGTCGGCGCCGCCGGTGAACGCCTCCACCACCTGCCCGTAGTCGGTCAGGTCAACGAGGAGGAACTCGCCGTTGACGTCGCGGGGATCGCGCCCGCCGGCGCGGTCGACGGCCAAGACGTCGACTCCCACGGCGCGCAGGTGCGCGACCACGGCGCCACCGAGTTTGCCGGTGGCACCGGTGACGACGACGCGCTTGGGCAGTGCGGGTTGGGTCATGCTGACATCTTCTCCGGCGAGGCGCGACGCCCCGCACGCGGGTGCAGCCCGATCAGTTCCGGCGACCGCAAGCCATCGGACAGCCGGTCACCGTGCCGTTCACGCCGTACGCAGCCAGCCGAGGGTCTTCATCGTCGAGAGGCTGGTCGCCTTGAGGCCAGCGTCGGAAACGGTCCAGAGCACTCCGTCGACCACCAGTGACCGGCGGATCGGCGTCAGGTCCTCGGGACGCCCCGTGCCCAACGTGTGGTCGACCGTGCCGACCTGGGTGAACCCGCCGTCGCCGACCCGCAGAGCCAGCGCCCCGTTGCTCGGCAGGCCCGGGCTGCGCCGGCCGTCCACCGCACCGGGTTCACTCACGGCGCCTGCGCCGTGGACGGTCAGTGGGACCACGACCAGGCGTTCGGCCGGCCAGTAGAGGAACGCGTGCGGGTCGAACTCCGCCTCGGAGTGCCCCTGTTTGACGTGATACTGGGCGACGCGGGTCGGCTTGGTCGGATCGGAGACGTCGAAGAGCGAGAGCTGTGTGCCCTGGACACGGCCCTGGCCGGACGCCTCCTGCCCGACGCCGAGCAGCCGTCCTTCGCCGGCCGGGTGCAGGTACGCCGAATACCCGTTGATCTTCAGGTCGCCGGTCACCTTCGGCGCCCTCGGATCACGCAGGTCGACGGTGTAGAGCGGGTCGGTCTGCCGGAAGGTGACGACGTACCCGGTGCCGCCGACGAACCGTACCGCGTATATCCGTTCCCCCTTGCCCAGTCCGGTGACCCTGCCGACCTGGGTCAGCGCCGTGCCGTCGGCGCGCAGGACGTACACGCTGGACGTCGAGTTCGGCCTGTCGCCCCAGGTACGGCCACTGGTGGTGGCCACTCTCAGGTGACCGTCCCACTCCGACATGGCGTACTGGTTGACGAGCCAGCCCGGGACGGACGCGGCGGCGACGTACCGCGGGGCACCCGCGCCCGAGACGTCGAACTGATAGATCTCAGTGGTCTCGTCCCTGGGATCGGGTGGGATGTTCCGCGCGGTCAGCATCGGCAGCACCCGCCAGCGCTGGTCGTTGGCGACGTACAGCCGGGGTCCGTTGCTGTATACGGTGTCGCCGTCGGCGATCACGGTGACCGGGTCGCCAGCGCCGAGCGTGGCCGCACCGAGGTCGAAGCTGAGCACGGTCACCAGCGACGTGCCGGAGTAGGCGGCCGGCCGGCTCACCCGTTCGCAGCCGACCCGTCCCGCGCTGGTTCGCCCGCCGGAGGTGACCTCGTAGCGGGGCAGCCAGTCGTCCGCGGTGGCGTTGTCGATGATCTCGCGGTTGGCGGTGGTGCGCTGCTCATCGGTGGCCCGTTCCCGGTACGGGAAGTCCAACCGGGGCGCGGAGCGGACCACGACCCGGACCGTCGTGCCGACCTGGCGGGCGTCCACCAGAGTGCCGTCGATCCGGTATTCGCCGATGATCTTCGGCTCGCCGGACAGGTCGACCATGATCAGCTGGGGGCCGACGATACCGTCCGGCGTCGGGGCGTCCGTGACGCGCCCGCCTCCCTCGGGGACGGCGGGTTTCGCCATCCCGGCCCACCCGTCGCGGCGCAGCACCAGCGCCCGGTCACCCTGCAACAGCAGGGCGTCCTCGCCCCCGCCGAACCCATCGGCATCCGGTGCCAGGTCCAGCTCTCCGGTGAGTCGGCGGGTGGCCGGGTCGACCACGTACAGCTTGCCGTGCCGCACGGTGACGATCCGCTTGCCGTCGGTCTTGACCAGGTCCGGTTCGTCGGCCCCGGCCTCGTGCGTGTTGGTGCCCGAGTAGCCGGGGGCGGCAGCTTTGGAGGCCGCATCCGCCTGCCCCGCCGCGGCGGGCGCCGCAGCCTGTTCGGCGCGGCCGAAGGTACGGATGTCCCCGTTCGGCCCGAACCCCCAGGGCCCGACGTACGCCCTGGCAGCCGTCTTCAGCTGCCGTAGCGCCTCCGGGCAGGAGTCGAACGCGACGAGCCGGAATCCGCCGCCCGGCACTCCCCGGTCACGTGCCGGCACGGGGGCCGGCTCGGTCGTACAGCCGGTGACCAGCGCCAAGCCGGCGACCAGGGCCAGCCCCATGACGCGAGCTGGAGTCATGACTCGCGGGACGCCGGTCGCGGCCGTTGGATGGGACACGTGGGCGCTGCTACCCGTCATGCCCCCTACGACGTGGCTGCCCCGGGCTGGGTTCCCCGCACGCAGACCCCGCGCCGGGTAATCGACCGGGGGTGCGGGTGTCGGTCGCTCAGGCGGAGGCACGGGCACAACGAGTCACCATGGCCGGCGTTGGCTGTTACCGTCGGGCCTGTGCCCGCCGACGAGATCCGGAATCGGGTCCGGTCGGCCAGGGTGGCCCGGCTGACCACCGTCGGAGCGGATGGGCGTCCACACCTGGTGCCCGTGTGTTTCGTGCTGCTCGACGATGTCGTCTACCACGCGGTGGACGAGAAGCCCAAGCGCCACCGGCGGCTGCGCCGGGTGGAGAACATCCGGGCGACGGGGCATGCCTGCCTGCTGGTCGACGAGTACGACGAGGACTGGTCGCGGCTGTGGTGGGTCCGGCTGGACGGGCACGGCCGGCTGGTGGAGGACTGCGCGGAGGAGGCCGCGGCCCGCGCGGCGCTGGCCGACAAGTATCCGCAGTACGTCCAGCGGTCACCAGCCGGGCCGGTGGTCGCGATCCGGGTGACCGGCTGGTCGGCGTGGACCGCGGCGGACTCGGCAGCCGACCCGGCCGGGTGAGCGCCGGTCGGGGGTGTCAGCGGGTCGGAGCGAGGGCGTCGAGCACCTCGTCGGCCCGCCGGAGCGACGCCTGCGCGTCGGCGCGGGGTGAGCCGATCTCCGGATCGAAGTTGAGGT
The DNA here is from genome assembly GCF_052601155.1 of Micromonospora yongxingensis. Lineage (NCBI taxonomy): Bacteria > Bacillati > Actinomycetota > Actinomycetes > Micromonosporales > Micromonosporaceae > Micromonospora > Micromonospora yongxingensis. Next base: position 69,922 of record NZ_JBQXEO010000030.1, read on the forward strand.
CGACGAACAATTCCGTGATGCCGGCTTCGGCAAGTCTGCCGAGATCCGACCGGATCTGCTCGAGCGTGCCGGTGAGCGGCTCGCGCCCGGGCGGGCCCATCGGGCGTACGCGGACCGCGCCGCGGCAGACGAATCGCAGTGAGCCGGGATCGCGGCCGGCCTCCGCAGCGGCGGCCTTGACGGTCGCGACCGCCTCGCCGATGCCCGTCAGGTCCGCCTGGCTGCCACTGACCCAGCCGTCGGCGAGCCTGCCGGCCCGGCGCAGCGCGGCGGGCGCCTGGCCGCCGAGCAGAATCGGCGGGTGTGGCCGCTGCACGGGCTTCGGCGCCAGACGCGTCGGCGGGATCTGGTAGAACTCCCCGCGATGCTCGGCGACGTCGTCCTGCCACAGGGTACGAAGAACGGCGAGGAACTCCTCGGCGCGCTGGCCCCGCCGATGCTTGCTCACCCCCGTCGCCTGATACTCCTCATCCGCCCAGCCGAGGCCCAGTCCCACGTCGAGCCGTCCGCCGGCGAGGATGTCGAGAGTCGCGGTCTGCTTGGCCAGCAGCACCGGAGAGATGAACGGCATGTTGAGCACCGCGACGCCGAGCCGGACCCGCGTGGTGTGGGCCGCCAGGAACGCCAGCGTGGTCAGCGGGTCCTGGACGCTGTGGTAGGTCTCGCTCCACCCGAGGTCGGCGGGGACCAGGAGCCGCTGGAACGTCCAGAGCGAGTGGTATCCGAGCTGCTCGGCGCGGCGGGCGACATGGATCATGCTTGCCGGTGTGGCCCATGAGCCGGAGACGGGCGGGGCGAATCCAACCTCCACCCGCGCACCGTACCCGGATCAGGCCAGGACGTGGCTCGGTTCAGGCTCCGACGCCGGGGGGAACCGGATGAAGCAGCTGCCGGATGTCCTTCGGCAGCTCGGATTCCAGACTCTCGAGGTCTTCGGGGCTCACCGCCTCGCGCAGGGTCGTCAACACGGCGCGGGCGCCCTCAGCGGGCCGTTCGTCATCTGTTCCCGCGCGGGCTCCTACCTCATGGAGGAACTCCACGAGGTCGAGCCGTTCGGCGAAGTCCACTTCCTTGTGCAGGTACCCCCGCAACTCCTCGGGGAGCCGCGTGGCCAGGTGCCGCGCCTCGCCGCCACTGACCCCTTCCGCCAAGGTCGTCAGCGTGGCTCCGACGACGTTCGCCGCCTCCGCCGCCGGCATTCCCGCCCGCTTCCCGACCGCTTCGAGAAACTCGGCGTAGTTCACCGGTTCTCCTTCCCGACCACGCCCACCGGTTCGATCACCTGCCGGAACTCCTTCGGAAGCTGGGCCATCGCGTCCTCGAACTCGTCACGGGAAACAGCCTCACGTAGCGTGGTGAGCACCGCGCGGACGCCGGCACCAGCGAGGGCACGGTCGACGTCCGGGAGGTCCGCCACCCGCCGCACGAACTCGTCGAGCCCGAACGACGTGGCATGTTCCCCTCTACGCGGTGGCGGTTTGCGCAGGTGATCGTCAAGCCCTTCGGGAAGCTGATAGGCAAGGTCCTCAGCCTGGCCGGCGCTGATCCGATCCGACAATGTCTCCAACGTCGCGCGGGTGAGTGTCGCCGCCTGGTCGGTCGACACCTTCGCCCGCGTGGCCACTGCGTCGATGAAATCCTGGTATTCCACCTGTTGCTCCTCTCAAGCCGGATCGCCGTCGAACCACCAGTTACGAGCCCCTGACCGCAATGTGCCGCGACTGCACTCTTCACCTCTCGGGTGTCGAGCGAACTGGTACCTCGACAGCCTCCAGGGGCAGGGGGTGACGCTGCCTCATCCCCATTGGGCGAATCACCAAGGCGCGAAGTCCGCTCTTCGGGCTGCCGTGCCTGCTCGCCCTCATCCAGAAGCGGTCGCAACGGCAGGTGCGTAACGTGCAGGGGTACGCCGACGCGAGGAGGAGACCGAATGTCCAAGCCACCGCTGCCCGAGCCCGCGATCACCATGCTGCAGAAGCCGAACCCGGCCGTCATGACCACCCTCCAGGCGAGTGGTCAACCGGTGTCCGCCGCAACGTGGTACCTGTGGGACGACGGTCGGATCCTGGTGAACATGGACGAGAGCCGCCGCCGGCTGACCCACATCCGGAACGACCCCCGGGTCTCCCTCACCGTGCTGGACGACGCCGGCTGGTACACGCACCTCAGCATCATCGGGCACGTCGGCGAGCTGCGCGCGGACGAGGGCCTCGCGGACATCGACCGGTTGTCCCGGCAGTACACGGGGCAGGCGTACCCGCGGCGGGAGCGCGCTCGGGTGAGTGCCTGGATCGAGATCGACCGCTGGCACGGCTGGGGTGCGCTGAAGGACAGCGACCAGGTCGGCTGACGCCGGGAGCGGTTCGGGCCACCGGGACCGGGCGGAACCGGATTGCGACGGTGACCCGGGGATGCCATGGTCCCGGTGTGCAGATGCATGAGGGCCAGCTGAGCGTGCCCACCGAGACGGTGCGGAAGCTCGTCGACACGCAGTTCCCCGAGTGGCGGGCGATGGAGGTCACGCGTGTCTCCTCGCAGGGAACGGTCAACGCCATCTTCCGCATCGGCCATCGGTACACCGCCCGTTTTCCCCTGCAACCGCAGGAGGTCGAGCCGGCGCGCCGCTGCCTGGAGAGTGAGGCCGACGCGGCGCGTGAGCTGCTGGGCCGGACGCGCTTTCCGACTCCCGAGCCGGTCGCCATCGGTGAACCCGACGCCGGGTATCCGCTGCCCTGGTCGGTGCAGACCTGGATTTCGGGGGCGGTGGCGACCGATCAGGACCCGGGTCGCTCCGTGGCGTTCGCGGACGACCTCGCCGAGTTCATCCAGGGCGTGCGGGCCATCGACACCCGGGGCCGGAGGTTCAGCGGGCGCGGGCGAGGCGGTGATCTGGCCGACCACGACGAGTGGATGGCGACGTGTTTCCGGCACAGCGAAGGGCTCCTCGACGTCGCGCGGCTCCGCCAGGTCTGGGCGGGCCTGCGGCACCTGCCGCGTGGCGACTACCCGGACACGATGACCCATGGTGATCTCATTCCGGGCAACGTGCTCGTCTCCGACGGGCGGCTGGCCGGAGTTCTCGATGTCGGTGGCCTGGGTCCGGCGGACCGTGCCCTCGATCTCGTGGGCGCGTGGCATCTGCTGGAACCCGGGCCGCGCCAGGCGCTCCGGGAGCACCTCGGCATCGGCGACCTGGAGTGGGAGCGCGGGAAGGCGTGGGCGTTCCAGCAGTCCATGGGTGCGGTCTGGTACTACCACCACAGCAACCCGGCCATGAGCCGGATGGGCCGGCGCACCCTCGCCCGGATCCTGGCCGACCTCCGGTAGCACGCCTGCCGGGGCGTGCACCTGGAGGTCGGCGGCGCGCCGGCTCAGGCGGTGGTGACGGACCGGGCGCGGACGCGGGTCACCAGGTAGCCGAAGGCCGCCGCCGTGAAGAACATGACGATGCCGTAGACGGCTCCGGGGATCGCCATCTGGGTGCTGTCGAGCAGCGCCGGGCTGAGCGCGATCGTGATGGCCAGGGTGCTGTTGTGGATGCCGATCTCGAACCCGGCCGCCGTCGCGGCGCTCCGGTCGACCCCGGCCAGCCGGGGCACCCCGTACCCGATCGCGAGGCTCAGCAGGTTGAACGCGAGCACGGCCAGGCCGACGGAGACGAAGTAGTCGGCGATGTTCTCCCGCTCGCCGAGCACGGCGCCGACGATGACCGCGACGAGCACGACGACGGACAGGATCCGCACCGGGCGGTTCAGGCGTTCGGCGACGCCGGGGACCCGGGCCCGGATCAGCATGCCGATCGCGACCGGGACGAGCACGATGGCGAACACCTGCAGCACCTTGTCGAACTGCAGGCCGATGCTCCTGCCGTCGGGCAGGAAGTACGCCGCCGACAGGTTGACCAGGATCGGCAGGGTGAACACGGCGAGCACCGAGTTGATGGCGGTCAGGGTGATGTTCAGGGCCACGTGCCCGCCGAACAGGTGACTGAAGAGGTTCGCCGTCGTTCCGCCCGGTGAGGCGGCCAGCAGCATCATCCCGACGGCCAGCTCGGGTGCCAGGTCGAAGGCGAGCACCAGGCCGAAGCAGAGCGCCGGCAGCACCAGCACCTGGCACGCCAGCGCGATGACGGCGGCCCTCGGATGCTGCGCGACCCGGCGGAAGTCCTCAGTGGTCAGCCCGAGACCCAGGCCGAGCATGATGATGCCGAGGGCGATGGGCAGACCGATCAAGGTCAGGGCTGAGTCCATGGCACAACATCGTTACCACCGGGTAACGCGCCCACAATCCCCCGTGCGGCTGGTGGCTCTTGACCGTGGACCCTGGTCGGCTTAACTTCATCAATCAGATAAGTGTCTTTACTAATTCCGCTCCATTCCTCGTGGGAGTGCCGATGCGACCATTCCGTCACCGCCGCCTCACCGCCGTCGTCGCCCTGGCGACGATGCTGGTGACCGCAGCCCCGCCGACCGCCGCGAACGCGGCCGACAAACCCGACCGCCGCGCCGGCTACCACCGGGTCGGCTACTTCACCCAGTGGGGCATCTACGGCCGGGCGTTCCCCGTCAAGAAGCTCGACACCTCCGGGGCGGCCAGCCGCCTCACCCACGTCAACTACGCCTTCGGCAACCTCAGCGAGGACGGGCGCTGCTATGTGGACGGCGGGCCGGGCGAGGGTGACGCCTGGGCCGACTACCAGCGCCCCGTCCCGGCGGAGGAGAGCGTCGACGGAGTCGCCGACGCCCCGGGTCAGGCCCTCAACGGCAACTTCGGTCAGCTGGCCAAGCTGAAGGCCAAGCACCCCGACCTGAAGGTGCTGATCTCGCTGGGCGGGTGGAGCTGGTCGACGTACTTCTCGAACGCCGCCCGCACCGACGCCTCCCGCAAGGCGTTCGTCACCTCCTGCATCGACCTCTACCTGAAGGGAAACCTGCCGGGCGGAAACGGCGCCGCAGGCGGCCCGGGTGCCGCGGCCGGCGTCTTCGACGGCATCGACCTGGACTGGGAGTGGCCGAACTGGGCCGGTGAGCCGGGCAACGTCATCCGCCCCGAGGACCGGGAAAATTTCACCAAGCTGCTCGCCGAGTTCCGCCGGCAGCTCGACGCGTACGGTCGCACGACCCGCGAGCACCACCCGCTGACCGCCTTCCTGCCGGCCAACCCGGCGACCATGGACGCCGGATACGAGGGCCGCAAGATCTTCACGTACCTGGACTTCGCCACGGTGCAGGGGTACGACTTCCACGGCGGCTGGGAGGCGGTGGCCAACCAGCAGTCCGCTCTGCGCGTCCCGGCTGGTTCGCCGGACAACCCGGACTTCTCCGTCGAGGTGGCCATCGACGGCTGGATCGCCCGCGGCGCGCCGCGCGACAAGCTGGTCCTGGGCATCCCGTACTACGGCCGTGGCTGGACCGGCATCACCGGCGGCGGCAACGGCCTGTTCCAGCCCGCCACCGGACCCGCGCCGGCCACCTTCGAGGCCGGATACGAGGACTACAAGCAGCTCAAGACCCTGGCCGGCAACGGCTACACGGTGCACCGCGACCTCCGCGCCGGTCACGCCTGGCTGTTCGACGGTACGACGTTCTGGACGTACGACGACCCGGCGGTCGTGTTGCAGAAGATGCTCTACATCCGGCGGGCCGGCCTGGCCGGTGCCATGATCTGGTCGCTGGACGGCGACGACGACAACGCCACGCTGACCAAGACGATCGGCCTCGGCCTGACGACCTGGTAGGCGTACCGCTCTTCCGGCCCGCCGCCGACCGGATCCCCGGCCGGCGGCGGGCCGACTATCCCCGTCGCGGTGCCACCGCGCCTACCGCGGCCTCGATGAGCGCGGTCACCTCGTCCATGTCACGAGCTCGGCGCACGTCCAGCTCGGCCGACCATCCGTCCGGACCAGTGAGTTTCACGGTCACGTCGTCGCGCCGGTGGGTCAGCCAGCCGGCGATCGCCTGGACCAGCACCATCACGACGCCGCTGCTGTCGACGGCCACCAGCAGCGCGTCCGTGGCCTCCGCCGACATCTCGTCGGGCGGTGTCGTCGAACCGGCCGGCGGCGCGGTCACCCTGTCGCGAAGCCGGTCCTCGGACCGCAGCCAGGACGCGAGAGAACGCTCAGCGTCGGCGGACGGAAGATCCGGACAGACCGAGAGCGTGATCGTCTCCAGAGACGCGGGCATTGTCTCCTCCTTCCGGACGGGACCGAGGACTGCGGGTGGAACACCACTGCGGCCGTCGATCGACCTCGTTCACGCTGGCCGCCACCGGCGGAGCGGCGAGATTGGCGCGCGACGCGCGGACCATCCTGCCAGCCGTCCCCGGCACAGGCATCCCACGCAGTCATCGGAATCGATCAGACCTTGACCGGGGTACCGGCGGTTCATAGGCTCCGGCCACTGCGAGCCATTTCCCGAGAAGGGAAACACGAGACATGGCCCCATCGATGCGTCCGTCCTGGACGGTCCCTCCGAGGCGGTTGGCGAGCGCCGCCGCGATCACGCTCCTACTCGGCATGACTCCCCTGCTCAGCGGCACGGCCGCGAGCGCCGCCCGGCCCTCCCCGTGCAGCAACGACCCGACCGCCCGGCTGAGCACGGTGCCCGCTCCGGAGGCCGTGCTCGGCTTCCCGCTGGGCGTGGGTCAGGAGCGGGTCGTCACCAACGAGGAGGTCCGGACCTACCTCGGTGCCGTGGACGGCGCCTCCGACCGGGTGGTCACCGGCGTGATGGCCACGAGTGTGCTCGGCCAGCCGCTGCCGTACGCGGTGGTGTCCAACGAGCGCAACGTGCGGCCGTCGGCGCTGCGCAGGATCGCCGACGACGTCCGCGACCTGCGGGACCCCCGCCGCACCAGCGCGAGGACGGCGTCCCGGACCGCGAAGGACAGCCCGGCCATCGTCTGGGTCACCGCGAACGTGCACGGCGGCGAGAAGAGCGGCACCGACGCGGCGCTCAAGACGCTGTACGAGCTGGCCGCCGGCCTCTCCTGCGCGGTCGCCCAGCGCAACGACAACCTGGTCACCATCATCGTTCCGACCCAGAACCCGGACGGCCGGGACGCCACCCGGCGGCAGAACGAGTTCGGCTTCGACATGAACCGGGACTGGTTCGCCCGTACCCAGCAGGAGACCGACGGCAAGCTCGAACTCCTGCGGCGATACCCGCCGCAGGTCTTCATCGACGCCCACGAGATGGGCGGCCGGCAGTACTTCTTCCCGCCCAACGCCGACCCGATCCACCACGAGATCGCCGGCGAGGCCGTGGACTGGATCAACCGGATCGGTGCGGCCAACAAGGCCGGCTTCGGCTTCAACGGCGCCTGCGACGAGACCGTCACCACCGAGTGCTACTTCAACTACGACACGTACGACATGTTCTTCATGGGCTACGGCGACACCGTGCCGACCACCGGCTTCGGCGCGGCTGGCATGACGTTCGAGAAGGGCAGCGCGTCGGCGGTGGCCGACCGGGTGCAGCAGCAGTTCAACACCCAGTGGGCGACGCTCGGCTGGGCCGCCGCGAACAAGCACGAGGTGCTCACCGACTACTTCGACATCTGGACCGACGCGCTCGCCCAGGGCAGGGCCGGCACGCTGGAGCCGAACGAGGTCGTGCAGCCCACCAACGAGGTCCAGTTCCCGGTGCCGGACATCAGCATCCGCTCGTACTTCCTGCTGCCCGACCGGCAACTCGCCGACGTCCGCCAGCTCGTCGAGCGGCTGCGCCGGATGGACGTCGAGGTGTACGAGGTGCAGCAGCCCACCCGGCTGCCCACCGCGCGGGTCTTCGGCGGCCGGGCGGCCACCAACGTGACCGTGCCCAGGGGCGCGTACTGGATCCCGATGGACCAGCCGCAGAAACACTGGATCCAGGCCATCATGGGCGAGGACCCGTACGTTCCCTTCCCCTACTTCTACGACGTCTCGTCCTGGAGCAACCCGCTGCTCATGGGCGTGTCCACCATCTACACGGGCGACAACGTCCGACCCAGGGCCCAGTTGGTGCGACAGATCTCCGGCGGCCGCGGCGGGCTGGCGTGGCCGTGGGGCACGTACCGGTACCCGCTGGACTCGGCGGCCGCCGCGGAGTTCACCTTCACCCTGCTCGGGCGGGGTGTGCCGCTCGTGCGTGACCTGAACACCAACTCGGTCGCCCTCCCGGCGAGCAGGCTGAGCCGTACGGTCGACGACCTGGCCGAATCGTTCGGGGTGACCCTGACCCCGGGCGGGCCGGCCAACGGGACCCGCCTCGCCCTGCCGGACGTCGGGCTGTTCCAGGGCACCGGCATCTCGACCACGTCGGGCTCGCACGGCGAGGCCAGGTACGTGCTCGGCAAGCGGTGGGGTCTGCACCTCACCCCGGTGACCACGGCCGACATCAACGACAACACCGAGGCGTTCACCGGACGTACGGTGCTGCTGGTGCCGGACGGCAGCAGCCCGACCGGCGGTCTGACCGCCACCGGGCAGGCCAACCTGCGCGACTGGGTGGCCCAGGGCCACACCTACGTCGGGCTGCGCAACGAGGGAACCCGGGTGGCCCGGGCCGCCGGGCTCACCTCCACCACCGAGAAGCCCAAACCGGCCGACTACCAGGTGATCGGCTCACACCTGCGGGTGGACGTCGACCACGACAGCCCGGTCGCGCTGGGCCGCCCCGCGGAGGACTTCGAGTTCAACAACAGCGACCCGATCCTCAACCCGAGCACCACCGGGACCAACGTCCTCCGCTACCCGGCGGGCGACACCTTCTGGGCCAACGGCTACACCGTCGCGGGCGACACCCTGAAGGGCACTGCGGCACTGGTCGACGAGCCGACCGGCGCCGGCAGGGCGGTGCTGTTCGCGTTCAACCCGCTGTTCCGGGCGTACAACGAGAACGGTCTGCACCTGGTGGCCAACGCGTTGCTGTACCCGGAGACGGGCGCCGCGCCGGACCCCCGGCGCGCGGCCGGGGTCGACCCGGCGCGCGCGGCGGCCGCCGCCGCACCGGTGGCGGCGGAACTGGGCGGCGGGTGGCGGCCGACCACCATCCAGGTGGCCGCGGCCGACCTGCCACGCACGCGGGCGATCGTCGAGAGGTTCACCCCGGATGCCCGGGCGTCCGTGGCCGGCGGCTCGGCCTACCTGGTGATCCCCAACCCGGAGGGACGCCAGGCCGACGAGCACCCGTTCCTGGGTGATCTGGTACGCGCACTCCGCGACGCCTCGATTCCACTGAGGTCCGTGGTCGGCTGACAGACCTCGCACACCGAAGCGCCCGTCCCCCGGGTGGGGGCGGGCGCTTCTGCGCGTTCCGGAATCGGTTACGACGTGCACCACATGGCGCCGATCATCTGTTCGGAACAAAACCGAACCAGCCATTGACCAGGCCGGACAGATGCGTGTTGTTCGGGACAGACATCGACGGTGGCAGCCCGTCAAGCCGCGTCAATACGCTGGGAAACGGCCATCGAATTCATCGGCCGAATTACCACTCATGGAGGTCGCACATGTCGGTCCAGCGTCTTGCGCTCAAACTGTCGATGGCGTTCGCGGTAGGCGCCGCTGCCCTGCTCGCCACCGGCTCACCAGCCGCCGCCGCCTACAACGACGACCACTACGTGACACTCTGGGACGACAACGCCTCGTGCCAGGCTGGTCGCCTCGACTTCGTCGACTACGGCGAGGGTGCACCCGGCGGTGGCATGAACGATGACTATTTCGTCGTGCGGGACACGTGTGCCAACGGTGACGGAGTGCTGGGTCGCGTCTACGTCAACGGCGTCCTGATCGACACCCAGTACAACGGCGGCGGCTCCGGGTCCTCGATCATCTGGGATCCGGCCCAGGTCTACGCGAACGACGTGGTCCGGATGGATATCTGCGGGGCAAACGGTCCTGAGGACTACCTGGGCTACTCCTGCACCCCCACCACGTTCCGCAGCCAAGACGGCTGACGCAGCCGAACAGGGTCTGGCCCGGCGCCAACACCATGACCAACGGCGGGCACCGGATCTTCCGGTGCCCGCCGTCTGTTCCCCCACCGATCCCGCCGCGCACAGTCCCTGACGACCCCCGTCGCCTTACCGACATCGACCGGGCCGGATCACGACAGCGGTCGCGGCACCCGAGGACGCAGGCTGGCCGGGATCGCTGGCGACGGACGTCGGCATCCGGAGGAGGCGCACCGCCCATGGGCGTACCCCGGGCAGGGTCGGTGGGTCGCACGGCGCTCGCCGGCTGCCTCGCCCTGCTGCTGATGGGCACGACCGTCGGGTGCCGCCGGTCCCGGTCGGCCCCCTCCCCCAAGGATCCCGCCGCGACGGTCGGCCTCACCGTCGGCCCGTCGCAGCCGACGTACCGGGTGGGTGAGCAGATCAGCCTCCGTCTCAAGCTGGTCAACAACCGTGACGCCGAGTGCCGGTTGAGCCGGGTGCCCGACGGGGCCGTGACGGTGCTGTCGCTGACCCGCGACGGCGAGCCGGTGGCCCCCACGGTCGGTGGTGCCGCGTACTACCGGGACTTCACCGCGTACCTGGTCGAGAACCTGGTCCCGGTGCCACCGCGCGGGTCGGTGGAGCTGACCTTCGGCAGCGACCCGCAGAGCCCGATCGGTGCCGCGCTGACCACCTCCGCCCCGGACGGCCACGGCGGAGCCGCCGTCACGTGGTGGCCGGTCGACCAACCGGGGGCGTACCGGCTGGTGCTCGGCTACCTGAGGGCACCGCTGCCGGGGGTGCCGGCGGATGCCTGCGCCGCGACGGCCGAGCAGGGCACGGTGGCGTTCGAGGTGAAGGGCGGGTGACCGGGTTGCGGAACCGGGTCGGCGTACGCGCGGGCCGGGCGGGCCTGCTGCTGGCCGGGGTCCTGGTGCTGCTCGCCCCGCAGGCGGCGTCCGCCGTGGTCAGCGTCAACGCCGACCTGCAGACGGAGTACGCGGGCTGCGTCGGACAGATCCGTGGCTCCGGCAACGGCGCCGTGCTCGACGCGCTGGAACGCTCCGGCAAGCAGATCAAGGTACGCCGACCGATCTTCGGCTCGGAGAGCAGCACGACGACGTACGTTCCGGGCAGCGACGTGCAGATCAACTGGGTGCCGGAGAACGACGGGCGGAAGCTGCCGGAGGAGGGTGCCGGCTTCACCGAGGACCAGTGCGCCACCCTCATCCACGAGATGAACCACGCCCTCGACAAGATCAACGACACCGACCGGGGTCAGTTCTGCACCCAGGGCGGTCAGTTCGCCAGCGCGGTGGATCCTGGCGAGGTGCACGCGGTGCTGGCGGAGAACGCGTACCGGCGGGCGGTCGGGGTGCCGACGCGCACGACGTACAGCGGGATGAAACTGCCGGCGAACGGCAAGGACTGCGACAAGCCCACGCCCCGACCGCCGAGCGGTGGTTGCTCGATCTCCGTGATCGGCAAGGGTTACCGCTGCGCCAACAGCAACGGCGATCCGCACCTGCTCACCTACGACGGCCTCCGGTACGACTTCCAGGCCGCCGGGGAGTTCGTGCTCAGCCGCTCGACCGGGGACGACTTCGAGGTCCAGGTACGACAGACGATGTTCCCGGCCAGCTCCGTGGTGGCGGTCAACTCCGCCGTCGCGGCCCGGGTGGCCGGCGATCGGGTCGGCGTCTACGCGACTGCCGACGGCCCGGTGACCCGGGTGAACGGCGCGCCGCCGGTCTCCGCGCCGGCCGGGGTGAAGCTGCCCCACGGCGGCACCGTCACCACCTGGGGCGATGGCACGGTGACCGTGGAATGGCCGGACGGCACGTCGCTGAACGCGCACCCGCTCGGGGTGTGGGGGCTGAGCGTGAGCGTCAGCGCGCCGGCCGGGCGGGCCGGGAAGCTGGAGGGCCTGCTCGGCGACCACGACGGTGACCCCGCCGACGACCTGGCGGTCCGTGGCGGGGGCAGACTGGCCCAGCCGCCGACGTTCGAGGCGCTCCACCCCGGCTTCGCCGACAGTTGGCGGGTGGAGGCCCGGCGGTCCCTGTTCGACTACGAGCCGGGTCAGGACACCGGCACGTTCACCGACCGGCGCTTCCCGGACCGGCTGGTCACCGTCGCCGACCTGCCCAACCGGGCCACCGCCGAACTCGTCTGCCGGCGGGCCGGCGTCACCGATCCGCAGATCCTGGCGGGCTGTGTGCTCGACGTCGGCCTCACCGGTCAGGTGGCGTTCGCCGTCGACGCCGCGCGGGCTCAGCGCGACGCTCCCGGCGTCGCCGACGTCAGCCTGGAGGTGACGCGGCCCGGTGCCACCGCCGCGATGAAGGTGCCCGGCCGCGCCGGTCAGAAGATCTTCATCGAGATACCGGCGGCCACCGTTCCGGACCGGTGCAGCGTGCTGTTCCTCCTCGACCCGCAGGGCCGCGAGCTGGCGACCGGCTGCGTCATCCGCGGCGTCGGCTACATCGACACCACCACGCTGACCGCGACCGGCGACCACCAGGTGGTGCTCGACCCGTGGGACGCCGACCTCGGCCGGGCGACGGTGCGGGTCGTCACCGTGACCGACGAGGAGAAGACGCTCAGTGTCGAGGGGCCGGCGGTCCGGGCGACGCTCGCCCAACCGGGGGCGGTGAGCCGCCTGGCGTTCGACGGGCGCGCCGGCCAGAAGGTCTACCTCCAGGTCACCGGCGCCACCCTGCCCGACCGGTGCGGCCTGCTGCGGCTGCGCGACCCGGCCGGGGAGCAGGTGGCCAGCGGCTGCGTGATCCGCGGCCAGGGACACGTCGACGGGTTCGTCCTGCCGACCACCGGCCGGTACGTCCTGGAGCTCGACGGCTACTCCGCCGACACCGGCTGGGCGGACGTGCGGCTCCGCGACGCCCACGACGAGCAGGCCGACACCGTCGCCGACGGGAGGGCCGGCACGGTGACCGTCAGCCGACCCGGCGCGGTGAGCCGGCTGCGGTTCACCGCCGACGCCGGCCGGCGCGTCGCCGTCGAGGTGACCGCCGCCAACCTGCCCGACCGGTGCGGGATCCTGATCCTGACCGGCCCGGACGGCGCCCCGGTGGGCAGCGGCTGCGTCATCGGCGGGACGGGGCGCTTCGAGACCGGCCCGCTGCCCGAGGGCGGCGCGTACACCCTGGCGCTCGACCTGGACGCGGAGGAGACCGGGTCGGCGACGCTCACCATCCGGCAGGTCGGCTGACCTGTCCCCGTGGTCCGGCCGGCCCATTCTCCGGGCCGGACGG
>NZ_JBQXEO010000031.1:0-80863 GCF_052601155.1 Micromonospora yongxingensis
AACGACACGCGGGTGCAAGCACCTCGTCCGGCGCTTCTCAAACACGGGGAAAAAGTCATTTCGGCGGCTCACGGGCGCGGGGCTCGTGGCGCCGGGTCTGTGTGTAACGACCGCCGGGCCGGGGTCATTCCGGGGGTGGCCCGTCCATCGGCACCCCGTTGAGCGGGTGCTGGTGCGGTCGTTCAGGGGATCTGTAACGACCGGGGGTGGCCTGGCATTCCAACCTTGGGGGTCGGGGTGGCGGGCCGTGGTGCTGCGATCGTCAGGGTATGTAACGACCCCGGGCCGGCCACGATTCCGCCGCGCGGATGCATCGGGTCACAGGTCAACCCGGCATGAACCGGACAACAGGCACCGTCGGGATCGGGTCGACCGACCGTCCCGGCGTCACACCGGCCCCAGCGGTGGTGATCCACTCGGCATCCGTGACATCGGGGCATCCTGACCCCGGGGACACCCCGACATCACCGACACCGAGTCGATCACCTCAGGAGGCGACACCCGGCCGGCGTCGACACGACTGCCGATACCTCACAGGCATACATATGCCTCACAGGTATCGCGGACACGACCGCGACCGCCACCCGGCGGGCTTGGCTTGCTGGGTGGCCCAAGGAAGTCGCCGGCACCACCGGCGGCGGGCTGAGCCGGTCAGCCGGCGAGCCGGGAGCGGACCTTGGCGGCGCAGGAGTCGAGCACCGTCCGCGCATCCAGGCCCAGGCTCTCGATTGCCACCAGCGCCGTGAAGGCGACGTCGGCCAGTTCCGCCGCAACGTCCTCGCGGGTGTGGGTGACGCCCTTGCGCGGATTCTGTCCGAGCAGACCGATCCAGGCTGCCGAGGCCTCCCCCGCCTCCTCGGTGAGCTTGAGGATGCGGCAGGTCAGTTCCGTCTGCCCGGTGCCGTTCGCCGCGTCCAACCAGCCACGCGACGCGCGGGCCGCCTCCCAGATCGACTCGTCCACGGCGACCAGTCAACCCGACCGACCTGCGAGGCCACACAGCCGGGCCCCACCATCACGGCCTGCTCTGACCGGCCGGACAGTTGAGCCTGACCGGGCGATCAGCGCAGCCATTGACTCCGGTCGACGGCGGTTCTAGGTTCAGGACGCTACCGGCCGGTAGGCAACCGTCCCGCCTGGTCGCCCCCCGGGCGACATCCGTCCGATGGGGAGCACCGATGCTGTCCACACCCGTCCGTACCCTCCGCCGTCTGCTCGGCGCCACCGCGACCCTGACCCTGGCGGTCGGGCTGGCCGGCGCGGCGCCGGCCAGCGCCGCCGACCGCGACCCGACAGGCGGCCAGCCGCTGCCCGGGTACACCATCGAGAATCCGCCGCTCGCGCCGCTGGTCGTGGCCGGCAAACCGACGACGGTACGCCAGGGCGTGCACCGCCACGCCGGGTACATCATCGAGGTCCCCGCCCGCTGGAACGGTGACCTGGTGCTGTGGGCGCACGGCTACCGCGGCCAGGGCACGGTGCTCTCGCCGGAGCAACCCGGCTTCGGGCTGCGCCAACGGCTGCTGGAGCAGGGGTACGCCTGGGCGTCGTCGTCGTACGACCGCAACGGTTTCGACATCCGCTCCGGGGTGCTGGGCACCAAGGACCTGTCCGAGCACTTCGGACGGACGATCCGCCGGCCGCACCACACCTACCTGGCGGGGGTGTCGATGGGCGGGTACGTCATCGGCCGCTCGCTGGAGCAGTACCCCGGCTACTACGACGGGGCGCTGCCCATGTGCGGGGTGCTCGGCGACCAGACGCTGCTGGACTTCTACCTCGACTACAACCTCGTCGCGCAGACCCTCGCCGGGGTGCCCGCCTACCCCACGCCGGCCGACTACCTGACGAATGCCGTACCACGCATCCAGGTGGCCCTCGGTCTGGCCGGGCTCACCCCCACCGGGCCGGACACCACCACCGACCGGGGTAAACAGCTACGGGCGATCACGGTGAACCGTACCGGTGGGCCGAGGCCCGGCGCGGACGCCGCGTTCGCCGTGTGGAAGGACTTCCTCTTCTCGATCAGCGTGACCAGCGGCGGTGACTCCCCCGCGCAGCGGCCCGGTCAACTCTCCACCAACCTGCTCACCCGCTACAGCCCGAACAGCCCGGTCAACGTCAACGCCACGGTTCCGCGGATCGCCCCGGAGAACGTCCGGCAGCGACTCCTGCCGACGCTGACCGAGGTGCCACGGATCGCCGGCCGGCCCACCGCGCCCGTGCTCAGCCTGCACGGCCTCGGTGACCTGTTCGTGCCGTTCAGCATGGAGCAGGCGTACGCCACGGACGTGGCCCGGCACGGCCGCGGCAGGCTGGTGGTGCAGCGGGCCATCCGGGCCACGCAGCACTGCGAGTTCAGCCCCGCCGAGGCCGGCGCCGCCTGGGACGACCTGGTGTCCTGGGTACGCACCGGCAAACGCCCTGCCGGCGACACGGTGACCGATCCGGCCGTGGTGGCCAGGGCGGACTACGGCTGCCGATTCAGCGACCGGGCCGCGTACGCCGCCGGCGTCGGCACCCGCCGCCTCTACCCCGCCTGCTGACCGAGCGGAACCCCCGACGACGGGGAGGCGAAATCTCGTCGTCGGGGGCAGCGCACGGGCCAGGATGGACGGTAGACACATAGACCATGACGAACACCCTCGACCGTCGTACCCTCCTGCGCATGGCCGGCGCATCCGCCGGCACCGCCGTCCTGGCCGGCGCCACCCTCGCCGGCGGTGGCCCGGCCCACGCGGCCGACGCGGCCTTCCAGCACGGGGTCGCCTCCGGCGATCCACTGCCGGACGGCGTCCTGCTCTGGACCCGACTGACCCCGACCGCCGAGGCGCAGCCCGGCTCCGGCGTCGGCCCCGAGGTGGACGTGACCTGGCAGGTCGCCGCCGACCCGGACTTCACCACGGTGGTGGCCGCCGGGACGCAGCACACCGGCCCGGGCCGGGACCACACGGTGAAGGTGGCGGTGAGCGGGTTGGCGCCAGCGACCACGTACTGGTACCGGTTCGGCCACGCCGACGGCTGGTCGCCGGCCGGACGCACGATGACCGCGCCGCCGATCGACGCCGAGATCGACCGGCTGCGCCTGGGCGTGGTGTCCTGCGCGAACTGGGAGGCCGGGTTCTTCGCGGCGTACCGGCACCTGGCCGAGCGCGGCGACCTCAACCTGGTGGTGCACCTGGGCGACTATCTCTACGAGTACGGCACCGGGGAGTTCGACGCGGGCGGCACGGTTGTCCGGGCGGTGCGGCCCGCGCACGAGGTGCTCACCCTCGCCGACTACCGGGTCCGGCACGCGCTCTACAAGACCGACCCGGACCTGCAGGCGCTGCACGCCGCGCTGCCCTGGGTGATCACCTGGGACGACCACGAGGTGGCCAACGACCAGTGGTCCGGCGGCGCGGAGAACCACACCCCGGGGACCGAAGGGACGTACACCGACCGGCTCGCGGCGGCCCGACAGGCGTACCTGGAGTGGATGCCGGTGCGCACCGGCGTGGACGGCTCGATCTACCGGCGGCTGCGGTTCGGTCGGCTCGCCGAGCTGTCCATGCTGGACCTCCGCACGTACCGCTCGCAGCAGGCGTCCGGTACGGCGGTGGACGACCCGGGGCGCACCATCACCGGGGACACCCAGATGTCGTGGCTCAAGGCCGGGCTGGCCGCGTCCACCGCCCGGTGGAAACTGGTCGGCAACCCGGTGATGATCGCCCGGGTGGACGTGGGCGCGCTGCCCGCCTGGCTGCTCGGCCCCCTGGGCGCCCTGCTCGGCATTCCGCAGAACGGCGCGGTGCTCAACACCGACCAGTGGGACGGCTACAACGCCGACCGCAACGAGTTGGTCGACCACGTGCGCGCCACCGGGACGCGGGACGTCGTCTTCCTCACCGGTGACATCCACACCTCATGGGCGAACGAGGTGACCACCCGCTCGACGGGGCTGGACGATCCGGCCGCCGCCGAGTTCGTGGTGCCGTCGGTGACCAGCGACAACGTCAACGACTTCCTCGGCCTACCGGCCGGCAACGCTCTCAGCACGCTCGGCGCCGGCCTGCTCCGCTCGACGAACCCGCACGTGCGCTGGACGGAGTTGGACGGGCACGGATACGGCGTGCTGGAGGTGACCCGTCAGCGGTGCCGGATGGACTGGTACCACCTGGCGGACCGGACCCGGGCCGCCAGCACCAGCCGCTGGGTAGCCGGCTGGTCGGTGGGCGCCGGCTCCGCGAAGCTGCGCAGGGAGGCCGCCCCGCTGGCCTGACACCGGACACGACGACGCCGGCCGGCTCCCTGTTCGGGAACCGGCCGGCGTGGTTTACGGCTGTCGTGTCACCAGAGCTGCTGGACGAGGTCCGCCGCCTGCTCCTCCCACTGCGCGTACGCGTAGGGGAACGCGGAGACCTGGACGGTCTGCGCGGCGGTGGTCAGCGGCAGGTCCTGCCAACCGCCCACGTTCTTCAGTGCGCTGAAGAACGCCGTGGCGGCGTACTCCGGGTCGGTGATCTGCTCGGGCGTGCCCCAACCGGACGACGGGCGCTGCTGGAACAGGCCCTGCGAGTCGTGGTCGTTGTACGCGCCGAGGTGGCCGAGGTTGTACAGCTTCGACTCCTGCAGCGAGGTGGCGATGCCGATCACCGCGCCGCGGTCGCCGACGCCGGTCTTCTTGGCCGCGTCGACGATCGCCCGGGCGTTGGCGAGCTGCGCGTCGTCGAGCGGGATGCGCGACTGGGCGCCCTCGATGCCGTGGGGGATCAGTTCCTCGCGGCTGGGCTTGCCGGCCGGCGGCTTGCCGGTGGCGGAGCCGGTCGTCAGCCCGGACTCGACGGGCTGGTCCTCCTGACGTGCGGAGGTGGCGGCCTTGCCGGTGGCGAGGTCGATGGCGGCGACAGCGCCCTGGTGCGGCCCGGAGGTGACCGGGGCTGCGGCTGCCGTCGGTGCGAGCGCCAGGCCACCGAGGGCGGCAACACCCACAACGCTCAGCGCGGTCTTGCGGTACTGGTCCTTAGCGATGGCGGGGAGCCATCGAGTGAAGTCGACCTTCACGATGGTTGCCCTTTCGATCGTGCGGAGCGCTCCGGGGTGAACACTCCTCGGGAGATGACCGCGGAAAAGGGTTTGGGCTCCGGCGGTACGGGGGACACAACCAGGTTCACCTGTCGGGCATTCCGGAAATGCTCACGCTCGGCGAGGTGCGGTCCCGGTCACCCCCCGGAAACCGGACAGGTCAACCTCTCACCGCCCGCGCCCGGCAATAGTGACGCAGCGTGGCCCTTCGGGGCGGTAGGCCACTCCCACCCATCAGCCTTTGCTCTGCCTCAACAGACGCGACAGTTACGGACCGTGCGGACCTGTCGACAACATCCGGAGCCACCCGAAATTCGCCTCACGCAGGTCAAGGGACATGTTGCGTCTGTTGAAGCAGAGCAAAGGGCCCGACACAGGTGGCGGGCGCGACTTGCGGGCGCGGTGTGGATTGGGGTCTCCGCGGACCGTCCGTGATCGGCCACCATGTCACGATGGGTGAGGTGCAGCAGTACGAGCTTTCGGACGATCGGCGCGGCGCGTGTCAGGCGGTGTCAGACCGGTCAGGACCGGTCAGAACGATCACGTCCGGTGCTGGCGCCGTCCGTCTCGGCCCCCTCCTCCGGCGTGTGCAGCTCCTGAAAGACGGTGATCTGAAGGTCGGCCGGCGCGGCGAGGCGGGCGTTGAGCGACTGCCAGGGGGTGCGGGTGGGTGGCGCGATCTCGCTCGCCCCGGCGGCGACGAGTCGGGAGGTCGTCTCTCGGGCGTCGTCCACCTCGAAGGCCACCCGGATGCGGGGCGCGACCTGCCGGCCTACCTCGACCTCGTCGATCATGCGCTTCTGCGCCGGGTTGGCGATCTCCAAGGTCGCGCGGCCGGCGTCCAGGATCACCACCCGGGCGTCCCCGTCGCCGCTGAACGCCGCCTCCTCACGCAGGCCGAGCGCGTCCCGGAAGAAGGCGACGGCCGCCTCGTGGTCCGCTGCCTCCACGACGAGGCGCAGCTGACGGACGACGGGTGCGGGGTGCTCGGCTGCCATGAGCGGGATCATAGCGCCGGCCAGCGGCGCTAGATTGGGACCGTCCGGAAGGGAGCGGCCATGGACGAAGCCGATAGCGGCGACACGTACCTGCTGCGCCCGGTCGGCCGGGTCGCCTCACCGCTGACCGACGCGGCGTGTGCGCCGAGGCAAGGCGACGAGGGCGCCCCGGACGCCTGGTTGGTCTTCGACCCGCAGGTCGAGCGGGCCCTGCGCGACGTACGGGCCGGTGCGGAGCTGCTGGTGCTGACCTGGCTGGACCGGGCCCGGCGGGACATCCTGGCGGTGCACCCGCGCGGCGACGAGACACGGCCGGAGACCGGCGTTTTCAGCACCCGCTCCCCACACCGGCCCAACCCAATCGGGCTGCACCGAGTGCGGGTGCTGGCGGCGGAAGGGCTGCGCGTCCGGGTGGCCGACCTCGAGGCGCTGGACGGCACCCCGGTGCTCGACGTGAAGCCGGTGCTGGGCGCGGTGGACGAGCGCTGACGCTCATCGGGGCCCCGCCCACCGGCCCGCGACCGGAAACCACGCTCAGTGGCCGCGGCTCAGCCACTCCTGCAGGTGTGGAGCCTCCGCGCCGATCGTGGTGTCGTCGCCGTGCCCGGTGTGCACGACCGTCTCCGCTGGCAGGCTGAACAGGCGGGTACGGATCGACCGGACGATGGTGTCGAAGTCGCTGTACGAGCGGCCGGTGGCGCCCGGCCCGCCGGCGAAGAGCGTGTCGCCGGTGAACACCGCGCCCAACTCCGGTGCGTGGAAGCTGCACGCGCCCGGGCTGTGCCCGGGGGTGTGCAGCACCCGCAGCGTGGTGCCGGCCACCTCGATGCTCTGCCCGTCGTGCAGCTCGCCGTGCGGTGGCAACTGGGGGTGCACCATGTCCCAGAGCACCCGGTCGGCGGCATGCAGCAGCACGGGCGCGCCGGTGGCCCGGGCCAGCTCGGGCGCCACCCGGACGTGGTCGTCGTGCGCGTGGGTGGCCAGGATCGCCCGGACGTGGCGGTCGCCCACCAGGGTGAGGATCGCGTCCACGTCGTGCGGCGCGTCCAGAACGACACACTCGCTGTCGTCGCCGAGCACCCAGACGTTGTTGTCCACGTCGAACGTCTGCCCGTCGAGGGAGAACGTGCCGGAGGTGACCGCGTGGTCGACCCGGGCGGTCACGGGAACACCACCACCGAGCGGAGCACGTCGCCGTGGTGCATCCGGTCGAACGCGTTCTCGACCTGGTCGAGCGCGATCTCCTCGGTGACGAACGCGTCCAGGTCGAGCCGGCCCTGCAGGTACAGCTCGGTGAGCATGGGGAAGTCCCGACTGGGCAGGCAGTCGCCGTACCAACTGGACTTGAGGGCGCCGCCGCGCCCGAAGACGTCCAGCAGCGGCAGCTCGATCTGCATCTGCGGGGTGGGCACGCCCACCAGCACCACCGTGCCGGCCAGGTCCCGGGCGTAGAACGCCTGCTTCCACGTCTCCGGCCGGCCCACCGCGTCGATCACCACGTCGGCGCCGAAGCCACCGGTGGCGGCACGGATCGCCTCGACCGGGTCGGTCTCGGAGGCGTTGACGGTGTGCGTGGCGCCGAACTTCCGGGCCCAGTCCAGCTTTCGGCTGTCGGTGTCCACCGCGACGATCGTCGTGGCGCCCGCGAGGGCCGCCCCGGCGACCGCCGCGTCGCCGACGCCGCCGCAGCCGATCACCGCGACCGAATCGCCACGGGTGACGTTGCCGGTGTTCATGGCCGCGCCCAGCCCGGCCATCACGCCGCAGCCGAGCAGGCCCACCGCGGCGGGTCGGGCGGCCGGGTCCACCTTGGTGCACTGCCCGGCGTGCACGAGAGTCTTCTCGGCGAACGCCCCGATGCCGAGCGCGGGGGCGAGTTCGGTGCCGTCGGTGAGGGTCATCCGCTGGGTGGCGTTGTGGGTGTTGAAGCAGTACCAGGGGCGACCCCGGCGACAGGCGCGGCAGACCCCGCAGACCGCCCGCCAGTTGAGCACCACGAAGTCGCCCGGGGCGACCTCGGTGACGCCCTCCCCCACCTGCTCGACGATGCCCGCCGCCTCGTGTCCGAGCAGGAACGGGTACTCGTCGTTGATGCCACCCTCTCGGTAGTGCAGGTCGGTGTGGCAGACCCCGCAGGACTGGATCCGGACGATCGCCTCACCTGGGCCGGGATCGGGCACCACGATGGTGGTGACCTCGACCGGCGCGCCCTTGCTGCGGGAGATGACTCCCCGGACTTCCTGGCTCACTTCGCCTCCTGCTGGTGATCTGCGGCGGAGCCGGTGCCGGGCGGGCGGGTGCGCCGGGCCCGGCGGTGGGCCCCTGGCGAACCTACCGCGATCACCACGGCCGGCCCAGTCGGCCGGTTGGCGGGTTATCGCCGGTCGGGACGGGTACGCGGGCCGCATTCGAACCACGGCCACGGGGAGTGAACATGAAGCTGGCGCACCTGCCGCTACGGGTCAGCATCGGCGCGTACATCCTCAACTCGGGTCTGACCAAGCGGAACCTGGAGGGCGAGGCCGCGCAGGGCATGCACGGGATGGCCGTGGCGGCCCTTCCGCAGCTCGGCCAACTGGAGCCGGCGCGGTTCGCCAAGCTGCTGTCGTACTCGGAGATGGCCCTGGGGGCCGCGCTGATCGCCCCGTTCGTCCCGGCCACCCTGGCCGGGCTGGGCCTGACCGCGTTCGGCGTCGGCCTGGTGCAGCTCTACCTGAAGACGCCGGGGATGCGCGAGGCGGGCAGCGTGCGCCCGACGCAGCAGGGCACCGGCCTGGCGAAGGACGTGTGGCTGGTCGGCGCCGGGTTGACCCTGGTGCTGGAGGGGTTGACGCACGGCCGCCGGCACCACTGATCCCGACCGACGGGAGGGTTGGCCGGCCGCGGCAGGCGTGAGCGGGCCGCACCGGGGTAGCAGGGCCGCCATGACCGACGTGACCGTGGTGGTGGCCACCCGCAACCGACGTGCGCAACTGCTCGACACGCTGGGCCGGCACGCCGCACCGGTGATCGTGGTGGACAACGGCTCCGACGACGGCACCCCGGCCGCGGTGGCCCGAGCCTTTCCCGCGGTGCGGGTGGTGCGGCTCGACGGGAACGCGGGCGCCGGCGCGGCCCGCAACATCGGCGTCGAGCTGGCCGACACGCCCTTCGTGGCGTTCGCCGACGACGACTCCTACTGGGCGCCGGGTGCGCTGGAACGAGCCGCCGCGATCCTGCGGGGGCACCCGGGCACCGGCCTGCTCACCGGGCAGGTGCGGGTCGGGCGGGAGCAGCGGCTCGACCCGGTGTCCGCCGCGATGGCCCGCGCGCCGCTGGGCACCCGGCCGGGCGCGCCGGGGCCGGCGGTGCTGGGCTTCCTGGCCTGCGCGGTGGTGCTGCGCCGCTCGGCGTTCCAGCAGGTCGGCGGCTTTACCGAGCGGCTGGGCACGTACGGCGAGGAGGCGCTGCTGGCGATGGACCTGGCCGCGGCCGGCTGGCAGTTGGCGTACGCCGACGAGGTGGTGGCCCACCATCTGCCTCTGCCGGCGGGGCGGGACGGGCTGGCCCGGCAGCGGATGGAGGCGCGCAACCGGCTGCTCACCGCGCTGCTGCGCCGCCCGGCCGGGGTGGTGCTGCGCACGGCGGCCACCGTGGCCCGGGACGCCGCCGGCCGGGGCGGGCTGTTCGACGCCGGCCGTGAGCTGGGGTGGGCGCTGCGGGGCCGGCGCCGGTTGCCCGCCGAGGTGGAGGCGGCCCTGCGCACCCTGGCCCGGCGTGAGGCAGGCGAGGCGGTCGCGCCGCCGCCGGCCCGGGTGGCCCGGGCCGGCTGATCTGCCTGCGGCGATCATTCTCGGGACGGGTGCCGGGCTCGCTATCGTGTGGGCGACCCGAGGAGCTGCGTTGACCCGTTCCCCATCCGTGCGGCCGTTCTACCGGCCGATGAGGCCCCGATCCCGGGATGAGCCGCACCGCTCGGCCACTCCGCTGGAGCTGTTCTTCGACCTCTGCTTCGTGGTGGCCGTGGCGCAGGCCGCCAGCAGCCTGCACCACGACGTCTCCGAGGGTCACCTCGGTCACGCGGTGACCAGTTACGTGATGGTGTTCTTCGCGATCTGGTGGTCGTGGATGAACTTCACCTGGTTCGCCTCGGCCTACGACACCGACGACGACGTCTACCGGATCACCGCGCTGGTGCAGATCACCGGAGCACTGATCCTGGCTGCCGGGGTGCCGCGCGCCTTCGCCGAGGGCGACTTCACCGTCATCACCTACGGGTACGTGGTGATGCGGCTGGCTGCCGTCGTGCAGTGGAGCCGAGCGGCGGTCGGCGACCCGGCGCACCGCGCGGCGGCACGCCGCTACGCGATCGGCGTGACCGTGGTGCAGGTCGGCTGGTTGCTGCGGTTGGCTCTGCCCGCCGAGTGGGGCATGGCGTCGTTCGTGCTGCTGGCGCTGGCCGACCTGCTCGTGCCGGCGGTGGCCGAACGGCCTGGAATGACGCCGTGGCATCCCCGGCACATCGCCGAGCGGTACGGACTGTTCACCCTCATCGTGCTCGGTGAGGTGGTGCTGTCCGTCTCGGTGGCGATCCAGACCGAGCTGGACGCCGGCGACCAGAACCTGTGGACGCTCACCGCGGCGGGTGTGGTCATCGTGTTCGCGCTCTGGTGGCTCTACTTCGACCGGCCGATCGAGGCGCCCGACCGGCTGCCCTACTCGCTGGTCTGGGGCTACGGCCACTATCTGATCTTCGCCGCGGTCGCCGCGGTCGGCGCGGGCCTGGTCGTGGCGGTGGACCACGAGCGGCACATCGGGCACGTCTCCGGGGTCACCGCCGGGTACGCGGTCGCCGTCCCGGTCGCCGTCTACCTGCTCACCGTCTGGGTGCTGCACGTCCGCCGGCAGCAGCACGGCGCGGTGGTCGTCGCCTTTCCGATCGTCGCGCTGCTGGCGCTGCTCGCGCCGCTGGGCCCGGTCCCGGTCCACGTGCTCGCGCTGCTCCTCTTCGCCCTGGTGGCGCTGACGGTGTTGATGCGCAGGCGCGACGTCCGACGGGGCACGATGCCGGTCGACGCCGACCCGGCCTGATCCGGCACCCCCGGGGTTCCGGCCCGCCACCGGGCGCGACGGCCCGGAAGTCGGCAGAATTGCGGCATGCTTCGCCGCCGATGGCTGTTGGCCGACCAGCTCGGGCCACACTTCCTCGACGACCCCGACCAGCCGGTGCTGCTGGTGGAGATCCGGGAGATGTTCCGCCGTCGGCCCATGCACCGGCAGAAGGCGCACCTGATCCTCTCCGCGCTGCGGCACCGCGCCGCCGAGCTGGGCGACCGGGCGCTGCTGCTGCGGACCGACACGTTCCGGGAGGCGCTGGCGCAGGTCGCCGAGCCGGTGGAGGTGTGCCATCCGCACTCCCGGGCGGCGCTGCGCTTCGCCCGGTCGGTTCCCGGGCTGACCGTGCTGCCGCCGCGCGGCTTCGTCACCAGCCAGGCCGACTTCGCCTCCTGGGCGGACCGGACCCGGCGCGGCCCGCTGCGGATGACCGACTTCTACCGGCACGCCCGCCGCCGGCACGGTGTGCTGACCGCCGCCCCGGGCGGCACGACCGGGCGACCCCGCACCGAGGGCGACGCCGCGCCGGCGGCACCGCCACCGCCACCACCGCCGATCGTCGAGGACGACATCGACGCGCAGGTCCGTCGCGAGCTGGACCGGTGGGCGGCCAACGGGGTGCGGTTCGTCGGCCGCGACGGCCCTCGCCGGTATCCGGCCACGCACGGCGAGGCGCAGGCCCGGCTGGAGCACTTCCTGACCCACCGGCTGCCCGGGTACGGCCGCTACGCCGACGTGATGAGCGTCGACGACCCGCTGTTCGCGCATTCGGTGCTCTCGTCCTCGTTCAACCTCGGGCTGCTCGACCCGGAGCCGGCCGTCCGCGCCGCCGAGCAGGCATGGCGGGCCGGCACCGCTGCGCGTACGGCGGTGGAGCCGTTCATCCGGGGGCTGCTTGGCTGGCGCGAGTTCCTCTGGCAGCTCTACTGGTACTTCGAGCCGGGGTTCCGGGGTGCCAACTGGCTGGCCGCCACCGAGCCGCTGCCGGACTGGTTCGCCGAGCTGGACGCCGACGCGGTCGAGGCCCGCTGCCTGTCCGACGTGCTCGCCAGCGTCCGGGACCGGGCGTGGACGCACCACGCCCCCCGACTGCTGGTGCTGGGCAACTACGCGTTGCAGCGCGGCTGGCGCCCGGCCGAGGTCGTGGACTGGTTCCGGCAGTGCTTCGTGGACGGCACCGACTGGGTGATGAACGCGACCGTGATCGGCATGAGCCAGTACGCCGACCTGGCCCGGGTGGACACGCGACCGTACGCGGTGGACGGCACCGACATCGACGAGATGAGTGACTACTGCTCCGGCTGCCGCTACGCGCCGGAGCGGGCGCTCGGCGATCTGGCGTGCCCGTACACCGGGGGTTTCGAGAGTTTCCTGCACCGCAACCGGGAGCGGCTGGTGGCCGACCCCCGGCTCGCGGCCGAGCTGGCCCGCCGCGACGAGCCGGAACACCGCGAGGCGGTGCTCGCCCAGGAGGAGAAGCGGGGCAGCAGCCCGCCGTGACCGTCAGCCGCCGGCCACGTCGGCGGCCGGGGCGGCGGCGGTGGGCACGGCGGCGGTCGCCGGGCGCACGACGCCCCGGTTCAGGCCGGTGACGAGCAGCCGGTTGTAGGAGGCCGGCAGGAGTCGGGCCAGCAGGTCGGGCACCTTCGCCGACCAGCCGATCAGCACCCGGCCCCGGCGACGCTCGACGCCCCGCAGGATCACCTCGGCCGCCCGTTCCGGCGCGATGGTGAGCAGCTTCTCGAACTGTGCCCGGCCGGCCGCGTACTCCTCGTGGGAGACGCCGCTGCCGACCCGGGCGTTCTCGGTGATCCGGGTGCGGATCCCGCCGGGATGCACCGAGGTGACCCCGATGCCGTCGTCGACCAGCTCGTGTCGCAGGGCCTCGGTGAAGCCGCGTACCGCGAACTTGCTCGCCGAGTAGGCGGTCTGCCCGGCCGGCGCGATCAGCCCGAACAGGCTGGAGATGTTGACCAGGTGCGCGCCCGGCTCCGCCTTGAGAGTGGGCAGCAACGCGTGGGTCAGCTGCACCACGGCCCGGAAGTTGACGTCGATCACCCAACGGAACTCGTCGTACGTCACCTGGTCGAAGCGGCCGCCGAGGCCGACACCGGCGTTGTTGATCAACAGCCGGACCCGCGGGTGCCGCTGCCCGATCTCCGCGGCCACCCGGCCGGTGGCCGCCTCGTCGGCGAGGTCCACCACGTGGGTGTGCAGGTGGCGGTCCGGGTGTTCGGCGCGGATCGCGGCGGTGACCGCGTCCAGCCGCTCGGCGTCACGGTCGAGCAGGACCAGGTCGCTGCCCCTTCGGGCCAGGGCGTGCGCCAGCGCGGCACCGATGCCGCTGGCCGCGCCGGTGACCACGGCCGTGGCGCCGGCGAAGTCGAACCTCTGCACGATGGGTGCTCCTCTCCTGGCGGGTCTCCGGCGGAGGCCGGGATGTGCTCGGGGATGCGCCGCTCAGGCAACCCGGGTGCCGGCCGACTCGGCCGGGTCGACGGCGCCACGAGCGCGGGAGAACCGCACTCCCTCGTCGGTCAGCCGGCCGTGCCGCATCAGCAGCACGTCGCGCGCGTAGTTCTGGTACAGCCGCCACGGCGCCGCCGCGCCCTGCTTGGGCAGCGCGTCGATGCTGCGCAGCACGTACCCGGAATGCAGGTCGATGAGCGGGACCCGCTCGTCGTCGGGCGGCGGGAGCGGGGTGACGACCTGCTGGCCGGTGCGGTCCAGGTGGCGCAGCAGCCGGCAGACGTAGCCAGCGACCAGGTCGGCCTTGAGCGTCCACGAGGCGTTGGTGTAGCCGATGGTCAGCGCGAAGTTCGGTACGCCGGAGAGCATCATGCCCTTGTAGGCCACGGTGCTCGCCAGGTCGACCTCGGCGCCGTCCACGGTGAGCGTCAGGCCACCGAGGGCGAGCAGGTTGAGCCCGGTGGCGGTGACCACGATGTCGGCGGGCAGCTCGTCACCGGAGGTGAGCCGGACGCCGTGCGCGGTGAACGTGTCGATGGTGTCGGTGACCACCGACGCCCGGCCCTCCTGCAACGCCGTGAAGAGGTCACCGTCGGGCACCACGCAGAGCCGCTGGTCCCACGGGTCGTAGCGGGGGGAGAAGTGCCGGTCGACGTCGTAGCCGACCGGCAGCCGGCCCTTGGCGGCCCGGCGCAGCAGCCGCCGTACCAGCCCGGGCGCGCGCCGGCTCAACTGGAAGTTGAGGGTGGACAACAGCACGTTCTTCCAGCGCACCACCGGATACGCGGTCGTCGCCGGCAGCCAGCGCCGCAGCGTGTCGGCCAGCACGTCACGTGAGGGCAGCGCCATGACGTACGTCGGTGAGCGCTGGAGCATGGTCACGTGGGCGGCCCGCTGCGCCATGGCCGGCACCAGGGTGACCGCGGTGGCGCCGCTGCCGATCACCACGACCCGTTTGCCGCTGTGGTCGAGGTCGTCGGGCCAGTGCTGCGGGTGCACCAACCGCCCCGTGTACGCGTCGATGCCGGGCAGCGGCGGCGTGTAGCCCTCGTCGTAGCGGTAGTAGCCGGCGCAGGCGAAGAGGAACGAGCAGGTCAGCACCGTGGTCTCGGCGGTGTCGGTGCGCTGGGCGTGCACCGTCCAGCGGGCGGTGGCGCTGTCCCACTCGGCGCGCAGCACCCGGTGGGAGAAACGGATGTGCCGCTGCACGTCGTACTCGCGGGCCGTCTCCCGGACGTACTGTCGGATGGCAGCGCCGTCGGCGATGGCCTTCGGGTCGGTCCACGGCTTGAAGGAGTAGCCGAGGGTGAACATGTCCGAGTCGGACCGGACACCCGGGTAGCGGAACAGGTCCCAGGTGCCGCCGATGGCGTCGCGCGCCTCCAGGACCGCGTACGTCTTGTCGGGGCAGTCACGGCGCAGGTGGCAGGCGGCGCCGATGCCGGACAGGCCGGCGCCGATGATGAGCACGTCGACGTGGTCGGAGGTCATGGCGTTCCTCCATCCGGGGCAGTGGACCGGACACTATCCATCGACGTCGACACCCGTCAACACCCTGTCGAGTTTCGTCGACAGGGTGTTGAGTTCGGGTAGCATCAGCGGCCATGACGACCTCCCCCACCGGCACCGGGAAGGCCGGCGCACGGGGTCGCCGCGCCGCCCGCTCCACCGGCGACGACCGGGAGACGGCGATCCTCGCGACCGCCGAACGGCTGCTGGAGCAGCGCGCGTTCGCCGACATCTCGATCGACGACCTGGCCCGGGGCGCGGGCATCTCCCGACCGACGTTCTACTTCTACTTCCCGTCCAAGGACGCGGTGCTGCTGACCCTGCTGGACCGGGTCACCGAGGAGGCCGACGCGGCCGCCGGAGACGTGCTCGTTCGCCTCGCCGAGGATCCCCGGGCACGCTGGCGTGAGCTGATCCACCGGTTCCACGAGACGTTCGGCGCGCACCGCGCGCTGGTGCTCGCCTGCGCGCAGGTCCGTGGCACCAACGCCGAGGTACGCCGGCTCTGGGCGGCGGTGCTGGAGCGCTGGGTGCAGGCCATCGAGGCGGCCATCGAGGCGGAACGACGACGCGGCGCGGCCCCGGACGGCCTACCCGCCCGGGACCTCGCCATCGCGCTCAACTCGATGAACGAGCGCGTCTGGTACGCCACGTTCGCCGGCGACGGTCCCGCCGTCGCCGAGCGGGACGTGGTGGACGTGCTGCTCGACCTCTGGATGGCCGGCATCTACCGCGACACCACTCCCCCACCGTCGAGCTGACCTACTCCGCCGCCTTGGTGAACTCCATGATCCAGTTGGTCTCCCAGGTGCGCTCGCCGTCGGTGGAGAACGCCTGCTCCCAGCGGGCGGTGGTCGCGGTGATCCCCGACCAGATGAACCGGCACCGCACCGGGCGGCCCTCGTGCTGGTCGTCGGCGTAGAAACGGCCGACGCCGTCGACGAAGCGGCCCACCATCGGCGGCTGCTCCAACTCGCCGCGATCGCTGTTCATCCAGTAGATCGACCACTCCTGGCGCGCCGGGTCGAAGATCCTGATCGTGGCGCCGGCCGAGCCCTTCGTCGGGAAGGTGATCTCGTCGAAGTGGCCGCCGCCGCCGAAGAAGCCGTGGGCGGTCGACAGCCCCGGAAACTCCTCCCACTCGTCCGAGCCGACCAGCCGCTTGCGCAGCCGACGGTTGATCACGTTCCAGGTGCCCACAAAGAAGTCGAAGTCGCCCATCAGCGGCCCACCGGCCCTTCCGCTCGTGTGTCGTGCAGGTAACCAGTCAGGTCGGGGCTCTCCGGCACCAGCATGTGCCGGACCCAGGCGGCGCGCTCGTGCTCCAGCACCGCCAACTCCCAGACGCAACCCGCTCCGGGACGGCGCAGGTCGACGAAGTGTGTCGGATCATCGTCCGGGCAGTCCAGTGCCGGTTGCCCGGCCGCCGCGATGCGGACCTCCACCACGTTGTCCCACACCCAGGTGTACGCCAGCAGGTAGGCGCCGCTGTCCGCCCCCCGGTGCAGCACCACCCACCCGGCGGCCGGCGTGCCGTCGTCCTCCACGTCGGCCAGCAGCGCCGGCAGCAGGTCGTACGCGGCCTTCTCCACCTCCGGTTCGATCCGCTGCTCCGGCTGGTCGATGTGGTAGCGCTTGAGCTGCCGGCCGTCCACCATGACCGGTCCCGGTGTTCGTAGATCCTTGTCGCGAAATGCCATGCCGGGACGGTAGGACCACTCCCCTGACAGCTAGTGTCAGTGAAGTGCGAGCGAGTCGACTTCTCTCCGTCCTGCTGCTGCTCCAGTCGCACGGCCGGCTGACCGCCGCCCAGCTCGCCGAGCGGCTGGCCGTCTCGCCGCGCACCATCTACCGGGACGTGGAGTCGCTGCACGCCGCCGGCATCCCGCTCTACGGCGAGGCCGGGCACGCCGGCGGCTACCAACTGGTCGACGGCTGGCGGACCCGGTTGACCGGGCTGACCGTCGAGGAAGCCGACCGGCTCTTCCTCGCCGGGCTGCCCGGGCCCGCCGGCGAGCTGGGCTACGGCGACGTGGTGGCCGCGCTGCAACTCAAGCTGCACGCCGCGCTGCCGGCGCCGCTGCGCGACCGCGCCACCCAGCTCCAACAACGCTTCCACCTCGACACACCCGGCTGGTACGCCGACGGCGACGCCTCCCCCGAGCTGGCCCGCACGGCCGAGGCGGTCTGGCGGCAGCACCGCATCGAGGTGCGCTACCGCAGCTGGCGGGGTGAGGTGACTCGGGTGCTGGAGCCGTACGGCCTGGTGCTCAAGGGCGGCCGCTGGTACGTGGTGGCCGACCAGCCCGGTCGGGGCGCACCGGCGACCTACCGGGTCAACCAGATCCTCGCGCTGACCCCGCTCGAGCAGGAGTTCGAGCGGCCGGCCGACTTCGACCTGCCGGCCTGGTGGCGGGCACACGTGGTGCAGTTCCGGGCCCGCCTGCACCGCGACGAGGCCACCGTCCGGCTCTCCCCTGCCGGCCGGGCACGGCTGCGGGAGATCGGCAGCGATCCGGTGGTCGCCGCGATGGACGCCAGCGCCGGGCCGCCCGACGGGCAGGGCTGGGTGACCGCCGTGCTGCCGATCGAGTCGCTCACCCACGCCCATGGCGATCTGCTGCGCCTCGGCGCCGACGTGGAGGTGCTGACCCCGGTCGCGCTGCGCGAGCAGCTGGCCGCCACGGCGGCCGGGCTGGCCGCCCTCTACGCGCCTGCCGACCAGTCGGCCCGGTGACAGCCCGCCCCCGCCGACTTCTCCACAGTGGAAGATCCGAGGGGCATCGACTGTCGGCACGGTGTGCCACCCTGGGACGGTCACCAGCGGTCACCGGAGGTGAGGGTCACGTTACGGCTACGCGCACTGGTCGCCGTCCCCGGCACCGGGCCGGTGACCCTCGACGTCCCGGCCGGCACGACGGCCGCCCTGGTCGCACCACCCCGGGTCGGCACAGCCGTCGCTCGGGTGCTGGCCGGGCTCGCCACCCCGGTCACCGGGCGCGTCCTGGTCGGCGACCGCGACGTCACCGCCCTGCCGCCGCCACGCCGGCAGATCGGCTACGTGCCCGCCGGCGGCGCGCTGCTACCGCAGCTCACCGTGCGCCGCAACATCGAGTACGGCCAGCGCAAACGCGAACGGGTGCACGAGGTGGCCGACGACTGGACGGCCACCGTGGTGGACCGGCTGGAGCTGGCGCCGACGCTGGCCCTGCTGCCGCACCTGCTCTCCGACGCCCAGCGCTTCCGGGTCGCCCTGGCCCGGGCCGCGGTCTGCCTGCCCGAGGTGCTCGTCATCGACCTGCCCACCGACCCGGCCGGCGGCAGCCGCCTCGCCGATCTGCTGCCCCGACTCTCCCCACCGGACGCACCCGGGGTGGCCGTGCTCGTGTGCACCGCGGACGAGGCCGCCCTGACCGAGATCCCCCGCCGGCACGAGCTGGTCACCGAGCCCGACGGGATCGGCCGGTGACGCCGACGGGCCGGGTGAGCCGGCGTAGCCTGCTGCGCGCCGCCGCGGCCGGCGCCGCCGTGACCGCCGCCGGCTGCACCGGAGGCACCCGGTCGGTGCAGGTGGCCGTCGTCTGGAGCGGAAGCGAGCTGGAGCGGTTCCGCAGGGTCGTCGCCGGCTACCCCGCCCCGGTGCACGTGGTCAGCGCCGGCAACGACATCGACGCGTTCCTGCGCGCCCGGCACCTCGCCGGCACCAGCCCGGACGTGGCGATCCTGCCGCGCCCCGGCCTGGTCACCGAGTACGCCCGGCGGGGGTGGCTGCGCCCCGTGCGCCCCTCGACGGAGTACGCGGTGCCCACCGGGCTGAGCGACCTGCTGATGACCCGCGACCGGCGCTACGGCGTCTGGGTGAAGGCGGCGCACAAGTCCCTGATCTGGCGCCTGCCGTCGGTGCTGCCCGACCCGCCCGGCAGCTGGGACGAGCTGGTCACGCTGACCCGCCGCCTCGGCGCACTCGCCCTGCGCGACGCCGGCCCGGCACCGCTGGCGATCGGCGCGGCCGACGGCTGGGTGCTCACCGACTGGTTCGAGAACGTGCTGGCCGACCTGGCACCGGACGCCTACGACGCCCTCGCCGGGCCGGACGCCGACTGGCAGGGCCGGCCCGTGCGCGACGCCCTGGACCGGCTCGCCGAGCTGTGGAGCATCGACGGCGCCTTCCCCGGCGGCGGGCGCCGCGCCCTGCTCACCCAGTACGAGGAGTCGGTGATCCAGGTGGTGCGCTCCCGCCGGGCGGTGATGGTCTTCGAGGCCGACTTCACCGCCGAGGTGGTCGGCACGTTCCGGCGCGGCCCGGAGGAGGCGGCCACCTTCCGGTTCCCGAGCACCCGGCCCGGCGGGCGCGGCCCACTGATCGTCGGCGGCGACGCCGCGGTGGCGTTCGTCGACGCCCGGGGCGGGGTCGAGCTGGTCGAGTGGCTCACCAGGGCCGACTCGTTCCAACCCTGGCTGCGCGCCGGCGGTTACCTGTCGCCCAACACCACCATCCCGCTGGACGGCTACGTCGACCCGGTCCGCCGCCAGCTCGCCGGCGAGATGCGCGCCCCCGGCACCCTGCGCTTCGACCTCTCCGACCAGCTCCCCGGGCCGTTCACCGGCTCCGACGGCCTGGGCATCTGGCGCATCATGCAGGACTTCTTCGCCGACGTCACCGACGGCGTGTCCGCCGCCGAGGCGGTCCGTCGGGCCACCGGCCAGCTCGCCGCGGCGGCGCGCAGCGCGGGCAGCGGCCGATGAGCCAGGTCCGGGTGCTCGGCGAGCTGGCGGTGCTCGACGACGTGGGGCCGCCCCGGCGGGGCCGGGCGTACCCCGCGGCCGGGGCCACCTCCGCGCTGCTGCTGCCCGCCATCGTGCTGCTCGGTGGCCTGGTGGTGTGGCCGGTGCTGCGCACCCTGCACGCCAGCGTGACCACCGACGGTCGCTGGGTCGGCGTGGATCACTTCGAGACCGCGCTCGCCGCGCCGGGCACCGGCGCGGTGGTCGGCCGCACGGTGCTCTGGGCGGTGCTGGTGCCGGCGGTGGTGACGGCGCTGGGCTACCTGCTCGCCGCCGCGTCCCGCCGCTCCCAGGAGGGCGGGCTGGTCCGCCTGATCCTGCTGGTGCCGGTGGCATTGCCGCTGGTCGTCACCGGGGTGACCTTCCGCCTGATGTACGACCCCGACCCGACCCGGGGCCTCGCCACGCTGGTCGCGGCGCGGCTGACCGGCCGGTCCGCCGAGGACGCCCCGCAACTGCTCGGGCCGGGCCTGGTCACGGTGGCGCTGATGTCGGCGTTCGTCTGGGCGTGGGTGGGGCTGGCCGTGCTGGTCTTCCGCGCCGCGCTGGACGCGGTCCCGCCGAGCCTGGCCGACGCGGTACGCGCCTACGGCGGCGGTCGACGCCACGTGCTGTGGGACGCGCAGTGGCGGCCGCTGCTGCTGCGGACCGTCGCCGTCGTTTTCGCGCTGGTGGCGGTGGGGACCAGCCGCACCTTCGACCTGATCCTGGTGATGACTCCCGGCTCGGTCCGTGACGAGGCCGCCGTGCTCGCCCTGCGGGTGTGGCAGACCTCGGGCGGCACCACCACCGGCGAGGGCGCGGCCCTCGGCGTGGTGTGGATGGTGGCGGTCGTCGGCGGGATCCTGGTGGCGGCGCTGTTCGTCCGGCAGGCGTGGCCGCCACCGCGTGCCGAGACACCACCGGACCCGGGCCGGGTCGCCCCGCCCCGGCGGGTGTTCCGGTTGCTCGCGGCGGGTGCCGCGGTGGCCTGGCTGGTGCCGCTGGCGGTGCTGGTCGCCACCTCGATGCACGGGCGGGTGGACGCCGCCGCGCGCGGCTGGTGGTCGGCACCGCCGGGCATCGGCTCCTACCGAGCCCTGCTCACCGGCACGGAGCTGTGGCGGACGCTGGCGTTCACGCTGCTGCTGGCCACCGTGGTGACCGCCACCGTGCTGGTGGTCGCGCTGCTGGCCGCGTACCCGCTGGCGTGGCTGACCGGGCCGGCCGCGCAGGCCACCGGGCTGCTGCTGCTCGCGGCCAGCGTGGTGCCGGTCCAGGTCATCGCCGGACCGGTCAACGAGGTGCTGGGCCTCGTGCTCTCCTCCGGCACCGCCCGCGGCCTGGCCCTGGTGCACGTGGCGCTGGGCGTGCCGTTCGCGGTGCTGGTGCTGCGCAACGCGTTCGCCGACCTGCCCGCCGAGCAGGTGCGCGGCGCCCGGCTGGGCGGGCGGCGCTGGTGGGGCACCCTGCGCCGGCTGGCCCGGCACAACCTGCCCGCCGTGGTGGCGGTCTCCGTGCTGGAGTTCGTCCAGGTCTGGAACGACCTGGTGGTGGGTCTGCTGTTCAGTGGGCCGGAGGCGGCACCGCTGGGGCTGTTCCTGGCCGGGCAGACCCGCGGCTTCGTGAGCAACAGCGGTCTGCTGGCCGCCAGCTCGGTGCTCGCCTCGGTGCTGCCGGTGGTGCTGGTGGTGCTCGCCCGGCGGCAGCTCGTCGCCGGGCTGGTCTCCGGGGGCGTCCGGTGACCAGCCCCACCGGCGCCGGCCGCGGGCCGCGCTGGCCGGTGCTCATCGCGGTCGGCACGCTGGTCAGCGGGGTGCTCGGCAACCTGGCCAGCAACCTGCTCTCCGAACTGGCCGCCAGCGTGCTCGGGCCGGCCAGCATCGTGCTGGTGATCAGCGGTGGAGTCGGCTTCGTGGTGTTCGAGATGCGCCGCCGCCGCGCTGCCCGGGAGGTGAGCCCGGAGCCCACCGACGTCGTCGCCGTACCGGCCACCGGCGCGCCGACGCTGCCCTATCCGGCCGGCTTCACCGGACGCGACGAGCACGTGCGGGCGGTGCTCGGGCTGCTCGCGCGCGAGCACGCGGTGGCCGTGCTGGGCCGGCGGGCGGTGGGCACGTCCGCCTGCGCCGTGCAGGCGGCGAACCTGTGCCGGGAGGACTTCCCCGACGGGCAGTACTACCTCGACCTGCGCCGCGGCGGCCGACCCCGGTCCGCCCGGCAGGTGCTCACCGCGCTGGCCGGGGTCCTGGGCACCGCGCCGCCCACCTCGGGCCGGCCGGACGCCCTCGCGGTCGCCGCCGACGCGCTGCGCCGCCAGCTCGACGGCCGCAAGATCCTGCTGGTGCTCGACAACGTCGACCGCCCCGAGCAGGTCCGGCCACTGCTGCCGCCCACCGCACGCACCTGCCGGCTGCTGCTCGCCGGCGGCCCGGCGCTGAGCGGGCTGGAGGGCGTGGTCGCGCACTGGATCGCCGAGCCGGGCCCGGCCGAGGCGGTGGAGCTGTTCGCCGCGGCCGGCGTGGCCGCGCCGGCCGCCCGGATCCGCCGCGCGGACCCGCGGACCGACCCGGCGGTCCGCGAGATCGTCGAGCTGTGCGGGCAGCAGCCACGCACCGTCCGGGCGCTGGGCTACCGCACCGCACAGCACGGCTGGCGGCACGCCGACGTGCTGGACGCGCTGCGCCGCGCGGTGCAGACACCCCCGCACCAGCGGGTCACCATCTCGCCGGCGGCGCGGCTGGTCACCGAGCGGGACACCGCGTACCGGGCGTTGACCCGCGAGGCCCGCCGCCTGTACCGGCTGATGTCGCTGGCCCCCGCGCCGGTGGACCGGCCGGCCATCGCCGCGCTGGCCGGTCGACACCCGGAGCGGGTGACGGCTCTGCTCGACGAGCTGGCCGCCGCGGCGTTCGTGGTCGGCGCTCCCGGCGACCGGTACGAGATCCGCCCGCTGCTCGCCGGCAACGCCCGGCTGCACCTGCGAAGTGCCGATCCCGCGCGGGCCCGGGTCGCCGCGCAGGCCCGACTGACCCGGCACCTGGCCCGCCGGGCCGAACGGCACGCGGCCAACCTGGCCGTGCTCGGCTCCCCACCGGACCGGGAGTGGTCACTGCCGCTGGACGACGACCCGTACGGCTGGTTCGACCTACACCAGGAACTGCTCCTGGCGGTGGTGCGGGTGCCGGCCGGCGCGGCCGAGACGCTGCCCCGGCGGGTGCGGCGGTGGTGGTTCCGGCTGGCCGTGGCGCTGTGCGGGTGGCTGGCACACGCTGAGCGGCTGGACGAGTGGGAGCAGGTGTGCCGGACGGTGCTCAACACCCCGACCGCCGACGACCGGCCCGAGATCGCCGGGTGGGCGCACAACGAGCTGGGGGTGCTGCGCCGGCGCCGGCACGACCCGCAGGGCGCCGCCGCCGCGCTCACCCTGGCGGTGGCCGAGCGTGGGAGGCGGGGCACCGCCCAGGCCCGGATGAACCTCGGCCTGGCCCTGCTCGACCTGGGGCAGCTCGACGACGCGGTGGAGCACCTGGAGCTGTCCCGCCGGCACCGCTCGGGCGCGGACCGGGCCGGGCTCGCGCTCACCGACCTGGGCCTCGGCGCGGCGCAACTGGCCCGGGGCGAACTGGACACCGCCCACCACCACCTCGTGCGGGCGGCCAACACGTTCCGGTCCGTCGGTGACGCGCGCGGCTACGCCGCGGCGCTGACGAACCTGGTGCTGGTGCACTCCGCCCTCGGCGAGCACCTGGACGCCGCGCAGGCGTGGCGGGCCGCGCTGCGCGAGTACGAGTCGGTCAGCGACCCGACCAGCCGGGCGGCGGCGCTGCTCAACGCCGGTGCGACGCTGCTGACCGCCACGCCGGCCCAGGCACGCGCGGCATACGAGCTGCTGGCCGAGAGCCGGCGGCTGCGCGAGGAGAGCCGCCCCACCCCCGGGCTCGCGCGGACCCTGCTGTACCTGGGTGACGCCGCCGCCGAGCTGGGCGACCGGTCCGAGGCGCGGCGGCACTGGGCGGACGCGGCGGCGGTGGCCGAGGAGGTCGACGACGCCGACGGGCTGGCCGCCGCCGACCGCCGCCTGGAGGACGGCGCGGACCGGACACCAGCCGGCCCGTGATCAGCGGACGAGCGTCGGCGGGACGCTCCGGTCCGGCATCGGGCGCCGGCGTGATGTCGATCGCTCACGTTGGCCGGTGGAACGGGTCTGGGAGAGTGTGTGACCGTGGATGCGCTCTCGGTGCGGGGACTTGGCCGTAACTTCGGCAACCTGGTCGTGCTCGACGACGTGAGCTTCACGCTCCAGGCGGGCCGGATCGCGGTGGTGCTGGGCCCCAACGGCAGCGGCAAGACCACCCTGCTGCGCTGCGTCGTCGGCGCCGACCGGCCGGACGCGGGCGAGGTGCTGGTGCAGGGTCGCCGGGCCGACGAGACCGACCCCCAGGTGCGGGCCCTGGTGGCGGCCGCCCTGGACGACATCGACTTCTTTCCCGACCTGTCCGTGGTCGAGCACCTGGAACTGGTCGCGTACGCCCACGGGGGTGACGCCGACCCGGTCGACGAGGTCGTCGCCGAGCTGGGCCTGGAACCGGCCCGCGACCAACTGCCGGTGACGTTGTCCAGTGGGCAGCGCCGCCGGTTGGCCCTGGCGTCCTGTTTCGTACGGCCGCGCCGGGTGCTGATCCTCGACGAACCGGAACAGCGGCTGGACGTACGAGGACGGCAGTGGCTTGCCGACCGGCTGCGCCGGGAACGGGAGGCGGGCACCGCCGTGCTGCTGGCCTCGCACGACCCGGAGCTGATCGACGCCGTCGTCGACGAGCGGATCGAGATCGGCCGGTGACGGCACCGCCCGCCACGGTCGCCGACGCCCCGGTCGGGGTGCCCACCGCCCGGCAGGTGCGCGCACACCTGCGCCGGGCCCGCCGCCGGCACCACGACCACTCCCTGGGCGACGTGCTGGGCGACGCGTACGTCGTGGTCCTGTTCGTGGGCATGTACGGCTGGTTCGCGGTCAGCGCCAGCCGCGACATGCTGGAGTCGCCCACCGTCGGGCGGGCCGATCCGGGGGTGCGCTGGTGGCTGGCGGTCGCCGCGCTGCTGGCCGCCGCCGGGCTCGCCTGGCGGGGCCTGCGCGCGCTCGGCCCGCTGCTGGTCACCCCGGCGACGCAGAGCTGGGTGACCAGCGCGCCGGTCGACCGGCGGGCCTGGCTGGCGCCGCGCCTCGCCATCCTGCTGACGGGCGCGACGGCCGGCACCGCGCTGGTCGGGGTGGGTGTGGCGGCGCTCGGCGGCGTCACCGACCTGGCGGCCCTGGGTTGGGCGGCGGCGGCCGGCGCGGGGTGGGGTGCGACCGCGCTGGCGTCCAGCGTCGTCGCCCAGGGCAGCGGGGCCGGCCGGCGGTGGCCGACGCTGGCCGGGGTGGTGCCGGTGGTGGCGGCCGCCCTCGTCACGGCTCTGGTGGTGGTCGTCGGCCGCCTCGGTGACGCGCTGCCCCGGCCGTCGACGTCGCCGGCCGCCGCGCTGGTCGCCGTCGGGGTGCCCCTCGCGGTCGCCGCCACCGTCCTGGCGGTACGCGCGCTGCCCCGGGTGGACCGGGCCACGCTGACCACCGGCGCGCAGTTCGCCAACGCCGCCGCCACGGCCACGATCCTGCTCGACCCGAGCCTGCTCGCCGGCCTGGTGGAGAGCCGGCGCTGGCGGCAGATCGGCCGGGTGCGCAGCCGCCGGTTCCTGTCCGGCCCCGGCTGGTGGGCGATGCTCCAGGCCGACGTGCGCCGGTTGCGCCGCCACCCCAGCGCCCTGCTGATCTGGACGGCGCTGATCCTCGTCCAGTACGCCGCCGCGCTCGCCCTGCCCGGGCTGGCCGGTGCCGCGCAGGTGGTGTTCGGCTACCTCGCCACCGACCGGTTGACCGGTGGCCTGCGGACGATCAGCCGGTCGCCGGGGTTGCGTCGCGCGCTCGGCGGCAGTGACGCGGCGCTGCGCGGAATCCACGTGGTGGTGCCGGCGATCGGCGCGGGGCTGTGGTGGCTGCTGACCCTGCCGACGGTCGACGGTGGGCCGCCCTGGCTGGGGCCGGCGATGGCGCTCGGGGTGGTGGCCGCCGCGTGGCGCAGCGGCACCCGACCACCGATCAACTACGGCGGGGCGACGGTGAACACGCCGTTCGGGATGATCCCCATCGACCTGCTGCGCCAGGGCGGGCGCGGGCCGGCGCTGCTCGCCGTGCTGGTCCTGGTCCGCCTGTTCCTGGGCTGACCGGGCGGGTTCGCCCGGTCAGCCCAGGTGGCTCAGCCGTCCAGCCGGCGGACCATGTTCATGATCGTTTCTAGCTGGGCGCCGCCCTTGATCGGGTAGTTGGTCGCGCCGAGGTACCCCCACCAGTCCCAGCAGCCGTTCGGGTTGCTGACGGCGGAGGTGGCCTGCGGGTAGAGGACGATCAGGTTGTTGGTGTCGGCGTACGGGTTGAGGTTGGCCCGGTCGACGAAGGCGGTGCCCACCGAGCCGTACCCCTGTAGGCAGCCGTGCAGGGCGACCACCAGGCGGCACGACTGGCCGGCCGCGCAGGCCGACGGGACGTAGGCGAAGCCGTTGGCGTCCATGCTCAGCCCGTTGGCCCAACCGTTGACCGCGAAGGTGTTCTGGTTGAACCGGATGAGCGTGCCGCCGAGCGGGCCGGTGTTCGGCGCGTTCACGCCACCGAGCAGCTTGCGCAACAGGGCGTTCTGCGGGTCGCTGCCGCAGTCGTTGAGGAACGGCGACGCGGTCGCGGTGCATCCCCGCGTCCCGTACGGGGTGACCCACGAGTGGCCGGCCGCCGAGCCGCTGTCGTACTGCACGCTGGCCCCGAAGTGCTGGTAGTAGCGGACTAGGTCGTCGGTGACGGACTTCTTGACGGTGTTGTCGTTGGCGCCGTGGAAGACGTACACCGGGTCGCCGGACAGGTTGCCGACCGGGTCGACCCAGCCGTAGGACGCCCAGGTCCGGGTGTAGCTCTGCAGGGCGGACACGTTGGTCGGGTACTGGTTGTCGCCGCAGCCGTAGAGCGCCTGGGCGACGTTGTTCTGGGCGCAGTAGTACGGCCCGGCGGCGAAGACGGCCGCGCCGCGGATCCTGGACGAGTAGGCGACGTGCAGTTGGGTGGCCAGGTATCCGCCGGAGGAGACGCCGGCGACGTACACGCCGGAGACGTTGTAGGTGTTCAGCGACCCGGAGACCGGGGGCTTCGTCGCCGGGGTGGCGGCCTGGGCGGGGGCCGCGCCGGTGAGGATCAGCAGGAGGACGGCGGCGAGGGCGGTGGCGGCTTTCAGCGGTGTCGTCATGTGACGCTCTCCTTGGGAGCGCCGGCGGGAGGCGTCGGCGTGGGCAGACGCTACCGTGACGTAGAGCACACGAGGTATGAGCGCGACCGACACGTCGGGCGGCACCGGTGTGTGTTCGCAGTCCATTCGGCACCGTGGATGTCCACCGTCGACACCGCCGGTCCTGCCTAGCCGGAGCGGAGGGCGGCAGCGATCGTCGCGACGCCCTCCTCGATCTCGGTGGCCGTACGCGCGGCGTAGCCGAGCACCAGGCCCGGCCGGTACGGCCGCTGGCAGTGCCAGGACAGTGGCTGCACCTTCACTCCCCGGGCCAGTGTCGCGGCGGCCAGCTCGCCGTCGGCCAGCTCGCCGTCCAACGTGATCATCAGGTGGAGCCCGGCCGCCGCGCCGTGCACCGTCGCGCCGGGCAGTTGCCGGGCCAGCGCCGTGATCATCGCGTCCCGACGCTGGATGTGCCGGCGGCGCAGCAGCCGAAGGTGACGCTCCAGCGCACCGGAGGTCATCAGCTCGGCCAGCACCAGCTGCGGCAGCACGGCGTTGCCCAGGTCGGCGTTGCGTTTGGCGGCGACCACCGCCTCCCGGTGCCGGGCCGGCACGAGCAGCCAACCGACCCGCAGCGCCGGGGCGAGCAGTTTGGACACGCTGCCGGCGTAACAGACCTGCTCGGGCAGCAGCCCACGCAGCGCCGGCACCGGGGGCCGGTCGTAGCGGTGCTCGGCGTCGTAGTCGTCCTCGATGATCAGCCCGCCGGCACGCGCCCAGTCGACGAGCTGGCGGCGGCGGTCGCCGTCGAGCACCACACCGGTCGGGAACTGGTGTGCGGGGGTGAGCATCACCGCCGGCACGCCGCTGGCCGCCAGCTCGTCGACGCGCAGCCCGGCGTCGTCCACCGCGACCGGTGGGGTGTCCACCCGCCAGTTGTTCAGGTGCTGCCGCACGCCGAGCGAGCCCGGGTCCTCGACCGCGATCCGGTCGATGCCGGCCGCGCCGAGCACCTGGGCGAGCAGCCCGAGCGCCTGGGACACGCCGGCCACGATGATGACCTCGACGGGGTCGACGGCGATGCCTCGACTGCGGGCCAGCCAGGCGGCGACGGCCCGGCGCAGCGCGGGCGTGCCACACGGATCGCCGTAGCCGAAGTCGGCCGCGGCGAGGTGGGCCAGCACGGTCCGTTCGGCGCGCAGCCAGTCCGCACGGGGAAAGGCGGTCAGATCCGGTACGCCGGGCGTCAGGTCGATGGTCGCGCTCGCCGCGCGTACCGCGTCGAAGATGTCGCTGCCCGGAGCCGGCGGGAAGAGCGCTCCCGGCGCCGGCGCGGCGGCCGGGGCGGGTGTCGGGGTCGCCGGTGCGGGCGGCGCGGCGACGACCACCGTCCCGGCCCGGCCCCTCCCGGTGATGTGCCCCTCCTCGGTCAGCCGCTGGTACGCCTCGGTGACCACGCCCCGGGAGACGCCGAGGTCGGCGGCGAGCAACCGGGTGGCGGGCAGGCGGCCCCCGACCGGCACCCGGCCGTCGGCGATGGCCTGTCGCAGCCGCGCGGCCAGCCAGTCGGCGCGCCCGCCGGGCGGGGCGTCGGCGATGGTCAGGTGCAGAAAGTCCGACCCGGTCGTTATGGACCTGTCGGGTGCCCTCGTTTTGGCCCTGCTCACCGGACCATCTTGGCAGCAGAGTGGGAATCAGACAGCCCCGTCGAGCGACACCGGAGGACATCCGTGACAGTTCCGTTCCTGATCACCACGCTGATCGTGGTGGTCACCCCGGGCACCGGGGTGTTCTTCACCCTCTCCGCCGGACTGTCCCGGGGCGCCCGGGCCGGTGTGCTGGCCGCCTTCGCCTGCACGCTGGGGGTGGTGCCGCACCTGCTGGCGGCGTTGACCGGCCTCGCCGCGCTGTTGCAGACGAGCGCGGCGGCCTTCGAGGTGGTCAGGTACCTCGGCGTCGGGTACCTGCTCTACCTGGCCTGGTCGACCGCCCGGGACCGCAGCGCCTTCGCGGCGACCGGCACCGCGACACCCCGCTCCGCGGCCCGGGTGATCGTGTCCGGAGTGCTGGTCAACCTGCTCAACCCGAAGCCGACGCTGTTCTTCGTCGCGTTCCTGCCGCAGTTCGTGGACACCACCGCGCCGGGCTCGACCCGGTCGATGCTCGCGTGCGGCGCGGTGTTCATGCTGCTCACCTTCGTGGTGTTCAGCGGCTACGGCGTCTTCGCGGCCCGGGTGCGCGACCGGGTGCTGACCCGGCCACGGGTCACCGACTGGCTGCGCCGGTCCGTCGCCGGCACCTTCGTCGCGCTCGGCGTGACACTCGCCCTCACCGAACGATAGGGAGTCCCGTGCAGTTCGAGCATTCCGCGCAGCTTCGCGCCGCGTACCCCGACCTCGTCGCCGGCGTGGTCCAGGCCACCGGGATCACCGCAACGGCCGACGTCACCGAGCCGACCGCCGGCTATCTCGCCGTCGCCCGCGAGCGGTTGGCCGCAGGCGCCGAGAGCGGCTTCCCGGAGATCCAGGCGTGGCGGCGGGCGTACACGACCATGGGGCTGCGGCCCACCCGCTACCGGTGCGCCGCGGAGGCGCTGCTGCGCCGGCTACGCCTGGACGGCGACCTGCCCCGGCTGCACCCCCTGGTCGACCTCTGCAACGCCGTCTCGGCCGCGTACGCGATCCCGGTCGCGGTACTCGACCTGGACCGCGTCGACGGTGACCTGGTGGTCGGACCGGCGCAGGGCGACGAGGAGTACCTGAGCTTCGCCGGCGACACCGAGCACCCCGACCCCGGAGAGGTGACCTTCGTCGACAGCGCCGGCCGGGCGCACGCCCGGCGCTGGACGAACCGGCAGAGCGGCTGGTCGGCCGTGCGGCCGGCCACCTCGTCCGTGCTGATCGTCGCCGAGGCGCTGCACCCGGACGCCGAGGCGGACGTGACCCGACTGGTCGCCACGCTGGCGGCGGAGCTGACCGAGGCGTGGTCGGCACCGACACGGGTCGCCGTGCTCACCGACGCCGCACCACGCTTCGAGATGACGGCCGCCGGTCAGGCGGTGTCGCCGGGGACGAGGTGACGGTAGCCGTGGATCGTCTCGCCGAACCAGCCGGCCACGCTGGCCAGGCCGCGCTCGTTGATCTGCGCGTCGTGGATCGGGTACGTGTGAGCGGCGCCCACCTCACGGGCGAACCGGATCGCCTCGTCGAGGCGCAGCCAGGACCCCTGCGCCGGAACCAGCAGGGTGTGCACCGGCTCGTCCGGCACGTGCAACGCGTCGCCCGGGTGGTAGACACCGTCGCCGATCAGATAGCCGAGGTTGGGACAGTCGGGCTGGCCCTCGAAGATGGCGGCGTGCCGGCCGCCGTGCGCGGTCACGGGGATGCCGGCGGCGGTGAAGCGCTGCCCGGCGCGGACCCGGGTCACCGGCAACGGGGCGAGGTCGGGCAGCCGGGCGCCCTCGGGCGCGTACACCGGGACGCCGAGGCCGGCCAGCCGCAGCACGTCGACGTGGTCGGTGTGCTCGTGGGTGACCAGGACGGCGTCCGCGCCGACCAGGGCACCGGGTTCGCTCCAGGTGCCCGGGTCGACGACGAGCACCCCACCGTCGTGCTCGACGCGGACGCAGGAGTGGGTGAACCGGGTGATCCGCATCCGGCGACGGTACGCCGTCGGTCTGCCGTCGGTGGTCCCGGAGGATCCGGGCGGTGTGTGGGGCCACCGACCGGCATGATCGAGGGCATGCAGCGCTCGACGCAACGGGGGCACCGGAGCATGCCGCACACCGCCGACGTCCGGATCGAGGCGTGGGCACCCGACCGGGACGGGTGCCTCGCCGAGGCCGTCGCCGCGCTGGTCGAGACGTTCGCCGACACCGGCGGCGCCCGGCCGCAGGCGGACACCGAGTTCGACCTGCCGCCTGGCGACGACGAGGACCTGCTGGTCGGCGTACTGGACGAGGTGATCTTCCGGCTGGACACCGAGGGCACCCTCCCGCTGGACTGCGACGTGCGGTCGACCGACGACGGCGGCCTGCGGGTGCACTGGCGGTCTACCAGCACCGACGCGGTGGAGCTGGTCGGCGCGGTGCCGAAGGCGGTGTCGTTGCACGCG
Organism: Micromonospora yongxingensis; assembly: GCF_052601155.1. Classification (NCBI taxonomy): domain Bacteria; kingdom Bacillati; phylum Actinomycetota; class Actinomycetes; order Micromonosporales; family Micromonosporaceae; genus Micromonospora; species Micromonospora yongxingensis. Next base: position 31,319 of record NZ_JBQXEO010000031.1, read on the forward strand.
CTGCACATCGCCCCGGGCTCCGCCGGCTGGTCGTGCGCGGTGACCCTGGACGTCTGAGGCCGGTCAGCCCTTGACCACGCCGAGGGGGGTGAGGCGGGCGACGAGTCGGCACAGCCCGGCGCCCCGGGCCGCCTCGACCACCGCCGAGACGTCCTTGTACGCCTCCGGCATCTCCTCGGCCAACCCCTTCCAGGACGCGCCCCGAACGACCACACCCCGCGCCGCCAGGTCGCGCCGCACGTCCTGACCGCGGACGGCCCGGGTGGCCTCGCCCCGGCTGCGGGTACGGCCGGCGCCGTGACAGGTCGACGCGAAGGCCGGATTGCCGGCGACGCCGGTCAGCACGTACGACGAGGTGCCCATCGAGCCCGGGATCAGCACCGGCTGCCCGACGTCACCCAGGTCGTCGGGGAGGTCGGGGTGCCCGGGCGGCAGCGCGCGGGTGGCGCCCTTGCGGTGCACGCAGAGCCGCCGGGTGCCGCCGTCACGCCCGTGCTCCTCGATCTTGGCGAGGTTGTGCGACACGTCGTACACCAGATCCAGGCCGCTCCCGGCAACCCGGCTGAAGACCCGGCGGGCCGACTCCGTGAGCAACTGCCGGTTGGCCCGGGCGTAGTTCGCCGCGGCGGCCATCGCACCCAGGTAGGCCCGCCCCTCCGGGGAACCGACCGGCGCGCAGGCGAGCTGCCGGTCCGGCACCTCGATGCCGTACCGGGGCATGACCCGCTCCATGATCCGCACGTGGTCGGTGCAGATCTGGTGGCCCAGCCCTCGGGAGCCACAATGGATCATCACGCAGACCTGGCCGAGGCGCAGCCCGAAGGCCGCCGCGACCGGCTCGTCGTACACCTCCTCGACGGCCTGCACCTCCAGGAAGTGGTTACCGGAGCCGAGGCTGCCGACCTGACCCTGCCCGCGCTGCACGGCCCGCTCGCTGACCTGCGCCGGATCGGCGTCGGCCACCGCGCCGCCGTCCTCACAACGGGCCAGGTCCCGGGGCACCCCGTGCCCCTGTTCGACCGCGTACCGGGAACCGCCGCGCAGCACCGCGTCCAGCTCCGCCCGGTCGGCGAGGTTCCAGACCGCGCCCCGACCCATGCCGCGCGGCACCGCCGGGTCCAGGCCGTCCATCAGCGCGTCGAGGACCCGGGGAAGCTCCGACCGGTCCAGGTCGGCGGTGAGTAACCGCACCCCGCAGGAGATGTCGAAGCCGACCCCGCCCGGCGAGACCACCCCGTCCTCGGCGACGTCGGTGGCGGCGACCCCACCGATCGGGAAGCCGTAACCCCAGTGCACGTCGGGCATGGCGTACGACGCCCCGACGATGCCGGGCAGGGTGGCCACGTTCGCCACCTGGTCCAGCGACCGGTCGGCACCGACGTCGGGCAGCAGCTCCGGCACGGCGAACACCACCCCGGGCACCCGCATCGGCGCCCGGCGGTCGATCCGGAACCGGTACGGCGATTCCTGAACCAGCTCCATGCCAGGCGGCTACCCACCGTGTCCACCGGTACACCAGGGCGACCCGGTTGAGCCGGTCCGGCCGGGGTAGTGCGCAAGCATGCCGCAGCGATACGAGAACTACCCGAGAATCGCCGTCGTCACCGGCGCGGACTCCGGCATCGGCAAGGCGTGCGCCGTCGCCCTGGCCGAGGCCGGCTTCGACATCGGCATCACCTGGTACGGCGACCCCGACGGCGCCGAGCGGACCGCCACCGAGGTGCGCACCACCGGTCGGCGCTGCGAGGCCGTCGAGATGGACCTCACCCGGCTGCCGGACGCGGCGGCCGTGGTGGACGAGCTGGCCGACCGACTGGGCGGCGTCGGGGTGCTGGTCAACAACGCCGGCACCGGCGCCTCGACCCCGTTCGTCGACACCGGGTGGGAGCAGTGGCGCGAGGTGCTCGCCGTCGACCTGGACGGGCCGTTCCTGTGCGCCCAGCGGGCGGTGCGGCGGATGAGGACGGCCGGGGTCGGCGGGCGGATCATCAACATCACCAGCGTGCACGAGCACGCCCCCCGGGTCGGTTCGGCGGCGTACTGCGCGGCGAAGGGCGGGCTCGGTCTGCTGACCAAGGTGATGGCGCAGGAGTTGGCGCCCGACGGGATCACCGTGAACGCGGTCGCACCGGGCGAGATCGCCACGCCGATGACCGACCAGGAGGACGTCGACCCGTTCACCCAGGACCGGCCCGGTGTACCGGTGGGGCGGCCGGGCGACGCCCGGGAGGTGGCCGCCGTGGTGGCACTGCTCGCCTCCCCCGCCGCCAGCTACGTCACCGGCGCGTCCTGGCCCGTCGACGGCGGCATGCTGCTGATGGGCCCGCAGGCCAACTCCCTGACCTCGAACGACTGGCGATCGGTCTGAGGGCCGGTCAGCCCTGCCGGGCCGCTGTCGCCCGACCCCGTTACCGTCACCTATGAGCGGTGCGATGACTCCGGCGGGTGAAACCGGCGGTCGTGAACGGGACAGCGCCCGGCAAAGCGGGCACGTATCCTCCGCATTCCGGTGATCAACGGGCGGCGGCGGGGCCGGTCGACGACGGAGGGGGACCGGATGCCCGAGTGGGTCGGTCGGGGCGGCCGGCAACGACGCGCCTTCGGTGTCGGCGGGACGCTGCTCGGGGTCGCCGCCCTGATGCTGCTGGCCGCCTGGCGCAGCACCGGCTTCCTCAGCGACCTGCTGCTCAACCTCGGCGCCAGCGTGGTGCTCGCGGCCATCTCGTACGTCATCTTCGACCCGCTGTTCGAGGAGGCCCGCAAGGCGCGGGTGCAGGAGCACCTGAGCTTCGACCAGCAGGCGTTCGTGGCGCGGCTGCACCGCGCCGGCCGCCGGGTGCGCATCCTCGACACCTGGACGATCCTGCTGGAGCAGCGCCACCGCGAGGAGACACTGGGTGCGGTCCGCGCGGCGCTCACCAACGGCTCCCAGGTGCAGTTGCTCCTGCTCGACCCGGACTGCACCGCCGCCCAGCAGCGCTCCGAGGAGCTGGAACGCCAGCGGGTGGACGTGCCACGGCAGATCCGCACCAACCTGCGCCACCTGGCCGCCTTCGCCGAGACCCTCGACCCCCGACTGCGGCATCGCCTGCAGGTCCGCCTGTACGACGCCTCCCCGTCGATCCAGCTCTACCAGTGGGACGGACGCGCGCTGATCTCGTTCTTCCCGATCGGGAAGCTGTCGTTCAACGTGCCCCAGCTCGAGGTGGACATGGACAGCCCGTGGGGTGGGTTCGTGCACGCCCGGTTCGAGGAGCTGTGGGAGCACGAGCAGGCAACCCTGGACCTGGAACGGTACTGGTCGGTGACGGTCACGTTGCGCCACGACGACTCCGACGTGGTCGAGGTGCAGGTGCCCTACGTGACGGTGGACGGGCAGCACTACGTGGACTGCCACGCGTTCCGCCTGGCCCGGCCGCTGACCGTGCGGGCCGTGTTGCCGCCCCGCGCGCCGGGAGCCGCGCCGGGAGTGTTCGCGCTGGCCGAGCTGGCCGACGACGACCGTACGCCGGCCGCGACCGTGGTCCGGCACTTCGACCAGAAGTACGGTCCCGGCGGCGGGGACCGGGCGGTACGCCGGTTGGCGCCGCAGCCGTCGGGTGGTTCCCGTACTCCCGCACCCCGTTCCACGGCGGCCGGCGACACGCACGGACGGTGACCCCCGGCCCGACCCGTCGGTGCGGCGCGGGACAATGGTGGTCGCCGTGCCGATCGCCAGGAGGACCGTCCGCGTGTCGCCCAGCCCCGCTCCCCCGCCCGGGCCGGCGCAGCTGCGCGCCGACTGCGAGCGCTGCTTCGGGTTGTGCTGCGTGGTGCCCGCCTTCGCCGCGTCGGCGGACTTCGCCATCGACAAGCCGGCCGGGCACGCCTGCCCGAACCTGCGCCCCGACCACCGCTGCGGTATCCACACCGAGCTGCGGCAGCGCGGGTTCCCCGGCTGCACGGTCTTCGACTGTTTCGGCGCCGGCCAGCAGGTCGCCCAGGTGACCTTCGGCGGGCGGGACTGGCGGGACGCGCCGGAGACACTGCCGGCGATGGCCGCGGCGTTCACGGTGCTGCGTCCGCTGCACGAGCTGCTCTGGTATGTCACCGAGGCGTTGGCGCTGCGCCCGCCGGCCGACGTGCGCGTCGAGCTGGAGCGCGCCCGCGCCGACACGGTGGCGCTGACCGCGGGCGATCCGGCCGAGCTGGGCACGGTGGACGTGGCCGCGCACCGCGACCGGATCAACCCCCTGCTGGCGCGAGCCGGGGACGCGGCGCGCGCCCGGGGTGGCCCCGCCGGCCCGGACCGTCGCGGTGCCCACCTGCTCGGGGCCGACCTGCGCGGGGTGGATCTGCGCCGGGCCAACCTGCGTGGGGCGTTGCTGATCGGCGCGGACCTGCGCGGGGTCGACCTGGGTCTGGCCGACGTCACGGGCGCGGACCTGCGCGGCGCCGACCTGCGCGGCGCGGACCTGACGGCCACGCTCTTCCTGCACCAGGCCCAGCTGGACGCCGCGCGCGGTGACGCCCGCACCGGGCTGCCGGCGACGCTCACCCGCCCGGCACACTGGACGGCGCTGGCGCTCACCCCGGTCCGCCGGCCCTCCCGCGCCACGGCACCCGCCCGTCGCGGCAGGCGCCGGTAACCCGATCGGGCACGCCTCGCGCTCAGTCTCCGGTCAACTCCCGGTAGCCGGCGTGGACGGGGCACCGCGGGCAGCGGGCGCGGTCGCAGAGGCGGCAGAGGTGCGCGAGGCTGCGGTCGTCGGCCACCTCGTCGTGCAGCAGGGTGCGGGCGATGGCGGCGAGCTGGCCGCGCTGCTCGGAGGTCAGCGGGGCGAGCAGCGCGGTCAGTGCCTCCTGCCGGGCGTGCAGGGTCCGGGCGGCGACCCTCGCCCCCTCGGTGGTGAGGTGCAGGGCGCGGCTCCGCGCGTCGGTGCCGGGGCGCCTCTCCACCCAGCCCTGCTCCCGGAGCCGGCGGACAAGGTGTGCGACACCCGGTTGGGTCAGCCCCAGCACCTGGCCCAACCACTCGGCGGTCACGCCCGGCTGGTCCTTGAGGACGACGAGCGCCTCGGCGAGCGCACCGCCGGCCCCGACGGACGCGCTGACCGACGCGCGCATCCGCGAGCCGACGAGCAGGGCGAGAGCGCCGAACAGGTTGGGCGAGCCGTCCTCGGGTAGATTCATAAGTCATGAATGTACCCCGGCGAGCGATGCTCCTCATCGTCCTGATGACCGTGGCACAGCTACCGGTCGCGCTGCGGCAACTGCTCGTCGTGCTGCTCGGTCACCAGAACACCGGCAGCTTCGCCACCGCCGGGGTGGCCAGCGCCGGCTGCGGGATCGGGTTGGCGCTCACCGCGCCGCTGGTCGGCCGGCTCCTGGGCCGGCTCGGTGGCCGGCCCGTGCTGCTCGCCACCGGCCTCGCCCACCTGCTCGCCCTGCTCGGGTTGGCCGTCGTCACCGAGCCGGCCGCGTTCGTGGCGCTGGCCACCGTGGCCGGGCTCAGCACCCCACCGGCCGTCGGCAGTGGACGCGCCCAACTGGCCCGGATGGTCCCCGCTGCGGCGCTGGCCCGCGCGTACGCGGTCAACGCCGTCGGGCAGGAGGTGCTCTACGTCGGTGGCCCCCTGGCGGTGACGCTGAGCCTGCTGCTCAGCGGTCCCACGGCGGCGCTGCTCGCCTTCGCGGCGATCGGCACCGTCGGGCTGCTCGGCATGGCCGCCGTGCTGCCGCCCCGAGAGGCCGACCGGCAGCCCGCCGGACGACGGTCCGCGCTGCCCGGCCGGGCCACCCGCCGCACCGTCGTCGGCACCCACATCGGCTACATGATCGGCATTGGCGCCATGTGGGTGCTGGTGCCCGCGTTCGCCACCACCGTCGGGCACCCGGACCAGGCCGGGCTGCTGGTGACCATCTGGTCGGTGGGCAGCCTGGCCGGTGGGGTGCTGCTGGCCCGCCTGGGTCGGCCCGGCAGCCCGGCCGGGGCGTACCTGACGATGCTCGGCACGTTGGCCGCCACCTCGCTGGCGCTGCTGCTTCCCCGGAGCGTGCCGCAGATGGCCGTCGCGCTGGCGGTCTTCGGTCTCGCGCTGGCACCGTTCCTCGCCGTCACCGACGAGATCCTCGCCCGGTCCACCCCGGCGGCCCAACTCCCCGAGACGTACGGCTGGTTGCAGACGGCAGGACAGCTCGGCATCGCCGCCGGCTCAGCCACCAGTGGCGCGGTCAACGATCACCTCGGCAACACTCCGGCGTTCCTGGTGGTCTGCGGCGCGTTGGCGCTGGCGCTGACCGTCGCGCTCAGCCGTCGCCGGTCGCTGCGGTTGCTGTCGGGCCCGCCGCGGGCCGAGGCCGCCGGACCGGCGGTCGCCGCGGGCGGGCGAGGTTTCGTCCACGACGACGCCGGGTAGCCACCGCCGACGCGAAACGGCACCGACGGGGGGCACGGCGTGGGCTTCCGAAAGCGCGACGGTGAGCTGCCGGGCGACCCGCAGCACAGCGAGGACGAGGCCGGTCAGGCCCGGCTGGTGCAGGTCGAGGCGGACACCGAGGTCCCGCCGCCGGACGACACCGATGTGCCACCGGACATCGTGACCGAGGACGACAGCTCGGGTGTCGCCGGCGGATCCTCCGGCAGCAGCAGCGGCGGGTCGAACATGCCCGGACATCCGGACGCGACCCGCTGACGCGGGGTCAGTGCGGGGTCAGCGGCTGGCCAGCGCGGCCGCCCGCGCCTCGGTCATGCCCTTGTTGGCCAGCCCGTCGGCCCGCTCGTTCTCCGGATGCCCGTTGTGGCCCTTGACCCACAGCCAGGTGACCTCGTGGCGCTCGCACGCCGCCTCCAGGCGCTGCCACAGGTCGGCGTTCTTCACCGGCTGCTTCCCGGCGGTCAGCCAACCGTTGCGCTTCCAGGACGCCAGCCAGCTCGTGATGCCGTTGCGCACGTACGTGCTGTCGGTGTGCAGCTCCACGACGACCGGTCGGTTCAGGCTCTCCAGCGCCTGGATGGCCGCCATCAGCTCCATCCGGTTGTTGGTGGTCGGAGTGGCCTCGCCGCCGCACAGCTCCCGCTCGTGGTCGCCGTAGCGCAGCAGGGCACCCCAGCCGCCCGGCCCGGGGTTGCCGCTACACGCCCCGTCGGTCCAGATCTGCACACCCCTGCCGGCCGCCGCGTCCACCATGCCCGGCAACCTACCGGGCGGCGACGCCGCGCCCCCCGCTCGGGGGTCGCCACGCCGGCCCGGGACCACGACACCGACTGGTGCTGATCCCGGGTCAGCCGGGCTCCGACCCGGCACCCCGCCCGACGGCGGGCGGGCCACCCACCACCGCCGTCGGAATGGCCGCGGCAGGTCGGGGCGGGCGCAGCCGGTCGCGGAACCTGTGCGCGGCGTCGCCTGCGGTGGCGGCGATCATCGGCAGCAGGCGGGTCGAGTTCATGATCGCGATCTCCTCGGCGGGAGTGGTGACTCCGTCGAGGAAGCGCAGCACCCGCTCGGCGGGGTTGCGGTCGAAGAGCCGGTCGAAGAACTCGGGACCACCGACGCCGCCCCGGTCCAGCGCGCGCAGCGCCACCGCGTCCATCCACCGGTGCCGGCGCGGGTACGCCGGGTCGGGCACCGGCGGCCGGCCGGCGGCGAGGGCGCGGGCCACCTGGTCGGCCTGCCGGTACATCGCGGAGAACGTGAAGCCGGTGGAGGGCCGGGTCGCTCCGCCGGCCGTACCGAGGCGGACCACCCGGGGCGAGGGCCGGGCGGGGAACGGCGCGTCGGTCATCGGGATCACCCCGTTCTCCACCTCGCGCACCCGGAGCCCGGCCGGGTCCAGACCGAGCACGTTCCGGTAGCCAAGCAGCGCCGCGTCGTATCCGGCGTCGGTGAGCAGGGCCGGCGAGAACTCGGTGTACTCGACCAGGGCGTACCGGTCGCTCACCGGCAGCACGTAGCCGAAGGAGACGCCCCGCGCGGGCTGCGGGGTACGGAAGTCCATCAGCACCGCCCGCGCCGGGTCGAAGACCGGTCGGTCCGACTCCAACCACCAGCCCCGGAAGTGCTGCAACCAGGTGGTCCGCCCGGGACGGGCCGGCGGGCGGGGCCGGGAGTCGAGCACCCAGCCGGCCCGCACGTTGCCCCCGTCGCCGGTACGTACCACCACCCACGTGCCGTCGTCGGCCACCGACACGGCGGGCGCGACGATCCGGAGGGCGTCGAGCCGGCGTTCGGCCTCGGCAGCCCGGTCGTAGACCGGGCCGGAGCGGAGCATGGCGTACCGCAGGGGGGCCAGGTCCAGCAGCCGACGCCGCGCCGGCGTCGCCACCTCGACCTGCCGCCAGCTCGCGCTCAGCAGCGGGTCCAGGTCGCTGTCGGGGTGACCCCAGAACGCCCAGGTGCGGTCCTGGCCACGCCGGCGCACCGGGTCGACGACCGCGATCCGCAGGCCGCGGACGCCGTGCCGGTCCAGCGCGGCGAGCAGCAGCGACGCGGCGCCGCCGCCGCCGAGCAGCGCGAGGTCGACGTCGAGCGGCGCGGCTTCGGTCATCGCCCCACGCTGCCACACCATTCCGCCCGCCACACGTCGCCCACCCGAGGCGGCGAAATGGCCGACGGCCGAGCCGTCCCCGGCCCAGGCGGCCGGCTGAGCGCCTGACAACCGCCGGCGCGGTGGGGCATTCCCGTCGGCGTCGTCGATACCTCGCCATCGGCCCAGCCGCGACAGCCCGACCGCAGGAGACATCGACCGGGCCACCGGTGCCGGTCGGCTCGTCCGGGCCTTTCCGCAGCTCTCCCCGCCTTCGGGTGGACACGTGACGGCAACGAAGGTTTCTCATTTTCACCTGATCGAGGACCCAACGCACCTAGTGTTGGTCACACCGGTGCTAGTCACGGAGTTGGCCACCCGAACGACGTCCCACGCAGTCAGCGGACGAAAAGTGAGGGAAGACGCGTATGAAGGTCTCAACAGCACTCTGTTCGGCGGCGCTCGGCGTGGGCCTCGGCACGCTCCTGCTGCCGGGCGCCGCACTGGCCGACACCACGGTGTCACCGGCCACCACCCCGGTGGGTGGGACCGTCGTGCTCACCGCGACGACCTGCAACCCGAAGGCGGGTGACGCCATCTTCCGCGTCACCGGCCCCAACCGCGACCAGAACGTCCGGTCCACCACGGCCGCCGCCGGCGGCGGCCTGAGCGCCGAACTCTTCACGGCCGGGTTCACCCTCGGCACGTACACGGTGACGGCGACCTGCGGCGACGGCAGCTCAGCCGGCAGCGCCACGTTCACCGTCACCCCGATCGGCGCCGCCCCGGCCGGCTCCGGCGGAGACAGCCGCGACAACGGCACTCTCGCCGCCGGTGGCACGCTGCTCGGCACCGCCGTCGCCGGCGCGGTCATCCTGTTCCGCCGACGCCGTCCGGTGTCCGCCGTCGCCTGACCGGCGACCCGCTCCATCCCTGAGGACGGGTGCCCGTGCCGGTGACACCGGCGCGGGCACCCTGACCATCCCGTACGGAGGCGCGCACGTGAGCTCACGGCGAACCCTCCCGGCCGTGGTCGCCCTGCTCGGGGTGACCGGGCTGGGGCTCATCACCGTCGGCCTCACCGCCGACCCGGCACGGCCTCCACGACCGCCGGCCGACGCGCCGGCGCGCACCCACCCCGCACCGGACCTGGCGCCACTGCCCCGCGCCGCACCTGTCCGGGTGCAGATCCCGGCCATCGGCGTACGCGCCGAGGTCGTCCCGGTCGGCGCCGACGCCGCCGGGGTGCTGGAGGTCCCGCCTCTGGACCGGCCCACCCTCGCCGGCTGGTACCGGCACGGGGTCAGCCCCGGCGAGACCGGCAACGCCGTCCTCGTCGGACACGTCGACTCCCCCGCCGGACCGGCCGTCTTCTTCGACCTCGGTCGGCTGCGCGCCGGCCAGGAGATCCAGATCACCCGCGCCGACGCCGCGGTCACCACGTTCACTGTGGACGACGTCCGCGCGTACCCCAAGGACCGCTTCCCCAGCGGCCTCGTCTACGGCCCGGCGGACGCCGCCGGGCTGCGCCTCATCACCTGCGGCGGCCGGTTCGACGCCGGGACCGGCAACTACGTGGACAACATCATCGTCTTCGCCACCCGCACAACCTGAGACCCCCGGCCCGGGTGTCGGGAGCCGGACCCCGCTCGGCAGAATGCGGTGGCACCATCCCCACCGAACACCGTGATCGGGGCGGTGCGCCAGCGGCGGGGAGGCACACACGGTGAATCAGCGAGCGGTGAAGGACCGGGCCGGTCGTGGCGTACGCGCTCTGGCCCGTCGACTGCTCGGCCGGGTCGAGGACGACGGCTCCCCCACGCCCCGCCGGTCCAACCCGGACGCCGTGGTCGACTGCGCGGTCTACGTCAACGGCCGGCGCGAGCCCGGCCGCCCGCACTACGCCGACGCGTACGCCCGGGCCCGGCACGGCCGGGACGCCTTCGTCTGGTTGGGGCTGCACGATCCGGGTCCGGCGGTGCTCGCCGCGGTGGGTCGCACCTTCGGCCTCGACGAGCTGACCGTGGAGCAGGCCCTCGCCGACGGGCACCGGCCCACCGTGCAGCGGCACGGGACGGTCACCCTGCTGGTGCTCCGCACCGCCGGGTACGTGGAGCACGCCGAGCTGACCGACACCTCCGAGGTGATCGACACCGGGGACGTGATGGTGCTGCTCGGTGACCGGTTCGCGATCACCGTGCGGCACGGCGCCGCCGGGGCGCTGCGCAGCGTCCGCGCCGACATCGAACGGCGCCCCACGCTGCTGGCCGCCGGGCCGTGGGCGGTGGCCTACGCGGTGTGCGCCCGGATGGTCGACTCCTACCTGGAGGTGGCCGGGCACGTGGAGCGGGACCTGGAACGGGTCGAGGAGTCGGTGTTCGCCCGGGACCGCTCCGCCGACATCCAGCACATCTACCAGCTCAAGCGGGAGGTGGTGGAGTTCAAGCGGGCGGTGCTGCCGTTGCAGGCGCCCATGCGGACGCTGCTCGACCCGGGCGCCGACCGGCCGCCGCGCACCCTGCACCGCTGGTTCGTCGACGTGGACGGCCGGCTGAGCAGGGCGGTGGATCGGGTGGCCGCCTACGACGACCTGCTCACCTCGATCGTCCAGTCCCGGCTGGCGCAGCTCGCCGTGGAGCAGAACGACGACATGCGCAAGATCGCGTCGTGGGCGGCCATCGCCGCCGCCCAGACCGCCATCGCCGGCGTCTACGGCATGAACTTCTCGCACATGCCGGAGCTGTCCTGGCGCTACGGATACGCGGGCGCGCTGACCCTGATGGCGGTGGCCGCCCTCACCCTGTACCGCCTGTTCCGCCGCTCCGGTTGGCTCTGAGCCCCGTCAGCGGGGCCGGGAGAGGAAGCTGCGGATCCGGTCGCGGGGGCGGTCGGTCAACTCGGGGCCGTGGGTGAAGGCGGCGATGTCGTACTCCAGCTCACCGAGGACGTGCGCGGTCTGCTGGGTCATCCGGAAGTCACTGCACAGCCACTTCATCGGCCAGCGGACGCCGAGCACGTTGAACAGCGCGTCCCCGGTGATCAGGAGCCGGGTCGGCTCGTGCAGCAGCGACACGTGGCCGGGCGAGTGCCCGGGGGTGTGCACCACCCGCAGGCCACCGCCGACGTCGATCAGGTCGCCGTCGGCCAGCGGCTGCGCCACCTCGACGGCGGGGAACCGGCCGCCGGCGACCCGGGCGAAGAACCGGCCGCCGGTCACCTCCGGGTCGTTGGGTGGTACGCGGCCGGCCTCGGCGTACGGCACGTCGGCCGCGTGCGCGGCGACCGGCGCGCCGCAGCGGCCGGCCAACTCCGCGGCGCCACCGGCGTGGTCGGGGTGCGCGTGGGTGAGCACGATCCGGGTGACGTCCGCCGGCACCCTGCCGATGGCCGCCAGCCCGCGCACGATCCGGGCGGGAGCCTTGGCCAGCCCGCAGTCGACCAGCGTGACGCTGCCGTCGTCATCCACGAACGCGTACGAGTTGACGGCCGCGCGGCCCACCGTCGGAATACGCCAGACGTTCGGGGCCAGAGGCACCGCCGGGGCTCGCGTCATGCCGCGAGTCTAGGAACGATCGTCAATTGTCACTGTCCGGACCGCCGCCGGGCGGCCCGTGGTGGCGGGCGGCTAACCTCGCGCGGTGATGTGGCAGCGTTACGTGGCGATCGGCGACAGCACCACCGAGGGGCTCGACGACCCGGACGGCGCCGGCGGCTACCGGGGCTGGGCCGACCGGTTCGCCCTGGCGGTGGCGCGCGCCCAGGGCGGCCTGGAGTACGCGAATCTGGCCATCCGTGGCCGGACCACCGCCCGGATCCGCGCCGAGCAGCTCCAACCCGCCCTCGACCTGGCTCCCGACCTGGCCACCGTGGTCGCCGGCATGAACGACGTGCTGCGCCCCTCCTTCGACGCCGACCAGGTCGCCGAGGATGTGGCGGCCATGCAGCGGGCACTGGTCGGGCAGGGTGCCACCGTGCTGACCTTCACCATGCCGGACCCGGCGCCGGTGATGCCGCTGGCCCGGCCGCTGCGGGGTCGGATGCTGGCCCTCAACGAGGCGCTGCGCGCCGCCACCGCGCGGACCGGGGCCACCCTGCTCGACCTGGGCGCCCACCCGGTCTCCTCCGATCCCCGCCTGTGGAGCGACGACCGGCTGCACGCCAACAGCGCCGGGCACGAGCGGATCGCCGCCGGGCTGGCGTACACAGCGGGTCTGCCCGGGTTCGACGACTCCTGGACCCGGCCGTTGCCGCTGGCGCCACGGCGTCGCCGGGCCGAGGTGTTCGGCGCCGAACTGGCCTGGACCCGACGGCACCTGCTGCCCTGGCTGGCCCGGCACCTGCGCGGTCAGTCGTCGGGTGACGACCGGGTCGCGAAGCGGCCGGTGCCGCTGCCCGTGTCGCTGGAGTAGCGGCGGTCGGCGTCCGGGGCCGGCCGGCGGTGCGGCAGGATGGCGGCGTGGGCAAGGGTGGGCGCCGGCGGGCGGACGCGACGACGGGACGGGCCTGCCCGTGCGGCTCCGGTCAGGCGTACGCCGACTGCTGCGCTCCGGCACACGGCGGTGTGGCGCAGGCGCCGACCGCCGAGGCGCTGATGCGCTCCCGGTTCAGCGCCTTCGCCCTCGGCGACACCGGCTACCTGCTGCGCAGTTGGCACACCTCGACCCGGCCGCAGGCGCTGGAGTTGGACCCCGGACAGCGGTGGACCCGGCTGGAGATCGTCGACACCGAGCGCGGCGGCCTGCTCGACACCGCCGGCACCGTGACGTTCCACGCGCACTACCGGGACGCGGGTCGCCCGGGCACGCTGACCGAACGCAGCCGGTTCGTCCGTGAGGACGGCCGATGGGTCTACCTCGACGGCGACCAGCCGTGACGGCTGCGCCGACGGCCGGTCCGGGCGTAGGATGACGTCGGCGTAGTCCTGCGCCGCACCTCCCTCCCGGCGCTCACGCCGCCGGCCACGCGGAGGCAAAGGGGGCCTCGAGCCCTCGGGACGTTGTGTCACATGCCCCACTCCGGCGGGGTCGACGGGAGCGTGAGTCCCGGTGACCGTGCCGTTGACCGGGAGCATGTGATGACCAATCAGAGATCGTTCAAGACCCGGGTCCGAGCCCGGATGGAGAAGACCGGCGAGAGCTACACCACCGCCCGCCGGCACGTGATCAATCGAACCGCCACACCCACCGCGGCGCCGGCACAGGACGTGTCGCCGCCTCCGGCGCCCGCCGCGGCACAGACCGAGCGGATCGCCGACGACCTGATCCGCGCGCGGACCGGCCGCGGCTGGGCGGAGTGGTTCGACCTGCTCGACGCGGCGGGCGCCACCGAGCGGACGCACACCCAGATCGCCCGCCACCTGGTCGTCGAGCACGAGGTGGCCGGTTGGTGGGCGCAGAGCATCACCGTCGGGTACGAGCAGGCACGCGGTCTGCGCGCGCCCGGCCAGAGGCGCGGGGGCGGCTTCTCGGCCAGCGCCAGCCGGACGGTTGCGGCGCCGGTCCTGCGGCTCTTCGGGGCGTTCGCTGACGAGACGGAACGCGCCCGTTGGCTGCCCGACGTCGAGGTACGCCTCCGCACCGCCACCGCGCCCCGCAGCTTCCGGGCCGACTGGGCCGGTGGCCCCACCCGGCTCGTGGTCGGCTTCGAGGCGGTCGGCGAGTCGAAGGCCCGCGTCAGCGTCTCGCACGAGAAGCTGACGGGGGCGGAGCAGGCCGCGGAGCTGAAGGCGTACTGGCGGGAGCGGCTCGCCGCGTTGAAGGTACTGCTGGAGTCGGACGGAGACCACCGATGACCATGACGTTCATCAACCTGCCGGTGCGGGACCTCACCACCGCCGCCGAGTTCTACCGGGCGCTCGGCTTCACCAGCGACGAGACCACCCCGGACGGGGCCAGCGTGCAGATCGCCATCTCCGACAGCACCCGACTGATGCTGCACATCCGCTCGGCCTTCGAGGAGTACACCGGGGTCGGCACCACCGACACGGAGGCCAGCCGGGAGGTCATTGTCGGGCTGTCGGCGCCGAGCCGGGAGCGGGTCGACGAACTGGTCGACCGGGCGGTGGTGGCCGGCGGAGAGCCACTCGGGCCGGGGACGACGAACGGGCCGATGTACATGCGCGGCTTCCGGGACATCGACGGCCACCAGTGGTCGTTCCTGCACCTGGCCGGTTGAGCGCCGGCCCGGTGGTGGCCGGGCCGGCACCCTCGGACGTGGCCGGGCAGACTAGGCGAGCTGATCCGGCAGGTCGGCCACCACTCGGGCTGCGCCGGTGGTGGGTCGGGCCCGCGACGGGCGGCGGGCCAGCAGCACGAGCGCCACGACGAGGTACGGGCCTGCCGCCACGGCGAACCCCACCGCGTTGCCCGCCGCCGTGGCGACCAGGCCGTAGCCGGCGTAGGTCGCGATGATCAGCACGTCGGTGGCCATCCCGGCCAGCGAGGTGACCGTGGCGCGACTGCTCCCGGTGATCCGGGCCTGGAGTCGCGCGTCGGCCAGCACGGTGGCCAGTTGCGCGGCTCCGAACCCCACCGCGAGGAGCACGAACCCGGCTGGATGCCCGGTGAGGGCACCCCCGGCCAACGCGACGGCCACCAGGCCCAGCAGGGCGGCGTAGCCACGGCCCCGCAGCCGCTCCCCCGCCGGCGCGAGCAGCCCTCCGACGGTGACCCCGGCCCAGAGCAGCAGGAGCAGCAGCGGCACGGCCTGCGCCGCGACGCCGGTGTCCCGGGCCAGCAGCGGCGTGTACTCGTCCAGGGCGCCCCAGTCGGCGGCCACCACCGCGACCAGCAGCACGGCGGAACGCACCGGCGGACGCGTACGGACCTGCGCCACCCCCGCCCGAAGCGAGTCCCACCAACCGAGGTCGACGTCCTCCTCGTCCCCACCGGGCAGCGCGACCCCGGTCGGCCCAGGCTCCCCGGCCCCGGCGGCCGCCACCGCGACAGCGGCTGGGTCGCGCTGCCCGGCGAGGGCGGGCGACCGGCGGTGCTCCGGAAACCGGGCCGCGACGGCGGCGGCGAGCAGACAGGCGAGCACACTCGCCGCGCCCAGGGCCGGGTACCCGCCCACAGCGAGGACCGGGCCGGCGAGGACCCCGGCGGCCAGGACGCCGAGCACACCCGCCGTCCGCGCCCGACCGAGCACCCGCGCGTACCGGCCGGCCGCGCCGAGACGGTCCAGCTCGGTCCACACCAGCGCCTCCAGGGCACCGGAGACCAGCGACCCGCCGGCGCCCCAGAGCAGGAACCCGACCGCGAACGCCGGGTACGACGGGAACAGCACCCAGACCGCGTATCCGGCGGCCGTCACCAGCGGAGCGAGGCACAGCAGCAGCCTGCGGGACACCGCGTCGGCCCAGGCGCCGGACGGTACCTCGAAGAGGATGCCGGCAGCCGACCAGATGACGAAGAGCGAGGAGATCTGCCCCACCGACAACCCGGTGTCGGCGAACAGCAGCGCGTACACCGGGTAGAGCAGGACGAGGTCGCTGAGGAACGCGTACCCGTAGAGGGTGACCGTCAGGCGGCGGACCGCCGGGTCGGGCACGCGCGAGGCGATGAGGGTCATTTGGCCTTCCCGTGGGAGTGGAGACGGACACCGGACGTGCGGTGCCCGCGGTGGCCCACGGGATCGGCCTACGGCGTTGGATCAATGTCGCCAGGTCATGTCGGCGATGCTAGACCGGCCACGCGGCCCCGGCCAGCGCTTTCGACGTGCCGGTCGACGCGAGGCGGGGCGGGATCCGAACGGATCCCGCCCCGCTGTTCCGCCAGCGTGTCAGCGACGGGGCGGGTCGACCGGCGGGATGACCGTGGTGGCCTCGATGTCGTCACCGGTGCGCTGGTCGGGCACAGCGCGGCCGGTGCCGCCGCTCACGACCTGGGTCGCGTCGGCGTCGCCACCCACCACCTGCGTCGTGTCGTCGCTGCGACGCCCGGTGACCACCTGCGTCGTGTCGTCGGCGCGGGGTGGGGTGAGCACCGGCGACGACTCGACGTCGACATCCGGCCGGGTCACCACCTGGGTGGCTTCGGGGTCACCGGACGCACCGACCACCTGCGTGGCGTCCGGGTCGACCGGCCGGGTCACCACCTGGGTGGCCTCCGGGTCGGTTCCGGCGGTCGACGAGCGAGCCAGCTCCGCCTCGGCGTCCCGTCGGCCGGCACGGTAGGCGCGGGCGTGCGTGGCGATCACCTGGGACTCCTGCTCGGCGCGGGTCAGCCACGACTCCCAACGGCTCTGCATCGGACGGATCAGTCCGCCGCCGACACCGACGACGAGGATGCCACCGATGGTGGCCAGCACGGCGATCAGCACGGGGGTGGTGACGGCGGTGGCCACGCCGATCTGGTTCAGCGCGGCGATGACGCCGAGGCCAAGGATGAACACCGAGGCGATGGTGGCCAGCACCCGGCCGTAGGACAGGCCGCCGAGCGCGCCGCTGACGATGTCCTTGACGGCGTTGGCGATGGCGGCGGCGACCACGACGATGACGATGGCGACGAAGGCGCGGGGCAACCACCCGACCACCGAGGCGATCAGGTCCGAGATCGGGTTCGGCCCCCAGATGCCGAACGCGAGCTGCAGGGTGAACAGCAGCACCGCGTAGTAGACGAGCTTCGCGACGATGTCGCTGGCGTCGTACCGGGAGCGGCTCAGTGCCCGCCGCACGCCGCCGCGCTCGACGGCGCGGTCGAAGCCCACCCGTTCCAGAACCTTCTGCACGATCTTCAGCACGGCCTTGGCGATCAGCCATCCCGCCACCAGGATCGCCAGGAAGGCGACGGCCTTGGGCAGGAAGAGCATCACCGAGCGGAGGGCGTCGCCCACCGCGTCGCTGACGTTGTCACTCATCAGGTTTTCCTCCATGCGGGGCAGCCGGGACGGTCGGCCCCCGACCTACCCTCGCTGTCGCGCGCGGAAACGCCGGCCGCTCAGCGCGGCGGCGACTCCGGACGGTCGTCGCCCTGCTCGGCGGCGGCGGCCACCTCGTCGGTCACCGGCCCCAGATCCGCTGCGGAGGGTGTCGCCGGCTGGGCCGGCCCGGCCACGTGCGGAGCCATCTGGTCGAAGAAACGCAGCAACTCGACGGGGAACGGCATGACCAGCGTGCTGTTCTTCTCCGCCGCCACGTCCACCACCGTCTGCAGCAGGCGGAGCTGGTACGCGCCCGGCGTGGCCTCCATCGCCCGGGACGCGTCGGCCAGGCGGCGCGACGCCTGGAACTCACCGTCCGCGGCGATCACCCGGGCCCGGCGCTCCCGTTCCGCCTCGGCCTGCCGGGACATCGAGCGTTTCATCCCTTCCGGCAGCGAGACGTCCTTGACCTCCACCCGCTCGATCAACAGCCCCCACGGCTTCTCGGTGGGCGCGTCGATGACGGACTTCAGCTCGGCGTTGACCCGCTCCCGGTCGCCCAGCACGGTGTCCAGGTCCGCACGGCCGATCACCGACCGCAGCGCGGTCTGCGCGACCTGGAGCACCGCCGACGGATAGTCGTGCACGTTCACCAGCGCCTTCACCGGGTCCACCACCCGGTAGTAGACCACCGCGTCGACGGTGAGCGTGACGTTGTCCCGGGTGATCGCGCCCTGCGCCGGTACGCCGATCACGGTGGTCTGCATGCTGACCCGCACCATCCGGTCGGCGATCGGGACGATGAAATGCAGTCCCGGCTGGCGGACCTGCTCCAGGACGCGGCCGAACCGGAACACGATGCCGCGTTGGTACTGCTGCACCAGCCGGACGCTCAGTGACAACACCAGCACCACGATCACGACCGCGATGACCAGGCCAACGACGACGGCGGCTCCCATGACATCCCGCTCCCCCGGAGGCGCCCGCCTCCCGGAGCGCCGGGTACCCGTTCCGCTCCCGGCCATGCCGCCGCATGACGGGCCGCCGCGTGATCAGGCCGACCGTGGGCCAGCACGTGGGGATTGGCTGTCGGTCGGGCGGGGGGTGGGATCCCTACGATGGCGGCTCGCCGGAGTGTGAAGGGGCACGGATGGACGGGTTTGCTGAGGTCTCGACGGCGCTGGTGGCCGACGCGTGCGTACGACTCGGGGTGCCGGCGCGGGTGGCCCCTCCCGGGATCCGGGCGGTGGTCTCCGGTCAGCGGGTGGCCGGCCGGGTGCTGCCGGTGCGGCACTACGGCAGCGTCGACGTGTTCCTGGAGGCGTTCGAGCGGGCCGAGTCGGGCGACGTGCTGGTGATCGACAACGGTGGGCGGTCGGACGAGGCCTGCGTGGGTGACCTCGCGGTCCTGGAGGCCGGCGCGGCCGGGGTGTCCGGTGTGGTGATCTGGGGGCTGCACCGGGACACGGCGGAGCTAATCGAGATCGGCCTGCCGGTGTTCAGCTACGGCAGTTGCCCGCTCGGACCGTCCCGGCTGGACGCCCAGGAGCCGGCGGCGTTGACCAGCGCCCGGTGCGGCGGGTACGAGGTGACCCGGGAAGACCTGGTGTTCGGTGACGACGACGGGGTGTTGTTCGTGCCCGCCGACCGGGGCGGGGAGGTGCTGGCCACGGCGACGGACATCCGCCGGGTGGAACGGGTGCAGGCGGCGCGGATCTCCGCCGGCGAGACGCTGCGACGGCAGACGGGGTTCGCCGACTACCTGGTGCGGCGCGCGGCGGATCCCGCGTACACCTTCCGCCAGCACCTGCGACGGGTCGGCGGCGCGATCGAGGAGTGACGACCGGCGCCGGAAGCAGCGGTCGTGAACCTCTAGCGCCCGGGCGAGTGTTGGCAATATCCTCCGAGACGCGTGTGGCCACTGTAGTTACTTTTCATCCCCCGCCGTCGGCCGCAGGAGGAGATGTCATGCACGTCGACCATTCCGAAATGGATCGCCGGACGCTGTTGCGGGCCGGTCTCGGCGCCGCGACGGTCGCCGTGGTCGGAAGCGAGCTCGCCTTCCCGGGCGCGGCTCAGGCGGCCCCCGGCACCGATCTGGACTGGATCATCAGCTGCGACGAGTGGGCCGCCCGCCCGCCGAAGGACCCGCTGGCGGTCAGCGCCATCCCCACCAACAAGATCATCGTGCATCACATGGCGTTCCCGAACGTCACCGACTACTCCCGCGAGCAGGCGGTCAAGCTGGCCCACGACTGCCAGGACCTGCACATGGACGGCAACGGCTGGTCGGACACCGGGCAGCACTTCACGGTGAGCCGGGGCGGCTACGTGCTGGAGGGCCGCCGGGGCAGCCTGGAACGGCTGGAGGCCGGCGACCGGCAGATGATCTCCGCGCACTGCCCGGGCGAGAACGGGCGGGCCATCGGGATCGAGAACGAGGGCACCTACGTCACGGAGACCCCGCCGGAGGCGCTGACCGACTCGCTGGTCAAGCTCTGCGTCGCCGTCTGCCGGCAGTACGGGCTACACGCGCACGACATCTTCGGCCACTGGGACTTCCGCACCACGCAGTGCCCGGGCGCCGCCTTCTACCGCCAGTTCCCCGCGCTGCGGCGGCGGGTGTTCGCCGCCCTCGGCACCGACCTCGGCGACGTTCCGGCGCGCCGCTGGCCGGACCTGTGGCGCTTCGTCAACTCCCCGTCGGTCCGCGTGGTGCAGTACCTGCTCGCGTTCCGCGGCTACCCGGTGACCGTCAGCGGCACGTTCGACGCCGCGACCGTGACGGCCGTGCAGGACTGGCAGGCCCGCAACGGCATCGCGGTGGACGTGGACGCCACGCTCACCCCGCCCACCTGGGAGACCCTGGTGCCCGAGCTGAACCAGCACGCCACCGGCCTGCCGGTCACCGCGGTGCAGGAGATCCTCGCGACCAAGGGGTACGCCGTCACCGTCACCGGGGCGTACGACCACGCCACCCGGGCCGCGGTGAAGGACCTGCAGACGCTGCACGGGCTGCCCTCCAACGGCAAGCTCAGCACGAGCACCTGGTGCGCCGTCGTCGGCGGGAGCGTCCGGCAGTCGTTCCGGGCCCGCTGATCCTCTGTACCTGGCGGCGGCACGGGCGCACCCGTTCCGCCGCCAGGCCCGGCACCTGCGCAAACGTGGGCGCGCCTCGTTGTCCACCCTCCACCGGTCTGCGACGATGACGCCGACCAGGACCAAGGAGGGTGCTGTGCAAACTCGACTCAACCCGTACCTCAACTTCCCCGGCACGGCCCGCGGCGCGATGGAGTTCTACCACCGCGTCTTCGGCGGCGAGCTGACGATGAACACCTTCGGCGAGTTCGGCAACACCGAGCCGGGCCTGTCCGACCAGATCATGCACGCCCGGTTGGAGTCCCCCGCCGGCTTCACCCTGATGGCCTCGGACACGGCCCCCGGGATGAACCACATCCCCGGCACGAACATCGCGATCAGCCTCAGCGGCGACAACGCCGACGAGTTGCGCGGCTACTGGGAGCGGCTCTCCGCGGACGGGTCGGTGACCATGCCGCTGGAGAAGCAGATGTGGGGCGACGAGTACGGCCAGTGCGTCGACCCGTACGGCATCGACTGGATGGTCAACATCACCCAGCCCCAGGGCTGACCAGCGGAGCGCCGGCGGTGGACCGGTTTGGCCGGCGACGCGGGCGGAAAGACTGCCGGGCATGAGATGGGCCCGCCGAGCTGTACCCGCCGTCACCGCCGCCGTCGCCGCGCTCGCCGTGCGGGACCTGATCCAGCGCGACCACGCGCTGCTGCGCAACTTCCCGGTGCTCGGTCGCGCCCGGTACCTGCTGGAGGCGATCGGGCCGGAGCTTCGGCAGTACATCGTCGCCGGCAACAACGAGGAGCGGCCGTTCACCCGCGACCAGCGCCGCTGGGTGTACGCGTCGTCGAAGCAGCAGAACAACTACTTCGGCTTCGGCACGGACAACGACATCGAGTACACCCCCGGCTACCCGATCATCAAACATCGCACCTTCGGCCGGGCCGTGCCGCCGTCGACACCGGCCGCCGGGCACGACGTGCGGCTGCCCTGCGCCAAGGTGCTCGGCGCGGCCCGGGGCCGGGCCCGCGCGTTCCGACCCGAGTCGGTGGTCAACATCTCCGGGATGAGCTTCGGCTCGCTCTCCGGCAACGCCATCGCGGCCCTGAACCGCGGTGCGGCGCTCGCCGGCTGCCTGCAGAACACCGGCGAGGGTGGCCTGTCGCCGTACCACCGCAACGGCGGTGAGCTGGTCTTCCAGCTCGGCACGGCGTACTTCGGCTGCCGGGACGAGCACGGCCGGTTCAGCCTGGAGCGGTTGAAGGACCTGGTGGCCGGCGCGCCGGTGAAGGCGCTGGAGATCAAGCTGAGCCAGGGCGCCAAGCCGAGCCTCGGCGGGCTGCTGCCCGGGGCGAAGGTCTCCGCCGAGATCGCCGCCACCCGGGGCGTCCCGGCCGGCCAGGACTGCGTCAGCCCGTCCCGGCACGCCGAGTTCTCCGACTGCGACAGCCTTCTCGACTGGGTGGAACTGCTGGCCGCCGAGACCGGCCTACCGGTCGGCATCAAGTCGGCGGTCGGCGACCTGGGCTTCTGGCAGGACCTGGCGACGCTCATGCGGGACACCGGCCGGGGCGTCGACTTCGTGACGATCGACGGCGGCGAGGGCGGCACCGGCGCCGCGCCGCTGATCTTCACCGACTCGGTGTCGCTGCCGTTCCAGCAGGGCTTCTCCCGGGTCTACAAGGTCTTCGCCGAGCACAACCTGCACGAGCAGGTGGTCTTCGTCGGCGGCGGCAAGCTCGGCCTTCCGGACAACGCGATCGTCGCGTTCGCGCTCGGCTGCGACATGGTCAACGTGGGCCGCGAGGCGATGCTGTCGATCGGCTGCATCCAGGCGCAGAAGTGCCACACCGACACCTGCCCCACCGGCGTGGCGACGCAGAACGCGTGGCTGACACGGGGCCTGGACCCGGCGCTGAAGTCGGTGCGGGTGTCCAACTACCTGCGGACGCTGCGCCGGGACCTCACCAAGGTGGCCGAGGCGTGCGGCGTGGAGCACCCCAGCCTGATCGACACCGACGCGGTGGAGATCCTGGATGGCCGCACCGGCTCCACCCCGCTGCACGAGGTCTACGGCTACCGGCCCGAGTGGGGGCTGCCCGCACCGGCGGACCGGGCGGAGATCGTCCGCCTGATGACCCCGGAGGCGCCGCAGGGCGGCAGCGCCCCACCCTCCCCCACCGCGGTCGGCTGACCGGCGCCCACCGATAACGCGTGGAGCCGGAGCCGGAGGCACCGTATCGTGGCGCGGTGCTGATCAGACGTGAGACGCCCGCCGATGTCCCGGCCATCCACGCGGTGCACGCCGCCGCCTTCGCCGCGCCGGACGCCGACGGTGTCGTACCGGTCGAGGCCACGCTGGTCGACGCGCTCCGCGCCGACGAGGGCTGGCTGCCCGCGTACTCCCTGGTGGCGACCGACCCCGACGGGCAGGTGGTGGGGCACGTGGTGGCGACCCGCGGTCGGGTGGCCGGCCTGCCGGTGGCGCTCGGCCTGGGGCCGCTCGGTGTCCTCCCCGGCTGGCAGCGGCGCGGGGTCGGCACGGCGCTGATGCACGCGGTGCTCGGCGCGGCCGACGCGAGGGACGAGCCGCTGGTGGTGCTGCTCGGGCACCCCGACTACTACCCTCGGTTCGGGTTCCGGCCCGCCGTCGAGCTGGGCGTCACCCCGCCGCAGCCGTGGGGTCCGCAGTACTTCCAGGCCCGCCCGCTGAGCGCCTGGCGCGAGTCGATCCGCGGCGAGTTCCGCTACGCCGCCCCGTTCGACGAGCTGTGAACCAACCGGGCATCCGGCGGCGGCGCGCAGCCGACCTCGACGGATGCGTCGCGGCGCTCGCCCTCGTGCACGAGGCCGACCGGTACCCGTTGAACTGGCCCGCCGACCCGCACGGCTGGCTGCGCGAGCCGCGCCCGGCGCGCGCGTGGGTCGCCGTCGACGCCGACGGGGCGGTCGTGGGGCACGTGGCGGTGCACCGGCTGCCCGACCGGGCGGACGGGCCACTGGCCCGGCCGACGGCCGAGGTGGCTCGTCTCTTCGTCGCGCCGGGCGCCCGTGGGCTCGCGCTGGGCGGCGCGCTGCTGGCCCGCGCCCGGCGGTGGGCGAGCACGCGGGGAACGGACCTGGTGCTCGACGTGGCCGACGGCGACGCCGCGGCCGTCGCCCTCTACGAGCGCACCGGGTGGCGGCGCACGGGCACCAGCACGGCACCGTGGACGGCCCCCGACGGCAGCCCCGTGTCGCTGCGCCACTACGCGTCGCCAGCCGGGCACCAGCCACGTTCGCCCAGCTCACTGTGCTGATCGTCCGCGCCATGCGAACATATGTACGTGTCACCCGGGCCCAGCATCCTGCACGCCGACCTGGACGCGTTCTACGCGTCGGTCGAGCAGCGCGACGACCCGCGCCTGCGGGGGCGGCCGGTGATCGTCGGCGGGGGCGTGGTGCTCGCCGCCAGCTACGAGGCGAAGGCGCGGGGCGTGCGCAGCGCGATGGGCGGCCAGCAGGCGCGCCGGCTCTGCCCCGACGCGATCGTGGTGCCGCCCCGCATGTCGGCGTACACGGCGGCCAGCCGGGCGGTGTTCGAGATCTTCCGGCAGACCACCCCGCTGGTCGAGGGGCTCTCCATCGACGAGGCGTTCCTGGACGTGGGCGGCCTGCGGCGGCTGGCCGGGCCGCCCGCCGACATCGCCGAGCGGCTGCGCCGGGAGGTCCGCGACCGCATCCACCTGCCCATCACCGTGGGTGTGGCCCGGACGAAGTTCCTGGCGAAGGTGGCCAGCGGGGTGGCGAAGCCCGACGGGCTGCTGGTCGTCGCGCCCGACGCCGAGCTGGCGTTCCTGCATCCACTGCCGGTGGAACGGCTCTGGGGCGTCGGCCCGGTCACCGCCGCGAAGCTGCGGGAACGCCGGATCCGTACCGTCGGCGAGGTGGCCCGGCTCGGTGAGGCGGCGCTGGTGTCACTGCTCGGCGCCGGCGCGGGCCGGCACCTGCACGCGCTGGCGCACAACCGGGACCCCCGGGCGGTCCAGGTCGGCCGTCGGCGCGGCTCGATGGGCGCCCAGCACGCGCTGAGCCGTATCCCGCACGCGCCCGCGGAGCTGGACGCCATCCTGGCCGGCCTGGTCGACCGGGTCACCCGACGGATGCGGGCCGCCGGGCGCTCCGGGCGCACGGTGGTGTTGCGGCTGCGCTTCGGCGACTACACGCGGGCGACCCGATCGCACACCGTGGGCAAGGCGACCGCGGACACCGGCCCGCTGCTCGCCGCCGCGCGGGCGCTGCTGCGGGCGGCCCTGCCCGAGATCGATCGTCGGGGCATCACGCTGGTCGGCGTCTCGGTGGGCAACCTGGACGACAACCCGGTCCAGCCGGAGCTGCCGTTCCACCGCGACCCCGGCGCCGAGCTGGATGCCGCGGTGGACGCGGTCCGTGACCGGTTCGGATCGGCGGCGCTGACCCGGGCGGTGCTGCTGGGCAGGGAGCCGGGCGTCGAGATGCCGCTGCTGCCGGACTGAGGAGGCACCAGGCGCAGCGGTGCACGTCACAGCGGTTGTGGGGTTTGAGGGCGGCGGGAGTGGTGACGTTGTGGGGATCAGCCTGACAGGGGGGACCACCATGTCCGACGACACCAGCAACCGTCCGAGCCGGCGTGCGCAGCGCCCCGCCGACGTGACCGACCCGCTGCTCTGGCAGCTCGCCATGGACGTGCTGAGCGCGCACGAGCCGGACGAGGACGGCGCCTGCCGCAATCTGCTCTGCGCCGGCCAGACGTGGCCGTGCGCTGCGCGTGGCAGTGCGGAACAGTCGCTCCGGCTGGCCCGTGGCGCGGCCGACACATCGTCCACAGTCACATCCGAGCAGGGCGAGGGGGAAACGCCCCGCGCCCAGCGGCCGGCGGAGGATGTTCCCGCCGCGCGGCGGGCCTGGTCTGGTTCGGAGTCGGCGCGTTCGCAGGCGGCCGTCGCGGCGGCCTGACGCCACCTGCTCGACACACGCCGGCGGGCGTCAGAGAGAGAGCCGCTGACCCGGGAAGATCAGACCCGGGTCGGCGCCGATCAGCTGCCGGTTGGCCTCGTACAGGGCCTGCCAGCCGCCGGACACCCGGTTGGTCTCGGCGATCTCCGAGAGGGTGTCGCCCGGCTTGACCAGGTACGTCTCGCCGCCCGTCACCGGCGCGGTGCGCTGGTGGTTGCGGGTCGCCGGCTGCTCGCCGCGCGACGACCGCTCCTTCGGCTTGGCCGTCGAGCCGGACTTCGAGGTCGGCTTCGAGGACTTCGCGGTGGACTTCGTCGACGACTTGCTGGCGGAGCCGCCGCCCGACGAGCCGCCCTTCTTGCCGCAGGTGGGCCAGGCGCCGATGCCCTGCCCGTCGAGCACCTTCTCGGCGATGGCGATCTGCTCGCCGCGGCTGGCCAGGTCGGCGCGGGCCGCGTACTTCTTGCCGCCGTAGCCGGCCCAGGTGCTCTGCGAGAACTGCAGCCCGCCGTAGTAGCCGTTGCCGGTGTTGATGTGCCAGTTGCCGCTGGACTCGCACTGGGCGATCGCGTCCCAGTTGACCCCGGCCTGGGCCGGTGCGGCCGGGCCGAAGAGGGCGACGGCGCCGGTGACCGCGCCGACGGCCAGGGTGCCGACGGCGACGCGGCGGGTGGTGACCCGTCGATGACGGGGGGTGTAGTCAGACGTCATGTGAGCTTCCTCCACGCCGGCGAGGTGAGCTGTCGGGTTCGGGCCGAGGAGCCCGGCCGCGCGGTGGCGGCTTCACCCCGAGGTGACGTGCACCGAGGAACGTTGGGTCCCCCGCTCCTGCCCGGGTGACTGGGTTCCGACGACCGGGGGCAGGATTTGGCGTTACCGGTCGCGGTGTCCGCTGTGGCGGACCCGACCGACGTTAGGCACGGTCGGTGACGGTCGCCCACCCCCTGTGAACTTCTTCACCGGCTCACGCGGGGAGTCCCGCGCAGCGGTTGCGGGCCGTCGGAGACTGTGCACCGACCATCGTGGACCGCTTCCGATCAGGGGGTGGTCAGGTCTCGTGGCGCAGCCAGGCCGCGATCCGGCCGAGCAGCTCGACATGCCCCGACGACTCGTACGACCGCACGTCGTGACCGAGGGCGCTGTAGACGATCCGGCTGGTCCCGGCGGTGCGTGCCCAGACGAGCGGGTGCGTGGCGCCGCCCTCGTCGTGCACGTAGAGGGGCACGATGTCGGCGCTCTCGACCAGCGCCAGGTCGGTGTAGCGCTCGTCGTGGACCTCGATGTCACCGAGGCCGATGGTGATCGGATGCTCGACGCGGGTACGCCGGATGCGGCTCGGGCCGATCGGAGGGTGGAAGGTCCGGCCGTGCTCCCACGCGGCGCCGATCGTCGACCGCCAGCGCGGCAGACCGGGGAAGGCCAGCGTGGCGCTGTGGGTGGCGAGCAGGCTGCCACCGCGGCCCAGGAAGCCGTCGAGGACGCGGGCGAAGTCCTCGTCCTCGCGGATCGGGGTCGACCGGTCGGCGCTGGCGTTGACCACCAGCAGGCGGGCACCGTCCAGGGCGGTGGTAAGCCGGTCGACGGATGTCACGGTCGTCACCGGGCCGCCGATCAGGTCGCCGATCGCGGCACTTGTCTCGGCCAGCCGGTGCCAGGGGTCGGCGTGCGGACCCTCCCCGCTGAAGATCACGGTGTCGTCAGGCATGACCTCTCCCGGTGCCGGACCGGCCGGCGGGGCCCCGCTGATCGGGCACCCGCCGGCCGGTGGGGTCGATCGGTTACAGGGTGCGGGCCAGCCGGTCGGCGAGCACCCGGGTGAACCGGGCGGGGTCGGTCAGCTCGCCGCCCTCGGCGAGCACCGCCAGGCCGTACAGCAGCTCGGCGGTCTCGGTCAGCGCCGCCGGGTCGGTGCCCTGCTCGTGGGCCTTGCGCAGCCCCGCGACCAGGGGGTGACCCGCGTTGATCTCCAGGATCCGCTTCGTGGTGGGAATCTCGTGCCCCATCGCCCGGTACATCTTCTCCAGGGTCGGGGTGAGATCGTGCGCGTCGCCGACCACGCAGGCCGGTGAGGTGGTCAGCCGCGACGAGAGGCGGACCTCGCGGACGCTGTCGGCCAGCGTGGTGCCCAGCCAGTCGAGCAGAGCGGCGAACTCCTGCCGCTGCTGCTCACGCTCGGCCTCGGCCTGCTGCTTCTCCTCGTCGCTGTCCAGGTCGACCTCGCCCTTGGCGATCGAGCGCAGCGGGCGGCCGTCGTACTGGCCGACCCGCTCGACCCACACCTCGTCGACCTGGTCGGTGAGCAGCAGCACCTCGTGGCCCTTGGCCCGGAACGCCTCGAGGTGCGGGGAGTTCTCGATGGTGGCGCGGGAGTCGCCGGTGGCGTACCAGATGTCGGTCTGGCCGTCCTTCATCCGTGCGACGTAACCGGCCAGGTCGGTCGGCTCGGCCGGGTCGTGGGTGGAGGCCACCGACAGGATCTCCAGCAGGGTGTCGCGGTTGTCGGTGTCGTCGATCAGCCCCTCCTTGACCACCGCGCCGAACTCGTTCCAGAAGGTGCGGTAGCGCTCGGGGTGGTTGGCCTTGAGGTCCTTGACCGTGGCGAGGATCTTCTTGACCAGGCGACGGCGGACGATCTGGATCTGCCGGTCCTGCTGGAGGATCTCGCGGGAGATGTTCAGCGACAGGTCGTGCGCGTCGACGACGCCCTTGACGAAGCGCAGGTAGGTGGGGACCAGCGCCTCGCAGTCGTCCATGATGAACACGCGCTTGACGTAGAGCTGGACACCACGGCGGCCCTGCGGTGCGAACAGGTCGAGCGGGGCGTGGCTGGGCAGGAACAGCAGCGCCTCGTACTCGAAGGTGCCCTCGCCCTTCATGTGCACGACCTCGAGCGGGTCGGCCCAGTCGTGGCTGACGTGCTTGTAGAACTCGTTGTACTCGGCGGCCTCGACCTCGTCGCGGGACCGCGCCCAGAGCGCCTTCATCGAGTTGAGGGTCTGCACCTCGCTCGTGGCGTCCGCGCCGTCGGCGCCGGGGCGCTCGACGGTCATGCGGATCGGCCAGGCGATGAAGTCGGAGTATCGCTTGACGATCTCCCGGATGGTCCACTCGGCCGTGTAGTCGTGCAGGTTGTCCTCGGCGTCGGCCGGCTTGAGGTGCAGGGTCACCGACGTGCCCTGCGGGGCCTCGTCGACCGTCTCGATCGAGTACGTGCCCTCGCCGGCGGACTCCCATCGCGTGCCGCCGGTCTCGCCGGCCTTGCGGGTCAGCAGGGTGACCCTGTCGGCGACCATGAACGCGGCGTAGAAGCCGACGCCGAACTGGCCGATCAGGTCCTGCGAGGCGCGGGCGTCGGCGGACTCGCGCAGCTGGCGCAACAACTCCGCGGTGCCGGACTTGGCGATCGTGCCGATCAGCCGGACCACCTCGTCGCGGGTCATCCCGATGCCGTTGTCCCGGACCGTCAGGGTGCGGGCGTCCCGGTCGACCTCGATGGCGACGTGCAGGTCGTCGGTGTCGGCGGCCAGGTCCTTGTCGACCAGAGTCGCCAGCCGCAGCTTGTCCAGCGCGTCGGACGCGTTCGAGATGAGTTCCCGCAGGAAGACGTCCTTGTTCGAATAGATCGAGTGGACGACCAACTGGAGGAGCTGTCGCGCCTCGGCTTGGAACTCCAACGTCTCGGCCTGGTTGCTCACACCGTCTCCCTTCTCGGCTCGTACGGAGGTTCGCGGAAAGGATACGAGTCGTCACCGGTCCGGCTGTGGCCGCGTCCGGGTCGTATTCCCGATCCGGCCGATCGCCCCGGTGACATAGCTGACTTTGCTTAACAGAAGTCAGGTCGGATACCGTGGCGGCCATGAAGATCGCTGGAAGCACCGCCCTCGTCACCGGCGCCAACCGCGGCCTCGGCCGACACCTTGCCGCCGAACTCCTCGCCCGGGGCGCCACCGTCTACGCCGGCGCCCGCAACCCCGACAGCGTCGACCTGCCCGGCGTCACGCCGGTCCGCCTCGACATCACCGACCCCGCCTCGGTGGCCGCCGCCGCCGAGCTGGCCGGCGGCGTGAACCTGCTGATCAACAACGCCGGCATCGACACCCGGACCGACCTCCTCGACGGCGACCTGGACCTCGTCCGGCTGGAGTTGGAGACCCACTACATCGGCACCCTGTCGACGATCCGGGCGTTCTCGCCGGTCATCGCCGGCAACGGCGGCGGAACGATCCTCAACGTGCTCTCCGTGCTGTCCTGGTTCGGCTCTCCGATGCACGCGGCCTACAGCGCCGCCAAGTCCGCCGAGTGGGCGATGACCAACGTGCTGCGCGTCCAACTCGCCGACCGGGGCGTCCGGGTCGCCGGCCTGCACGTCGGCTACCTGGACACCGACATGGCCGCCGACATCACCGGCCCGAAGTCCGACCCGGCGTCGATCGCCCGGATCGGCGTGGACGGCATCGAGGCCGACGCGTACGAGATCCTCGCCGACGACCTCAGCCGCCAGGTGCAGGCCGGGCTGGCCGGCGGCGTCGCCGCGCTCTACCCCCAGCTTCCCTGACCCACGACGCCACGGGCCGCCACCGGGTGAACCGGTGGCGGCCCTTTCTGGGGTACGCGGTCAGCTCCGTCCGCGTACCCGTCGCGCCTTGGCGGTCAGCAGCCGCCACAGGTGTAGAAGAGGATGTCCCAGTGGCTGCCCTCCTTGGTGTAGAGGTTGCCCGAGGCGGCGCGGTACTGGTAGCCGAAGCCGGCGATGTAGCCGACGTAGGTGTAGTGCGTGGAGATGTAGTTCTGGATGCAGGTGCTCAGCGCGATGTCGAGCTTGTAGCCGTTCCAGTGGCTGTACGTCCCGCCGGCGTGCCCGACCTCGGTGCCGGCGGTGATGGTGACCGCGCAGCCACTGGCGCGCTTGAAGGTGATGATGCCGTCGATGGTGGCCTGGCGGACCCCGGTGAACGAGGTGCAGGTGGGCACGTTGCGGTCGCTGCAGTTGCCGCTGGAGGTCCAGGAGATGCCGGCGGCGCGCAGTTGCGAGGTGGCGCTGGAGTGGGTGATGGCGAAGGCCGGGGCGGCGAGACCGAGCGCGGTGGCGACCGCGGCGAGCGTGGCCACCAGCAGGGTGAGCACGCGGCGGCGCAGGGTGGATCGGGTGGATGACATGGCACTCCCGTTCGCGTGAAGGTGGAAATTTTGCGAAACAGGGGCCGGCCTTGCAGGATTTCTACCAGAGATAGATGGGCGTGACTAGACGTCGGGCGGAGGGGGCACGGGTCGCCCACCCCCACCCGACGTCCTGCTCAGCTCGCCTGCAACGTCACGTCGTCGATCACGAAGCTGGTCTGCAACGAGGCGTCCTCGGTGCCGGTGAACTTCACCGTCACCGTCTGACCCGCGTACGCGGCCACGTTGAACGTGCGCTGCGTGTAGCCGGCGGCGGCGTTGAGGTTCGAGTACGTCGCCAGCGTGGTCGAGCCCACCTGCACGGTGAGCCTGTCGTACGCCGTGGAGCTGGTGGTCTCGGCGGTGTCGATGTGCAGCCAGAACGACAGCGTGTAGCTGGCGCAGCCGGCCGGCACGGTCACCGACTGCGACAGGGTTTCGGTGCGGGTGGTGCCGTACCCGTTGAGCCACGCCTTGTACGACCCGGTCCGGGCCGGCTGGCCGCTGGAGTTGGTGATCACGCCGGAGGACGCGGTCCACGGCGCGCTGCCGCTCTCGAAGCCGCCGTTGCCGATCACCTGGCCACCGGCACAGCCTCCGGTGCCGGTCACGGTCAGCGTGAGGCTGGCGCTGCGGCTGACCGAGCCGGTGCCGGTGACCGTGATGGTGAACGTGCCGGTGGCCGCGCTGGCCGAGGCGGTCAGGGTCATCGTCGCCGAGCCGCCGGAGGTCACCGAGGACGGGCTGAAGGAGACGCTCACCCCGCCGGGCGCGCCGGAGGCCGAGAGACCGACCGACTGCGCCGAACCGGCGGTGGTGGCGGTGGACACCGTGGCCGTGGTGCTGGCGCCCCGGGCGACCGTGCGGGTCGTCGGGTTGACCGCCACGGAGAAGTCGTTGGTCGGGGTGCCCCCGCCCACGGCGAGCTGCCACAGCGCGTACGCGACGCCGTCCGCGGACCGGTTCAGCACGGTGGCGCTGACGTTGGCGGTGGTGTCACAGGCCCGGTGGTAGCACGGGTCGTACGCGGAGTTGGCCGTGCCGCCCCACTTGGCCGCCTGGGCGCTGGTCTTGCGGGCGCTGGCACCCGAGGCGTAGCCCGAGGTGGGGATGCCGGCCTGCTGGAAGTAGTAGTCGTCGGAGCGGCCCTGACCCTCGACGTTCTCCTCCGGCTGCAGCCCCAGCGAGTCCCAGTACGCCTTCAGCGGCGCCGCCGTCGTGGAGGTGACCCGGTTGATGAAGTAGCCGCCGTTGGTCGAGCCGACCATGTCGAAGTTGTAGTAGCCCTTGATGTAGCCGCGCTGGGTGGCGCTCAGCGAGTTGACGTAGAACCGGGAGCCGTTGAGCCCCTGCTCCTCGTCGGTCCACCAGGCGAACCGGACCTTCTTCGTCATGGTCGGGTTCTGCGCGGCCAGGACCAGCGCGTTCTCCAGCAGGGCGGCCGAGCCGGAGGCGTTGTCGTTGATGCCCGGACCGGCCGAGACGCCGTCCAGGTGGGCGCCGAACATGACCACCTGGTCGGTCGGGCCGCCGGGCCACTCCGCGATCAGGTTGTTCGAGGGGTACGTGCAGCTGGAGCAGTACTGCTCGCTGACGGTGTAGCCGGCCGCCTGGAGCCGGCTCTTCACGTAGGTGAGCGAGGCGGTGTAGCCGGCCGACCCGGCCCGCCGGTTGCCGCCGTTGCTGCTGGCGATGGAGCCGAACTGGGTCAGGTGCGCCTGGACGTTGCTGATGGAGATGTCCGGCGCCGCCAGGACGGCGGCGGGCGCGGCGATCGGCCGGGCCGCAGCCGTGACGACGGTGGGTGACGCGGTCACCGGCTGGGCGACCAGCGTCACCGCCATCCCGGTGAACACGGCGAGCGCGACTGCCGCGCTCAGCGTTCTGCCTCTCATGGGGGCTCCTCGGGGGTTGGAGAGATACCCGAGACACTTACAGATATCAATGTCTCGGGCATCGGTCGTTCGTCCCGAACCCCCACCGGTTCGGCGACACCCGCCGTACCGCCCAGCGGGCCGTCAGCCCGACACGGTGACGGCGGAACATCCCGTTTCGCCCCAGCCGCTCCGTACGCTGGGCGCTCGCTCGCCCCTCTCGCCGGAACGTTGGGTGCCGGCGACAGCACATGTGAGTAGAGGTGCCAGGATGGGTAGGTAACACAGCAGGGGTCGTCGGGCCCGGAACGGGGGGCTTGCGATGGGGCCGGGTCGAGCGTGACACGACCCCAGACGGACCTGTTCACCGGCGGCGGTGAGACCGGCCGGTTGATGGCGGAGCTGGACTGGACCGGCACCCCGCTCGGCCCGGTGACCGGCTGGCCGCAGAGCCTGCGCGCCGCGGTGCGGATGGTGCTCTCCTCCCGCTACCCCATGCTGCTCCTCTGGGGCGACCGCTTCTCCCAGCTCTACAACGACGCGTACTCGGCCCTGATCGGTGACAAGCACCCGGCCGCCCTCGGCGGTGACGTGCGGGTGACCCTGGCCGAGGGCTGGGACGTGCTCGCCCCGCTGATCCAGCAGGCCATGGCGACCGGCGTGGCCAGTTGGGTGCCCGCCCTGCAACTGCTGCTGGAACGGGCCGGCTACCGCGAGGAGGCGTACTTCAGCGTCTCGCACGCCCCCGCCCGCGACGACGAGGGTCGCACCGTCGGCGTGCTGACCGTGTGCAGCGAGGTCACCGAGCAGGTGGTCGGCGAACGGCGACTGCGACTGCTGCGCGACCTGTCCGTACGCGGCGACGGCCGCACCGTCGACGTCGACGCCACCTGCGGCCGACTGATCGACGCGATCGACGGCCACCCGCTGGACGTGCCGTTCGCCGCGATCTACCTGCGCGACGGCGCGGTGCTGCGCCGGGCCGCCTGCGCCGGCGGCGACCCGACGCACCCCGTTGCCGGTGCCCTACCGGACGCCGTCGAGCTGGTCGACCCGGCGCCGGCCGCCCACGCCTGGGGGCTGCCCGACGCCGCCGGGGGCCGCGCCGCCGAGGTGACCGGCGTCACCGACCTGCTGACCCTGCCGGCCGGCCCGTGGGACGACCCGGTTCGGAGCGCCCTGGCGCTCCCGCTGCCCTCGGCCGACGAAACGCAGCCGCTCGGCGTCCTCCTGGTCGGCGTCAGCCCCAGCCGACGACTGGACGAGGGCTACCGCTCCTTCTACGAGCTACTGGCCCAGCAGGTCTCGGTGGCGCTGCGCAACGCGCAGGCGTACGAGGATGAGCGGCGCCGAGCCGAGGCGCTGGCCGAGCTGGACCGGGTGAAGACCGACTTCTTCACCAACGTCAGCCACGAGTTCCGCACCCCGCTGACCCTGATGCTCGGCCCACTGTCCGACGCGCTCACCGACGCCACCGCGCCGCTGCCACCCGTGCAGCGAGAGCGGGTGGAGACGGCCTGGCGCAATGCCACCCGACTGTTGGCCCTGGTCAACAGCCTGCTCACCTTCTCCAGCCTGGAGACCGGGCGAGCGGGCAGCGATGTCCGTGTCGTCGATCTCGCCGCGCTCACCGCCGAGCTGACCGGCGTCTTCCGGGCCGCCGTCGAACGGGCCGGGCTGGTCCTGGAGGTCGACTGCCCGCCGCTGCCCCGGCCGGTCACGGTTGACCCGCTCAACTGGGAACGCATCGTCACGAACCTGCTGTCCAACGCGCTGAAGTACACGTTCCTCGGCCGGATCCGGGTCGGCCTGGAGGCCGACGGCGACGAGGTGCGGCTCACCGTCACCGACACCGGCATCGGCATCTCCGAGCAGGAGCTGCCGAAGCTCTTCGAGCGCTTCCACCGGGTGCAGGGCGCCCGCTCGCGCAGCCACGAGGGCACCGGCATCGGCCTGGCCCTGGTGCACGAGCTGGCCCGACTCGAGGGCGGTGAGGTGCGGGTGACCAGCCAGGTGGGCCGCGGCAGCACCTTCACCGTGGCCCTGCCCTGGTCGGCCGCGCTGCGCACGGCCGTGAACGGATCCCCGCCCGACGGGCGGGGTGAGGCGGCCCGAGCCGCCGTCCACGAGGCGATGACCTGGTTGACCGACCCGACCGGCGGGGTCGCGGAACCCGACCCGACGTCCGGGCCGACCGGGGACGAGCTGGCCGGTGCGCGGATCCTGGTCGCCGACGACAACAGCGACATGCGGGCGTACCTGAGCCGGTTGCTCACCGGCCAGGGCTGGCGGGTCCGGGCCGTCACCGACGGCCGTCAGGCGCTCGACGCGATCCACCACGAACCGCCGGACCTGGTCCTGACCGACGTGATGATGCCGGTGCTGGACGGCTTCGACCTGGTCCGCCGGCTGCGTGCGGACCCGGCGACCCGGGCGCTGCCGGTGCTGGTGCTCTCCGCTCGGGCCGGCGGGGAGGCCAGCGTGGCGGGCCTGAGCCTGGGCGCCGACGACTACCTGGTGAAGCCCTTCGCCGCGGCCGAGCTGATCGCCCGGATCCGGGCCGCCATCCGCGGTGCCCGCGCCCGTGGCACACCATCGGCGGCCCAGGGCGCCCCACAGGCCGTCGACGCGACCCCGACGGCTCGACCCGCCGCTGTCGTGTCGGCCCCGGCGACCCTCGGGCCGGCCGCGTCCACGCCAGCCCTGGTGGGCGTCGGCCTGGCCGATGACCCGGCCGACGCCTCCGCCAGGAGCGCCCTCACCGAACCGGTCGGGGTGCCGCCGGCCCGCTCCGACGAGGCGGGCGGCGGCACCGTGGACGTCGGGTGGACGTACCCCTCCGCGGCCACCTCGGCCGCGGCGATGCGCCGGGATGTCCGGACAGCCCTGACCGACCTGGACGTCGACCCGGAGGACCTGGAGGACCTGCTGGTCGCCGCGTCCGAGGCGGTGAACAACGCCGTCGAGCACGCGCAGCGGCCCAGCCGGCCGGAGGTGCGGGTCCGCGTCGAGGTTGGCGGCGGTCTGGTTCGGATCTCGGTGCGCGACTTCGGCACCTGGCGGGATCGCCGACCGGCGATGGACCGGGGACGCGGCGCCCTGCTGATGAACGCCTACGGCGACGTGCGGCTGGTGTCCACCGGCGAGGGGACCACGGTCACCATCGAGCGCCGGCTGGACGCGAGGGCCTGAGCGGCCGTCGAGCGAGCTGTCACAGCCGGCGGCCTTCGCCGTCCCGGGCGATGATGCCGTCCAGCCGGTCCCCCGGAGTCAGGTCGGCCGGGTCGAACCAGAAGATCACCACCTGCTTGTCGTCGCTCCACCGCGCCAGCCGGGCGGTGACCTGCCGGCCGTCCACGGTGCCGGTGATCCGCTGCGCCGGGCCGACGAAGTAGCCGAAGGCGGGTACCGGCGCGGCCGATCCCCCTTCGTCGTAGCCGATCTGGTGGAAGCCGGGACTGCGGTCGGCGCCATCCACGTCGTTGACCAGCACATCCGTGGTGAGCGTGCCGTCCGGGGCCCGACGGCCGGCGGCCAGCCCGATGGTCACCCGGGGCTCGCCGGGCACCGACACCCGAACCATGTAGTAGACCCGCTGGTCGACGCCGTGCCGAATCCCGCTGTCGATCACCTGGCCCAGCGGCGACGCCGTGCGCTCCGCCTCGGGCGGAAGCGTGGGCCGGGGAGTGCCGATCGTCGTCGGAGAGCCGCCGGCCGGCGGCGTGGGGGCGGTGGGGACCGGCGACGTGGAGACGGCGGCGACCGGTGGCGGACGCTCGACCGTCGACGGGCCGCCCGGTCCGACGGCGGCCACCACGACGACGGCGGCCAGTCCGGCCGTGAGCACCGCCGCGCCGGCTCCGGCAACGCGGCGACGGGTCCGCAGCCGCCGCCCGTCGCGGATGACGGCGTCGAGGTCGAGGGAAGCTCCGGGGCGCTCGGTCACCCGCATGGCGTGGCGGAGCCGGTCCAGCTCGCTCATCGGCACGCCTCCTGGTTGTCGGCCACCCGCGGCCCGTTGGCGCGCAGCTTCTCCAGAGCCCGTGAGCTGGTGCTCTTGACCGTGCCGACCGAGATGGCGAGTTCCCTGGCCACCTGCGCCTCCGGAAGGTCGAAGTAGTAGCGCAGCACGACGATGGCCCGCTCACGCGGGCTGAGCGCCCCGAGGATGGCCGTCAGCCAGCGCCGGGTGGCGACCTCGTCGGCCACGTCGTCGCGCCGCTGTTCCGGAATCTCCTCGCTCGGGTACTCCCGGATCGGGCGCCGCCACCCGTCCACCAGGTGGTTGACCAGGATCCGGCGGGCGTACCCGTAGGCGTCGTCGTCGCGGACGCGGGACCACGACGCGTAGGTGCGGACCAGGGCGGTCTGCGCGGCGTCCTCGGCCTGGTGGTGGTCGCCGGTCATCAGGAACGCGGCGTGCACCAGCCGCGCGGACGCAGCGCGCGCGAACTCGACGAACTCCGCGTCACCGCGCGCCACGCCGAACCCTCCCCCGTGCCACACCGTTACGGACGGGCGAGGGCCACGAAAGGTTGAGTCTCCGCGAGATCAACTTTTCGGCCGGGTCGTCCGTCTCCTCTCCCGGCGCCGCAGACCGCGGCGCGAGGGGAGAGACATGTCGACGAAGGCTACCCGCCTCAGGCACACGGCCTGCGCGGCGTCGCTGCTGGTGGCACTGCTCACCGGCTGTGGGCTACCGGCGTCCGGGCGGCCCGCTGCCGGCGCCGCCACGACCGATCCGGCCGGCCGTGGGCAGCCGGCGGCGGGACAGGCCGCCACCGGGCGCCCGTCGGGAGCCGCCGGGAGCGCCACTGTCACGGCAGCACCGACGCCGGCGGTTCCCGTCAGCTATCCCGCCACCGGCGGCGGCCGCTGGTCGGTGGCGGCCGCCGAGACGACGCCGGGGAGCGGCGACAGCGGTCGGCTGATGCGGTACCGGGTCGTCGTGGAGCGCGACATCCGTGGCCTGCCGGTGGCCGACGTCGCGGCGTCGGTCTCCGCGACGCTGAACGACCCACGTGGGTGGACGGCCGGCGGGGACCGGCGGCTGCGCCGGGTGGGCGCTGGCGGGCCGGTCGACTTCACCATCTACCTGGCGACACCCGGAACCCGCGACACCCTGTGTCAGGACGTCCCGGACGGCTACACGTCCTGCCGCAACGGCGACCGGGTGGTGCTCAACGTGGCCCGCTGGGTCGAGGCGGTGCCGGGGTACGGGGCCGGCCTGGCCGCATACCGGCAGTACATGGTGAACCACGAGGTCGGGCACCGGTTCGGACTGGGCCACGAGCGGTGCCCCGGTCGCGGCCGGCCGGCGCCGGTGATGCAGCAACAGACACTGGGCCTGCACGGATGCACGGCCAACGCCTGGCCGTACCCGGGCGGGGTTCGCTACCGCGGGCCGATCGGGGCGTACGACGACGCGATCCCGCCACGCGAGGGCGCCCGGCCCGCCCGCTGAGCCCCGACCGCCTCAGGACCGGCGGTTGCGCTCCTGTTCGAGGCGCTCGTCGAGCCGGCCCAACTCGTAGATGGCGTTCAGGTTGGTCGGCAGCCGGCTGATGTTGTCCGGCACGGGACCCGGATCCGGCGTGGGAGTCGGTGTGGGAGCAGGCGCGGGAGCCTGCGCTGCGGCGCCGGCGACGGCCGGGGCAACGGCGGTGCGGCGGCGCAGCAGGAGGACCAGCGCCAGCACCGCCAGGGCACCCGCGACCAGGAAGTAGTACGCCGGCCCCAGCGGCCCACCCCGGGCCGGGGCGGCAAGCGTCTGCGGATCGGTCGGGGCGCCACCCTCGCCGTTCGGCAGCGGCACCGCGGCGTCACGGTCGCCCCGAGCGCCGGAGGTGCGGTCGGGCGCACCGGGGGCGCCGGGCACCGCGGGCGCCACCGGTGGTCGGGGCTCGGCCGACGACCCGGCGGGCGTGGACGTCGGGGCGGGCACCGCCGGGACCGACGGGTCGGCGGCCGGCGGCGGGCTGGAGGTGGGCGCGGGGGTCGGTGACGAGCTCGGGGTGCCGCCACCGCCGAGCAGGTCGTCGACGATCTTCCCGACGCCTCCGAGGAGGCCACCGACCGGGCCTGGGGTGGCGGTGGGCGACGGCCCGGGCGTGGGCGTTGACGACAGGGCGAGGGTCAGCATGAGCGCGGCGACGGCAGGCATGGGTTCACCTCGGATGGTCGATGTGCCAGGCACGGTACCGCAGCACGGTCACGCGCGGGTGACGCACCGTCGACCGAGCGGAGGACGCGCGTCGCGCGCCCTCCGCCCCGCTGTCCTAACTGGTCAGACGGGCAGGCCCCCGACCTGGGTGTTCATCCAGGACCGGATGGACGGCAGGTCCACGTAGATGGACGGGCCGGTCGCGCAGGTGGAGTTGTTGTTACCGGCGCGGCTCGTCGCGCCGATGAGGTTCCACACGCCGTTGACCCGACGCACCTGGGGGCCACCCGAGTCGCCGTAGCAGGCTCCGGAGGTGCCGTTGGTGTTGTTGGTGCAGATCTCGTACGGGCCGTTGATGCCGGAGCACCGGCTGTCGGCCACGATGGACGTGTCCAGTTCGTTGGCCACCGCCGGAGCCGACCCGCAGCCCGGACGCGCACACGTCTGGCCCCAGCCGATGATCCGGGTGGCGGTGCCGACCGCGCCCGACGTGGCCGGGATCGGCGCCGGTGCGTAGCTGACCGAGCTGGCCAGTTGGAGCAGCTTCACATCGACGCTCGGGTGGTTGACCGCGCGGGTCACCCGGACGACGGTCCCCCCGGTGGTGCGGTTGACGCTGCCCACGCGGACCGAGGACGGCGTCGAGCAGTGCTTGGCGGTCACCGCCCAGTTGGCCTTGATCAGCGTGCCGGTGCAGCCGGAGACGTACACCATGAAGGGGTAGTTCTCCGAGGCCGGCCGCCCGCCGACCACCGTCGGGCCGATGTCCCCGGCGCCGTCCCAGGTGTACGTCTCACCGGTGACCGGCGCGGCCAGGGTGCCGGCGAACAGCGAGTTGACCCGGGTCGCCTCGGCCGAGCTGGGGTACGCGTTGCGGCAGGAGACCGGGGCGCTGCTGCCGGACATCAGGTCGGAGCAGAGTCCGGTACGCCGGTCCGGCAGGCCCAGGATGTGGCCGAACTCGTGGGCGGCGATGCGGTTGCGGTCGTAGCCCTGGTTGACGGCCGTGCGGCCCATCCAGATCCGTCCGGAGCCGAGGCCGGTCGGCTGCGCCCGGGGCCAGCCGTCGTCGACGTAGATGGTGATGCTGGCCGGGGTGCCGGGTTGCAGCCGGACGGTGCTGACGCGGCTGTTCCAGATCTGCGCCGCCTGGTCGAAGTTGGTGCGGAACTCGCCGGTCCGGCTCGCGTCGTAGTAGACGGTCCGTACGGCGGCGGCCGGTGCGCCGGTGGTGAGCTGCACCCCGGCCGCCGCCAGGGTCGCCACCAGCACGGCCAGCGCCGTATGTAGCAGTTGTCGTCGGAACATCACGCACTCCCCTGCGGTCGTCCGGCGACCAACGGTCACCGGATCATCGATGTGTGTCGATATTAAAGTGACAGTGGTCGATCGGTGGCATAACGGAAGCGTCATACCGGCACCGCGGAGCGCCGCAACGGCGACGGGCCCGTCGCGCAGCACGACGTGTCGCCGTGCCCCGGCGTCAGGCGTCGGCCGTGCTGCTGGCGGCGACAAGCACCTCACCCGCGGTCGTGCGGGCGTAGAGCACGAAGCGTCCCACCCGGTGGGTGCCCACCAGACCGGCGTCACGCAGGGCGCCCAGGTGCTGTGACACCGTGCCCGAGGTGAGCCCGCAGCGGTCCGCCAGCTCCAGGGTCGAGGTCGGCACCGCCAGCTCGTGAAGCAGCGCGGCGCGCGTCCGACCCACCACCCGCGCAAGTCCGCGCCCGCGCGGCGCGGGGTCCCGCTCCCACAGGGTCGCCACCGCCCGAGCGGGATAGCGCAGCACCGGCTGGCCCGGAGAGCCGAAGTTGGACCACACCCGTGGACCGCCGAAGACCGACGGGACGAGCAGCAGGCCCCGCCCGTCGAGACGGACCGCGCCAGCCAGCACGATGTGATCCACCCGCAGGGTGTCGGCCTCCAGCCGGACGTACGGGTCGAGGTGGTTGAGCAGGCCGTGCACCCCGTCACTGGCGATCCGCTGCGCACCGAGCAGCACCTCGCGCTCCAGCAGCGTGCGCATCCGGGGCCAGTAGGGTACGAGCACAGCGTCGGCGTACGCCCGGATGACCTCGGCCAGTCGGGTCAGCTCGACGACCGGATCCGCGTAGAGCGCGGTCAGCCGCGACGAACGGGCACCGGGCAGCGCGTCGAGGCTTGCCCGCACCGCCTCGGGCGCGGTGGCGACGAGGGTTGTCAGCTCGACGTCGAGGTCGGGCTGCGAGGTGGCCGGGGGCGGGCAGACGAACGGTGGGATGACCAGGGTCGGCACCTGCACCAGGTCGGCGAGGAGCCGCCAGTCCAGCCTCGCCAGGCCGGGCCGGACCCGTCCGAACCAGGCCAGGTGCTCCGGGAACCGGTGCGGCTGCCGGATGACACGCACGCTCGCGATCACCTCCCACAGTGGAGAGACCGCGAACCGGGTCAGCGCCAGATCGCGCGCTTCCAGCCCGACCAACATCATGGGCGACCCCCACAGATTCGGCGAGAATCAAATCTATCGGTCCCGGGTGGTACGGCCGGCACCGTGGGCGGCATGACCTCCGCTCCGACCACGACCGCTCCCGTGGACGCGAAAGGCCGCTGGCCCCGCTCCTTCCAGCTGCTCTACGCCGCCGCGCTTGTCGACGGCATCGGCTTCCACGTCAGTCAGCTCGCCGTGCCGGTGCTCGCCGTGTCCCTCCTGGCGGCCACCCCCGGCCAGGTGGGGCTGCTGAGCGCGCTGAGCACCGCCGCCTTCCTGTTGATCGGCCTACCGGCCGGGGTCTGGGTCGATCGGTTGCCCCACCGTGCGGTGCTGGTCACCGCGGACCTGAGCCGGGCGGCGCTGGTCGCGTCCGTGCCGGTGGCGTGGTGGGCCGGTTGGCTGACGATTCCGCAGCTCTACCTCGTGGTCCTGCTGATCGGGGTCGGCACCGTCTTCGCCGACGTGGCCGCGCAGAGCTACCTGCCGGAACTGGTTGGCCGGAGTCGCCTGGTGGCGGCGAACTCCCTGATGATGAGCACGAACGCGACGATGCAGATCGCCGGGCGAGGGCTCGGTGGGCTGGTCGTGGAGGCACTCACCGCACCGGTCGCGGTCGTGGTGGACGCGGTCACCTTCGCGGTCTCCGGGGCGATCCTGGCGCGGATCCGTACCGGCGGGTCCCGCCGGCTTCCGCCTCGGGCGACGGGCGGCTTCGCCCGACAGCTCGGCGCCGGCGTCCGGCACGTCTTCGCCAGCCCGCTGCTCCGCCCCCTCGCCCTCTCGACCGCGAGCATCAACCTGACCATGCAGCTCACCACGACCATGCTGCCGGTGGTCTTCCTGCGCGAGCTGGGGCTGGGTGCAGCCGCTCTCGGCCTCTTCCTAGGCGCGGGTGGGATCGGCGCCCTCCTCGGCGCGCTGACCGCGCGCCCGCTCGCCGAGCGGATCGGTCACGGCCGCGCGCTCTGGTTGCCCGGCCTGCTCGTCGCCCCGCTCGGCGGACTGGTCGCGCTGATCGACGACGGACCGCTGGTCTGGCTCGCCGCGTTCGGGTGGCTGGCGTTGGCCTGGCGGACCGGGATCGGCAACGTCGTCGGGGTGAGCCTGCGCCAGGGCACCACTCCGGACGCTCTGCTCGGGCGGATGAATGCCACCTTCCGGTTCCTTCTCACCGGGGCGCTCACCGTCGGCGCGGTGGCCGCCGGTCTGCTCGGCCAGTACGTGGACGTCCGCACCACGCTGGTGGTCGGCGCAGTCGCCAACGGACTGACCTGGCTTCCGGTGTTCTGCTCACCTCTGCGGGCGCTGCACCGCCCACCCCCGACCCACTGATTCGCGCCGTCCTGTCTCAGCTGATACATGTCCGTTACGTCCCGGCGAAGCGGCCGTTGCCCTGCGGGACGACGGTCGCCAGCAGAGGGACACCGGCACCGCCGCCGCGACGTGGCCCCGAAACACCGGACGGAGGCACCACGATGAGAATCAGGAGCGCACTCACCGCGCTGGCGGTCGTACTCGCCGGGCTGGTCGCCGGCGCGGGCAACGGCGCCGCGGCGAGCACCACCACCACGGCGTCGACCTTGTCGCCGTACTGCGGGATCACCTGGGGCAGCGCCGACCGGACGGCCGGCG
The DNA here is from genome assembly GCF_052601155.1 of Micromonospora yongxingensis. Classification (NCBI taxonomy): domain Bacteria; kingdom Bacillati; phylum Actinomycetota; class Actinomycetes; order Micromonosporales; family Micromonosporaceae; genus Micromonospora; species Micromonospora yongxingensis. The sequence continues at coordinate 74,044 of NZ_JBQXEO010000031.1, forward strand.
CGCTGAGCAGCGCCCCGCTCGTCGACGTACGCACCGGCCGACACGACTGCTACGACCGGGTGGTGTTCGAGTTCGCCGGCCCGGTCGACGGCTACTCGGTCGGGTACGGCGAGACGTGGACCGAGGGGGAAGGGCTGGCGCTGTCGCCGTACACGGCCGGAGGCGCCCTGCTGCGGGTCTCGCTGCGGGCCCCGGCGTACGACGACGCCCACCTGGCCACCGTGCCGTACCGGGTCGGTGAGCACGCCGCGAACCTGCTGCGTTACCCGACGCTGCGCGACGTCGTCTTCGGCGGCAGCTTCGAGGGCTACACCACCTTCGCCGTCGGCGTACGCGCGCGGCTGCCGTTCCGCACGTTCGTGCTGGCCGGCCCCGGTGGCCACAGCCGGATCGTCCTCGACGTGGCGCACCAGTGGCAGCAGTGACCGGCACGGTGTCGGGGGCCCGCCCGGGTCCCCGACACCGACCGTTCCGCCAGGGCTGCGCACCGTCGCGGCGGGTCTACCCTCAGGTCATGGAGGGCCGCGTGCTGGTGGTCGAGGACGATGCCTCCATCCGGGAGGTCACCGCCCTCGGTCTGCGCCGCGCCGGCTTCCGGGTCGACACCGCCGTCGACGGGCGGCAGGCCCTGGCGGCGTGGCGCGCCCAGCCGGTCGACCTGATCGTCCTCGACGTCATGCTGCCCGGCCTGGACGGCCTGGAGGTCTGCCGGGAGATCCGGCGCACCAGCCAGGTGCCGATCCTGATGGTGACCGCGCGCACCGACACGCTCGACGTGGTGGTCGGGTTGGAGTGCGGCGCGGACGACTACCTGCGCAAGCCGTTCGACCTGCCCGAGCTGGTGGCCCGGGTCCGCTCGGTGCTGCGACGGGCGAGCGCGCCGGTCACCTCGGGCACCATCGAGGTCGGCAGCCTGGAGATCGACCCGGGCAGCTTCGTGGTACGCCGCGACGGCCGCGAGGTGCCGCTGACCGCCACCGAGTTCCGCCTGCTGCTGGAGCTGGCCCGCCGGCCCGGTCAGGTCTTCACCCGGGAACTGCTGCTGGACCTGGTCTGGAACCACAGCTTCCTGGGCGACTCGCGGCTCGTCGACGTGGCGGTGCAACGGCTGCGCGCCAAGGTCGAGGACGACCCGGCACACCCTCGGCTGGTCCGCACGGTGCGCGGCGCCGGCTACAAGCTGTCCACGGGCTGACGGAGGTCGGCCATGGCCGGACGCGCGGTGTCCCCGGGCCGCCTGCGGCGCCGGCTGACGATCGCGTTCGTGCTGGTCGCCGGGGTCTCCGCCGGGCTGCTCGCCGGTGGTGCAGGTCTGCTGCTGCGGCAGTCCCGGATGGACGCGTCGCTGCACCAGGCCGCCGCCGACGCCCGCTACCAACTCGTCCTCGCCGGACAGTTCCTGCCGTTGACCGACCAGCGCAGCACCGACCTGCTGACCAGTTTCGAGGGCAGCGGCCGGCACGTGGTGCTCGTCGACGGCACGACCCGGGCCTCGCACCCGGCGTACGCCCCGACGCTGGGCTCCCGCCTGCGCGCCACCGTCGCGGACGGACGGCTCGGCTACCAACGGTCCGCGCCGGCGGAGCGGCCCCGGCTGCTGGTGGTCGGCGGCCGCATCCCCGGCTCGTCCGCCGAGCTGTACGTGATCACGGTGGAGGACGACATCGCCGCCGACCTGGGTCAGCTGCGCAGCGCGCTGGTGGCCGGCTGGGTGCTCGTGGTGCTGCTCGCCGCCGGGGTGGGGCACCTGCTGGCCCGCCGCACGTTGGAGCCGGTGGGCCGGGCCAGCCGGGCCGCCCGGGCGCTCACCGAGGGCCTGCTCGCCACCCGCCTGCCGGTGCGGGGGCGGGGGCGGGGGCGGGACGAGTTCAGCGTGTGGGCGGCGTCGTTCAACGAGATGGCCGAGGCGCTGGAGTCGAAGATCGCCGCGCTGTCGGCGGCGCAGGCCCGGGAGCGGCGCTTCACCGCCGACGTCGCGCACGAGCTGCGTACCCCGGTGACCGCGTTGGTGGCAGCGGCCTCGCTGCTGCGCGAGCACCTCGACCGGTTGCCCGACGACGCCCGGCCGGCCGCGCGGCTGCTGGTCGGCGACGTGGTCCGGCTGCGCCGCCTCGTCGAGGACCTGATGGAGATCTCCCGACTGGACGCCGGGCGGGACCGGCCCGACGTCGAGCCGGTCGACGCGCCGGCGCTGCTGCGCGCGATCGTCGCGGCCCGCGGCTGGTCGGAACGGGTGCTGGTCAGCGGTGACCCGGTGGCGTTGCGCACCGACCCACGCCGGCTGGAGCGGGTGCTGGCCAACCTGGTCGCCAACGCGGTCGAGCACGGCGGCGGCGAGATCCGGGCCACCGTGTCCGGGGCGGGACCACTGGTCGTCTTCGAGGTCACCGACCAGGGGCCGGGCATCCCGGCCGAGCACCTGCCGCGCCTGTTCGACCGGTTCCACAAGGTCGACCCGTCGCGTTCCGCGCCGGGCAGCGGGCTGGGGCTGGCCATCGCCCGGGAACACGCCGCCCTGCTCGGCGGGGTCCTGAGCGTACGCAGCGAGCCGGGGGCCGGCTCGCGGTTCCGGCTGGAGCTGCCCGCCGGTGGGCCTCAGCTCGGCGACGCCGCCCGCACGGACGAGCAGGCCGCCGGGCAGGTCGGGGACGGACACGCCGCCGGCACGGTGGCGGGCGGTGCGGGATGAGCCGCCGCGGGGTGCTGACCGCACCGGTGCTCATCACCGCGCTGCTCGTCGGCGGGTGCGGCACCCCCCGCTCCGGTGATCTCGGTCCCGCACCCACCGCGGCGCCGACGAGCACCGCACCCACCGGCTCGCCGGACCCCACGCCCACCCCGCCGGTGAAACCGCCACGGTCACCCACCGGCAGCCCGGCCCGCCCGTCGGTACCGGTCAGCACCGGGACGCGCCAGCCGGCCACCGTGACCATCGAGCTGTGGTACATCCGGTCCGGGCGGCTCGCACCGACCCGGCGGACCCGGCCGGCCACCGTGGCGACGTCCCGACTGGCGCTGACCGAGCTGGCCGCCGGCCCCACCCCGGCGGAGTCCGCGACCGGGCTGGTCACCCTGCTCCCGACCGGCGTCGAGGTCACCCGGATCACCGACGGCGTGGCGACGCTGCCGCCCGTCCCGTCCCCCGACGACCCGGCGGAGCACCGGCGGTTGCGCGAGGCGCAGGTGGTGTGGACGCTCACCCAGTTCCCCACCGTGCGGCAGGTCCGCTTCGGCGACGGTCCCCCGGTCGGCCGGGGCGCCTACGACGACCTGCTGCCACCGATCGTGGTCACCGGCCCGGGCGTCGGCGAACGGGTCGACGCCCCGCTCACCGTCACCGGCACCGCCGACGTGTTCGAGGCCACCGTCAGCGTGCGGGTCCTGGACGCCGCCGGCCGGGAGGTGGCCACCGCCTTCGGCACCGCCAGCTGCGGCAGCGGCTGCCGGGGCACCTACCGCGTGGTGGTCGGCTGGCGCACGGCCCGGGAGCAGCGCGGCACCATCGAGGTGTACGAGGTGTCCGCGCGCGACGGCTCCCGGATCAACACGGTGACCGTGCCGGTGACCCTGGCGCCCGCCGGAGGCTGAGCGGCGAGTTCACCTGCCGGACATGGGAGAGAAACGTAATCGTTTCGTCCACCGGGTGCGACGCAACTCATAAAAGCCTGCACGATCTCCCCCTCGCGAACTATGGTCAGTACGACATCGTTTCGCGGGGGGTCGAGATGCTGGGCGGTCAGCAGGTGGGGTCGGGTGCCGGGGTTCCGGCCGCCCGGGGTGCTCGCTGCACCGATCCGGACCTGTTCGCCGTGGTCATCGACCTGCTGCGCGAGGTCGGCTACGACCGGCTGACCATCGACGCGGTCGCCGCCCGGGCCCATGTCAGCAAGGCCACCATCTACCGGCGCTGGGACGGCAAGGTCGAGCTGGTCGCCGCCGCCCTGCGGGAACGACACGTCGGCGTGTTCAACCCGCCGGACACCGGCTCGCTGCGCGGCGACCTGATCGAGCTGCTGCGCGGCACCGCCGCCATCTGCGTCGCCGACTGTGACCTGATGCAGGCGTTGACGTTCGCCATGCGGGCCAGCCCCGAGCTGGAACGCCTGGTCCGTCACCAGTTGCTGCCCGCCGGTCGGGTGGCGAGCACCGCCATCCTCGTCCGCGCCGCCGCCCGGGGGGAGATCCCGCCCGAGGCCGGCGAACGGGAGCTGTTCCACGACCTGGCACCCGCACTGACCCTGTCCCGCGTGCTCGCGCACGGCCTACCGGCCGACGACGCGTTCCTCACCCAGGTCGTCGACGAGGTGCTGATCCCGGTCCTCCGCTACTGCCCCGACGGCCCCTCCCAGCTCTGACCCACCGACGTACCACGTACGCACACGGAAGGCTTCACCATGCCCGGAACCACCTCGACCGCTCCCGGCGCGCCCGGCGCGGGGACGTCGACAGCAGCGCCGCACCCGCAGCGCTGGATCGCCCTGGCGGTCATCGCGGTCTCGCAGCTGATGGTGGTCCTGGACGCCACCATCGTGAACATCGCCCTGCCGCAGGCCCAGGCGGACCTGGGGATCAGCGACGCGAACCGGCAGTGGGTGATCACCGCCTACACGCTGGCGTTCGGTGGCCTGCTGCTGCTCGGTGGCCGGATCGCCGACTACTGGGGACGTAAGCGGACCTTCATCGTCGGCATGACCGGTTTCGCGCTCGCGTCCGCGATCGGCGGCCTGGCCACCAACGGCGAGATGCTCTTCGCCGCCCGCGCCCTGCAGGGCGCCTTCGGCGCGCTGCTCGCCCCGGCCGCGCTGGCCCTGCTCACCGTCCTGTTCACCGAGGCCACCGAGCGGGCCAAGGCGTTCGCCGTGTACGGCGCGATCGCCGGCGGCGGCTCCGCCGTCGGCCTGCTGCTCGGCGGTGTGCTCACCGAGTACGCCGACTGGCGCTGGTGCCTGCTGGTCAACATCCCGGTCGCCGCGATCGCCATCGCCTTCGCGCTCCCGCTGGTGCCGGAGAGCCGGGCCCACGGCAACACCCGCTACGACGTGCCCGGCGCGGTGGTCGTCACCGCCGGTCTGGTCTCCCTGGTGTACGGCTTCACGAAGGCCGCCGAGGACGGCTGGGACGCCACCGCGACGCTCGGTTTCATCGCCGCCGGCGTGGTGCTGCTCGCCGCCTTCGTGGTGATCGAGCTGCGCTCCAACCACCCGCTGCTGCCGCTGCGGATCATCCTGGACCGCAACCGCGGGGGCGCGTACCTCGCCTCGACGCTGATCGGCGCGGGCCTGTTCGGCGCGTTCCTCTTCCTGACGTTCTACTTCCAGGTGGTGCTGCAGTACAAGCCCCTGGAGGCCGGGCTCGCCTCGCTGCCGGTCACCGCCGGCGTGCTGATCGCCGCGGGTGGCGCCAGTCAGTTGATGCCCCGGGTGGGCGCCAAGCCGCTGATGGTCGGCGGCTCCGTGCTCGCCGCCGTGGCGATGCTGGTGCTGACCCAGATCGACGTGGACACGTCGTTCCTCACCCTCCTGCTGCCCGCCCAGGTCATCCTCGGCATGGGTCTCGGCTTCACGTTCGTGCCGCTGTCCAGCCTGGCTCTGGTCGGGGTGCCGGAGCACGACGCGGGTGCGGCCAGCGCGACGCTCAACGCCACCCAGCAGATCGGTGGCTCGCTGGGCACCGCGCTGCTGAACACGATGTACACCAGCGCGGTCGCCGCGTACCTGGTCGGTCGGGCACCGAACCCGGTCAACCAGATCGAAGCTCTGGTGCACGGTTACCGCGTGGCCTTCGCCTGGGGTGCGGCCCTGATCGTGCTCGCCGGACTGGCCACCCTGATCCTGATCAAGGTGCGCAAGGAGGACATCCCGAGCGGCAACGCCGTACACATGGGCTGAACTGACCGGGCCGCCGCCGGCCGACTCGCTCCCGACCGGGAGCGGACCGGCCGGCGGCCGCGTCCGGTAGCGTCCCCACCATCGCCGAGAATCCGTTGAGGAGACACATGTCCACGGCTGCCGATCAGATCATCACCGTTCTGCGCGCGGGCCACGAGGAGCTCGCCGCCCTCGTCCGGGACCTCAAGGAGGACGACCTTCTTCTGCCGTCCGGCGCCAGCGAGTGGCAGGTGTCCCAGGTGCTCAGCCACCTGGGCAGCGGCGCGGAGATCAATCTCGCGTCCCTGACCGCCGCCCGGACCGGCGGACCCGCCCCGGACGGTGACTTCAACCGCGGTGTCTGGCAGCGCTGGGACGCCATGTCCCCGGCCGAGCACGGCGCCGGGTTCCTCGCCGCCAACGAGCGCCTCGTCGCGGCGTACGAGGCGCTGGACGCCGAGACCCGTGCGTCGCTGCGGATCGACCTCGGTTTCCTGCCGGAGCCGGTCGACGTCGCCACGGCGGGCCGGTTCCGGCTCAGCGAGTTCGCCCTGCACCAGTGGGACGTCGAGGTGGCGTTCAACCCGTTCGCGGCGGTGACGCCGCAGGCGGTGCCGCTGCTGCTCGACCATGTCGGCGGCATGCTGGGCTGGACCGGCCGGCCGCAGGAGCTCGCCGGCCGGGAGGCCACGCTGCTGCTCCGCCTGCGGGAGCCCGAACGGACGTACGGGCTGCGGCTGGGCGAGCGGATCGAGCTGACCGACGTGCCGGAGCAGCCCGACGGTGAGCTGACCGCCCCGGCCGAGGCGTGGCTGCGGCTCGCGGTCGGCCGGCTCGGGCCCGCGCACACCCCCGAGGGGGTGCGGGTGACCGGCCCGGTGAGCCTGGACGATCTGCGCCGGGTCTTCGCCGGCTTCTGAGCTGGTGCCGAGGGGGGGGGGTAGCCCGCACCC
>NZ_JBQXEO010000032.1:0-76667 GCF_052601155.1 Micromonospora yongxingensis
CAGGGCGTGGACGTGTCGGCCGAGGCCGCCGACGAGCACCGGCGGGTACTCCCACGAGAGCATCAGGATGCGACGGGTCTGCGGCGGGATCCCCGGGCCGGGCTGCGCCGGGAGCTGGGGCCGGGAGGTCAGGGTGGGCCGGTGGACCCGGTCCGCGGTGGTAGCGATCTGCTCGCCGACCCGCAGGGTCGTCACATCAATCTCCGTCCATGCATGGTGGTACGCGCCGGCAGCGGTGGCGGCGTTGCGGGAGGTGGCGGGGTGGCCGAGGGCCGAGTGGGGCTACGCGCGGGCGCGTGCCCCTGGACAAGCAAAAGGCATCGAGCGCCGTCGCGCATCCTGAGAGAGGTCAAGGTGACGGAAGACACCTGAAGGTTTAGCGCGCATCAGACAGGTGGATTCCGGGCATCCCCTGAAAGGATGGATTGGCGCGTCGGGACGCGGGGCAATACCGGCGTGCGCGCTGGCGACCCCTGCCGGTGCGCTCGTGCGCGAGGCGCACATGACCATGGTCCGAAGGAGCGACATGCAGGTCTGGCCGGGCGAGCGGTACCCCCTGGGCGCCACCTACGACGGGATGGGCACCAACTTCGCCATCTTCTCGGAGGTGGCCGAGCGGGTCGAGCTGTGCCTCTTCGACGAGTGGGACACCGGCGCCGAGCGGCGGGTCGAGCTGCGCGAGGTGGACGCCTACGTCTGGCACGCCTACCTGCCGGGCATCGAGCCGGGGCAGCGCTACGGCTACCGGGTCCACGGCCCGTACGACCAGGCCAACGGGCTGCGCTGCAACCCGCACAAGCTGCTGCTCGACCCGTACGCGAAGGCCATCGACGGCGACGTCGAGTGGGACCCGGCGGTCTACGACTACGACCTGGAGCACCCGGAGCGGATGTCGGAGACCGACTCGGCGCCGTTCATGCCCAAGTCGGTGGTGGTCAACCCGTACTTCGACTGGGGCAACGACAAGCCGCCGCGCACCCCGTACCACCACTCGGTGATCTACGAGGCCCACGTACGCGGGCTGACCATGCGGCACCCGGACATCCCGGAGGAGCTGCGCGGCACGTACGCCGGCATCGCCTCGCCCGTGATGATCGACTACCTGAAGCGGCTGGGGGTGACCGCCATCGAGCTGATGCCGGTGCACCAGTTCATCCACGACCACCGGCTGGTGGATCTGGGGCTGCGCAACTACTGGGGCTACAACACCATCGGCTTCTTCGCCCCGCACCACGGCTACTCGGCGCTGGGCCGGCTCGGCCAGCAGGTGCAGGAGTTCCGGGGCATGGTCAAGGCGCTGCACGCGGCCGGCATCGAGGTCATCCTCGACGTGGTCTACAACCACACCGCCGAGGGCAACCACCTCGGGCCGACGCTGAGCTTCAAGGGCGTGGACGCCCCCAGCTACTACCGGCTCAGCGAGGAGGACCGCCGCTACTTCGTCGACTACACGGGCACCGGCAACAGCCTCAACGTGCGCAGCCCGCACTCGCTTCAACTGATCATGGATTCGCTGCGGTACTGGGTGCAGGAGATGCACGTCGACGGGTTCCGCTTCGACCTGGCGGCGACGCTGGCCCGGGAGTTCTACGAGGTGGACCGGCTCTCCACCTTCTTCGAGGTGGTGCAACAGGACCCGGTGGTCAGCCAGGTCAAGCTGATCGCCGAGCCGTGGGACGTTGGCCCCGGCGGCTACCAGGTGGGCAACTTCCCGCCGGTGTGGACCGAGTGGAACGGCAAGTACCGGGACACCGTGCGGGACTTCTGGCGCGGCGAGCCGGCCACGCTCGCCGAGTTCGCCTCCCGGATCTCCGGCTCCGCCGACCTCTACCAGGACGACGGCCGTCGACCGTTCCACAGCATCAACTTCGTCACCTGCCACGACGGGTTCACGCTCAACGACCTGGTGTCGTACAACGACAAGCACAACGAGGCCAACGGCGAGGACAACCGGGACGGCGAGAGCCACAACCGCTCCTGGAACTCCGGCGTGGAGGGCGACACCGACGACGAGGCGGTGCTCGCCCTGCGCGCCAAGCAGCGGCGCAACTTCCTGGCCACCCTGATGCTGTCGCAGGGCGTGCCGATGATCGGCCACGGCGACGAGTTGGGCCGCACCCAGCACGGCAACAACAACGCCTACTGCCAGGACAGCGAGCTGGCCTGGGTCGACTGGGACAATGCCGACTCCCACCTGCTGGAGTTCGTCCGGACGCTGACCGCGTTCCGGGCCCGGCACCAGGTGTTCCGCCGCCGCCGGTTCTTCACCGGCCTGCCGGTCGGCGGGCGTGACGTCGACGAGCCGCTGCCCGACCTGGCCTGGTACACGCCGGACGGCCGGGAGATGACGGGCGACGACTGGGGCAACGACTTCGGCCGCTCGGTGGCGCTCTTCGTCAACGGCGAGGGCATCCGCGAGCGCGGCCAGTACGGCCAGAAGCACCACGACGCCTCGTTCCTGCTGTGCTTCAACGCCCACGACGCGCCGCTGGACTTCATCCTGCCGGGCAGCGAGTACGGCCAGAAGTGGGAACGGGTCATCAGCACCGCCGAACCGGAACCGGACGACGTCACGGTGATCAGCGCGGGCGGCACCGTCCGGGTGCCGGACCGATCCCTGGTGGTGTTGGAGAGGACGGTCTGACATGGCGGTGCCCCCTCACCCCGAGAAGCCGAAGACGACAGCCACCTACCGGGTGCAGGTGCGGCCCGGCTTCGACCTGGACGCCACCGCCGAGATCGTCGACTACCTCGCCGACCTCGGCGTCAGCCACCTCTACAGCGCCCCGCTGCTGACCGCCACCCCCGGCTCCGCGCACGGCTACGACGTCGTCGACCACCGGGCCGTCAACCCGGAGGTGGGCGGCGAGGCGGCCCGGCAGCGGCTGCTGCGCGCCCTGCGCGACAAGCAGCTCGGCCTGGTCGTCGACATCGTGCCCAACCACGCCGGGGTGGCCGTGCCACCGGCCAACCCCGCCTGGTGGGACGTGCTGCGCCGGGGCCGCGCCTCGTCGTACGCCGACTGGTTCGACATCGACTGGGACCGGGGCCGGCTGCTGCTGCCGGTGCTGGCCGACGACCCGGCCGCCCTGGACGACCTCAAGCTGGTCGACGGGGAGCTGCGCTACCACGAGCACCGCTTCCCGGTCGCCGACGGCACCGGCGACGGCAGCCCCCGCGAGGTGCACGACCGGCAGCACTACGAGCTGGTCTCCTGGCGGCGCGGCGACGCCGAGCTGACGTACCGCCGGTTCTTCGCCATCGCGGACCTGGCGGGCCTGCGCGTGGAGGATCCGGCGGTGTTCGCGGCCACCCACGAGCTGGTCCTGCGCTGGGCCGCCGACGGTGAGGTCGACGGCATCCGCGTCGACCACCCCGACGGCCTGCGCGACCCGGGCGGCTACCTGACCCGGTTGCGGGAGGCCGCGCCGGCGGCCTGGCTCGTGGTGGAGAAGATCCTTGAGTACGGCGAGGAGCTGCCGGACTGGCCGGTGGACGGCACCACCGGCTACGACGCCCTCGCCGCAGTCAACGGGCTCTTCGTCGACCCGGACGCCGAGGGCGACTTCACGGTGCTGGACGCCCGCCTCGTCGGGCACCACACCTCGTGGGAGAACCTGACCCACGACACGAAGCTGGCCGCCGCCACGAAGCTGCTCGCCGCCGAGCTGACGAGGCTGGCCGCGCTCGCCCCCGAGGTGCCCACCGAGCCGGCGCGGGCGGCCCTCGCCGAGCTGGCCGCCGCGTTCCCGGTCTACCGGGGCTACCCGCCGCACGGTGCCCGGCACCTGGCCGCCGCCCGCTCGGAGGCCGGCCGGCGCCGCCCCGACCTGGCCACCGCCCTCGACGCGATCACCCGACGGCTGCGCGACCCCGACGACGAGCTGGCGCAGCGCTTCCCCCAGCTCACCGGCGCGGTCATGGCCAAGGGTGTGGAGGACACCGCGTTCTACCGCTGGACCCGGTTCGTGGCGCTCAACGAGGTCGGCGGCACACCCGCCCACTTCGGGGTGCCGCCGGCGGAGTTCCACCGCTTCGCCATCGCCCGGCAGGTCCGCTGGCCGGCCAGCATGACCACCGTCTCCACCCACGACACGAAACGCAGCGAGGACGTCCGCGCGCGGATGGCCGTGCTCAGCGAACTGCCGCAACGCTGGGGCGAGCAGGTCACCGCCTGGATGGGGTACGCGCCGCTGCCCGACCCGGCCTTCGCTCACCTGCTCTGGCAGACCGCCGTCGGCGCCTGGCCCATCGAGCGGGAGCGGCTGCACGCGTACGTGGAGAAGGCCGCCCGAGAAGCCGCGACCTCGACCAGTTGGGGCGACCCCGACCCGGCCTTCGAGCAGGCGATGCACGACGTGGTCGACACCATGTACGACGACCCGCGGCTGCACGCCGAGCTGACCGAGTTCGCGGCCGCGATCACCCCGGCCGGCTGGTGCAACTCACTGGGCCAGAAGCTGGTGCAGCTCGCCATGCCCGGCATCCCCGACACGTACCAGGGCACCGAGCTGTGGGACAACTCGCTCGTCGACCCCGACAACCGCCGCCCGGTCGACTTCTCCGTACGCCGGGAGGTGCTGGCGCGTCTCGACGGCGGCTGGCAGCCGCCGGTGGACGACAGCGGCGCCGCGAAGCTGCTGGTGGTCTCGCGGACCCTGCGGCTGCGCCGCGCGCACCCGGACCTGTTCACCGGCTACCGGCCGGTGCCCGCGCACGGCCCGGCGGGCCGGCACGTGGTGGCCTTCGACCGGGGTGGCGCGATCGCCGTGGCGACCCGACTGCCGCTGGGCCTGGCCCGCGCCGGTGGTTGGAGTGACACAGTCCTGTCGCTTCCCGTTAACGAGGTGAAGGACCTGTTCACCGGTCGGGTCTACAGTGGCGGAGAGACCTCCCTGGCCGACCTTCTGGCCGACTACCCCGTCGCTCTGCTGGCTCCCACCGATTCCGCGGAGGCTGCGCGATGACCGAATTCACCGTGTGGGCGCCGGACGCCGCCCGGGTCCGGCTGCACCTGCCCGGTGCCACCGACCACGAGATGCGCGCCGCCGCCGACGGCTGGTGGCGGGTCGAGGTGCCCAACACCGGCCCCGGCACCGACTACGCGTTCCTGCTCGACGACGACGACCATCCGCTGCCCGACCCGCGCTCGGCGTGGCAGCCTTCCGGTGTCCACGGCCCGAGCCGCCTGTACGACCACGGCGCCTTCGACTGGACCGACAGCTCGTGGACCGGCCGGCAACTACCCGGCAGCATCCTCTACGAGCTGCACATCGGCACCTTCACCCCGGAGGGCACCTTCGACGCGGCCATCGACCGCCTCGACCACCTCGTCTCACTCGGCGTCGACCTGATCGAACTGCTCCCGGTCAACGCCTTCAACGGCGAACACAACTGGGGGTACGACGGCGTCTGCTGGTACGCCCCACACCAGCCCTACGGCGGCCCCGACGGCCTGAAACGGCTCGTCGACGCCGCCCACGCCCGCGGGTTGGGGGTGATCCTCGACGTCGTCTACAACCATTTCGGGCCCTCCGGGGCCTACGCGCCGCGGTTCGGGCCCTACCTCGCCGAGCAGAGCAACAGTTGGGGCCGCTCGGTCAACCTGGACGGCCCGCACTCGGACGAGGTACGCCGCTACATCATCGACAGTGTGCTCATGTGGCTGCGCGACTACCACGTCGACGGCCTGCGCCTGGACGCCGTGCACGCGCTGCCCGACACCCGGGCGGTGCCGCTGCTCGAAGAGCTGGCCATCGAGGTGGAGTCCTTGTCGACGCACCTGGGCCGGCCGCTGTCCCTGATCGCCGAGTGCGACCTCAACGATCCACGGCTCATCACCCCTCGGGAGGCGGGCGGGTTCGGGCTGCACGCCCAGTGGAACGACGACGCCCACCACGCGCTGCACACGTTGCTGACGGGGGAGCGGCAGGGCTATTACGGTGACTTCGGCTCGCTGGAGACCCTTGCCGACGTGCTGACCGGCGGGTTCTTCCACGCGGGCACCTGGTCGAGCTTCCGCAACCGGCACCATGGGCGGCCGCTGGATCCGCGTGTGCCTGGGCATCGGCTGGTGGCTTACTTGCAGAACCATGACCAGATTGGGAACCGGGCTACGGGGGATCGGATCTCGGCTTCGCTGTCGCCTTCGATGCTGCGGGTGGGGGCGACGCTGCTGATGACGGCGCCGTTCACGCCGATGCTGTTCATGGGGGAGGAGTGGGCGGCGTCTACGCCGTGGCAGTTCTTCACGTCGCACCCGGAGCCGGAGTTGGCGTCTGCGGTGGTAACCGGGCGGCGGCGGGAGTTCGCGGCGCACGGGTGGCCCGAGGGGGATGTGCCGGATCCGCAGGATCCGCAGACGTTTGTGCGGTCGCGGTTGGACTGGGCGGAGCTGGACAAGCCTGAGCATCGGGAGATGTTCGCGTTCTACCAGCGGTTGATCGCTCTGCGGCGGTCTCTTCCTGACCTGTCGGATCCTCGGCTGCACGCGGTGAGCGTGCAGCATGGGGATCAGTTCCTGCTGATGCGGCGGGGGGACACGCTCGTCGTGGCGAACCTGGCTGGGCGGGGGCAGGGGATCTCGTTGCCGGGGGTGGCGCGGCGAGTGCTGCTGGCGACGGGGGAGGGGGTCACGGTGATGCGGGACCGGATCCAGCTGCCTGCCGAGACGGCGGCGATCGTGGCGCTGTGAGTGAGGCCCGACTGACTTGGCATTTGACCGGGGCCATGCGATGGGGCCATTCGATCTGTCGCCGACTCAGGCAAGCCGAACAGACCTCCGCCCAGCTCGAAGGCATCTGTCCGCTTGTCAAGAGGAGATCTGAGGCTTTCCACGTCTTCGCGTCTGTCTCCATGGGGGCCCAGCAGGTATGCCATTTAGCTAGAGAAAACCTGGCGCGATCGGCCGGGTCCGTCGCGTACCTGGACGAAGAAACGACAATCCAGCTGCGGCGTAACCTGTACGCAGGTCCCGACGAGGGACCGAGTCGCCCAGGGTGGACCGGGACGATCGGCCGAACGCAATCGCCGATCCAGCTATGTACTCAGAGCATTCGCCTCGGTACGCTCCGAAGATGGCCGGGGAGATCCAACAACTAGCAGGTTTTGATGGGTTGCGCCGGGCGAAGGAGTGGCTGGATGCCTCAACCCGTGTAGCACACGCCTGGACAGTCAAAGACGACCTCTTTCGGGAATTGCTTGAGTTTGAATGGCCCCACGGTGGAAAGGGCTTCTCCTTCGACATCGGCGGAAAGCTGCGCGGCGGCTCATTCCATGACAACTCCTTTGTCGCCGAAATCAAGAACTACAAGCGCGAGCTAGATTTACCCGAGCACTTTCGAAGCTTCCTGGCCAAGTGCTACATCTCATTCAAGGCGAAACCGAATCGCTGCAACCATATGATGTGGATCTCCTGGTCGCCTTTCCAGGCCCGGAAATGGGACTCCCATACGACGCCAGACAATGTCCGAGAGGCTGTCATTCATCATCGTGAAATGATTTTCGGTACAACTGACGAAGAAGAGGCCCGCAAGGCGATCGATGAAACGGCTGTATTCGAAACAGCCCAACGCCTATGGATGATCACGCTCTGCGAGAAGCAGGAGCAGTTGGTCATCTCCAACGACCACTTGGACGAATTGGTGAAGTTCATGCGGGTCTCGGAAAGGGCGGTTTAGGGATGCAGAAATATCGCACTAGCCTATTAGGCCGCCTCCTGGACTATCCGAACCCGGACGACAGAATCCGAATAATTAAATCAACCGTGGGGGAGCATCTTCAACAAGCGGACCCCGCGTCGGAAGTGAAGTTCACGGAGTATTTCAATCACACCTTCGCGCCCGACATGGTTCTTTCCTGGCCCAGGGAAAACAGAGAAAGGCTTGTTTTTCTTAGACCTAGTGAAGACCCACGCTGGATCAGGGATGAACTTCGTTGGATTTCGTCGAACAAGCCAATCGTAATGGCCTTGCAGCCCAATCCGCAGAGGTATTATGCTGCCACTGAGGATCTAGCTAGAGAGGCACAGCAAGCAGATGTTCTCATAACGGATCCTGATGCAGTCGATGAAATCGGGCGTTCAGACGAACCGGTAGTGGAACTTTTGAGACATGCGCTTTTGAAGGGTGGCCGGGGGATCCTCACTGAGGAGGCGTCGCGGTCGGTTGCTGAGCACGCATCGACGGGATTCGGTGCCGCCCAACGTCTTGAGTCGGCGCCGACCGCAGCAGCAGTCGAGCTGTTCGCCGAGTATTTGGATCCCGAGCAGGCTGGTCGGATGACTCGGGTAGTCCAAGCGGTTTGGGAGGGTCACGGCGGAAGCGCATCAACCTTTCCCCGTGGTAGCCTTGGCCTAGCTGGCCCCCTTACTGGAGAAGACGTTTCCCTTCTTCTCGAGGTCGTAGAGACGCAGGTGACAGATTTCTGGCATCGCGTCGGTCGCAACATATCGCTGGAACAACTTGGCGAGATGGACGTTCCAGATTACTCGCCGGGATTGCAGAGCCTTGTCGCTGCGAATGCAGACCGACTTTCTGCGCGTGGGCTTCGAGTAGTACAACAGCAAGAGCGCTTGGGAGAGCCGGAAGTCGTCCCACGTTGGCTCATCGAGAGTGGGTGTCTCGTATTACGAGGGCGAGGCTGGACTGCTCACCTGGCTAGCTCCAAGAATCAACTTCCCCCCGAGCAGGATCTGCGTGCACCGACAGTGCGCGAAGTGGCGGCCCGAGCCAAGGGCGCGGACCTGGTTGTCAAGAATGTTCGAGTAAGAACCCCAGAGCTAACTATTACCTTCGAGTCAACATCCGATAAGGACGTCATGTCCCGTGCCGAGGTCAAGCAACACGCGCGACGTCCGGACTCCCTTGTCACCACCGCCACCGTCAACCTGCGTTCTTCGCGTGGGCTAATTTGCGATCTCCTTACTGGGAGCGCTAGCGGACATACTACCGCCAGTTACGGAATCAGAGAGTTTGTTCGCTACGCACTTCCGCTACTCCTAACTCTTTCGCATGAAGAGAGGGAGGCGATGCAAGCGTTGCTCCCAGTTCAAGGTGCTAGTGGGTACGTCCAAGGAGAGTTCCCAATTTAGGAGGCCGACTAGGCCTATCCCACTGGAGAATTCACGCCTGTCTCAGGGAACCGTGTCTGGCGTAACCAGCACCGCGCTCCCGCTGCCCGCACCGAAAGCAGCAAGCCTTCAGATGTTGAATGGCTGCTGCCAGTTCATGAGGGCAACGGGATAACGGAGCCGCCGGCGAGGTAAACCGGAACGTGTCGGGCGCGTGCGCGCATCGCGGCATGAACGCGTGGGGCTACGTTGTCGGGCAGACACTGCTCGGCCTCTTTGTGCGTGAAAAAGCCGATGTCCTCCAACTCCTGCCCCGGTAACGCGAGGCCGTCGAGTTTGGTGATTGACCCGCAATCGAATGTGAAGCTAACGATCGCGCGCGGCCGCGGCCCGGCAGGCGGCGACCAGTCAACGACGAGCAGATTGCCAACCGCCAGAGAAACCCCGAACTCCTCGCGGATCTCGCGGGCGCAGGCATCGTGTGGGTATTCGCCCTCGTCTACATAGCCGCCTGGGAAGGCCCAGTGGTCGCGGTACGTAGGCTTCACGAGTAAAACATTGCCCGCCGGGTTGGTGATGAAAGCCGCGGCGGCGGCGTAGAAGGAAGCCAGGTTCGCGTACCAGGTGGCGGGCTCCGTCCAGGTCACCTCGGTGACGCTAGCGGACATGTCTAGGCGGCTCTCGCTTTTACATGGCCGCTGGCTTGGCTGCGAGGGTATGCAGGACTTCGTTGACCTGGGGCGATGCGTGCTGAGGTCTGAGCGTGGTGGTGAGTTCGCGGACGCGTTGTTGTACACGCGCCGACTGGATGCCCACAGCGTGCTGCGTGAACTTCCGGCCCCAGTCGCAGGCGGCATCGGTGTCTCCAGCGCGTGCATGAGTCACGGCAATGAGTGCGGTGTGCAGGGCACGGGTCCGGACGTTCTGGCTGTCGAGGGCGAGCGCGGCGGCAGCGTGGCGGAGGGCCTGTGAGTACAGATGCAGGTCGCCCAGGCACCTTAGTGCGGCCCCGGCGAGATGGGCGGGGCTGAAATAGTTGACCCAGCGTGGACCTGAGTCTGTGCCCGCTCGCCCGAGAGCACGCTCAGCCTTGGCGAGCGCGAGCTGACAGGCCCGACGCTCGCCTGAATGCCCGTACGCGGTGGCGGCGGTGGCGTGCAGCCGAGCGAGGACTGCGGCGGGTGCGTGGCCGGCACCATCAATGGCTGCTTCGACGAGTTGGGCTGCCTCCCGGGCGTGGCCCAAGAACACAGCCTGGGTGGCGGGGTTCGCCAGCAGGTGAGCGCCGTAGAGGCGGTCATCGGCGGCCTTGGCGAGCCGCAGGCCGAGGGTCACGTGATGTTGCGCGAGGGCTTGATCGCCCGCGTCATACGACATGAAGGCGAGTTGGCCCGAGAGGGTTGCCGCTGCACGCATGAGGTCGCGCCCCACGGCATCGGTGTAGGTGCCGCGCAGCATGGGTGCGACCTGACGTACGAGAAAGTCGGCCATGACGGCACGGGTGCGCGGACCGCCGCTTCCGTGACGGCGGTCGAGATCGGTGAAGTGTTCCGCCAGCGCGTACAGCGATTGAACATCCGTGGAGGTGACCTGTTGCCGGCCGCTCCGGCTGACCGTGTCGTCGGGCAAGTCATACCGCCAGCCGAGCGCTGCCTCAAGCGCTTTGCCGCTGTCGAACATACCGCTGGCGTGTTGGTTGAGGTGCCTGGCCAGCCTCGTCCAGATCTGCTCGGCGGTATCGATCGCCCCATCAACGGACGCGGGGTAGACACACACTCCGATGCTGTCGGCTGCGCCGAACCCCAGCTCCGTGACGGCGACTGAGCGACCGAGCTTGCGGGCAAGTGTTTCGGCCATGGCGGCCTGTACATGTTCGCCAGGCCGGCGACCGCGCAGCCACCAGTAGACGCTGGCAGCGTCGTAGCGCCAGGCGCCCTCGTTGCGGCCGGCGTGGTTGAGCTGGCGAGCGAAGGCTGCGTGGGCGTTGCTGTAGCCGGCGGCAAGCAACAGCCCCTCGAACGCTGCGTTCGTCACCGGTCGCGCCATGGTTCCGCCTCCAGGCATCAGCCAACTACTACCAGTGACGAGCCTATGGGCTGCTGCGGTCCGATGGGGACCCGCGCAACCCTGCGCAACCCACGTCCTGGGCAGCGCAATGGAGCGCATCGCCTGCCATCTGGTCAGTCGACCGGCAGCCCGCTTTTCTGATTGCAAGAGTCCTGGGTGGTGGCAAGTCTGAGCGTCCCGCCCTGGGTTGACGGAGGTGGCAATGCAGGGCGATGAGTCAGCGAGCAAAGGCGAGCAGTCGGAGACGGCCGAGCGGGAGGCTGCCAAACAACGCCTCCTGGCGCAGGCCGAGGCAGAGCGCGTACCGGTGGAGGACACCACCCGCGCGGTCCCGGACCGGCGGTGGCGGCGTGACCAGCGATGACCTGCCGATCGGCCGCCGGGTAGCGCGCTGGCGAGTGCGGCGGCAGATGACGCAGCAGATGCTCGCCGACCGGCTACGCAGGTCGAAGAGCTGGGTGGACAAGGTGGAGCGGGGCGTCCGCACCCTGGACCGGTACTCGGTGATCCAGGAGCTGGCCCACGTGCTGCGGGTCGACCCGGAGGTGCTGCTCGGCCAGCCTCGAAGCACACCGGCCGGCACGCCGGACGGGGTGGACGACATCCGGGCCGCTCTCGCCCGCTACGACACCCCGCAAGCCCCAGACCAGACAGCGGAAGAGCTGAGAAGGCAGGTCGGGTACGCCTGGTTGACCTATCAGCACGCGCACTACGCGCAGTTGGTGCGAGTGCTGCCGGGCCTGCTCGACGCCGCCCAGGGCGCGCAGTCAGCGGAGCTGCTGGTGCAGGCGTACCGGATCACCTCGTCTGTGCTGGTGAAGCTCGGCGAGGCCGACCTCGGGTGGCTGGCCGCCGACCGGGCAATGGCCGTGGCGGGCGACGACAGGGTCCTCGCGGCGACGGCGGCCGTGTCGGTCGGGCAGGCGCTGCGCGCGTCGGGCCGCGATCGGCTGGCCCTCGCCGCGACGCTCGCCGCCGCGAACCGCATCACGCCCACGCCGCAGCGGCCGGCGGGGGAGTGGGCGGTGTGCGGGACGCTGCTGCTCCAGGCCGCCCTGGCCGCCGCCGGCTGCGGCGACACCCGCCGCGCCGAGGAGCTGACCGACCGGGCCGCGGGGATCGCCGCCGGGCTCCGGGGGTACGACGACCCGCACCGGACCAGCTTCGGGCCGATCGTCGTCGACCTGGCGCGGGTGGTGGTGGCCGTCTTGCGGGGTGACGCCGCCGAGGCGGTGCAGCGGCACATGATGGTGATTCGGCGGGAGGCGTGGCGGCGGCTACCGGCCGAGTACCGGGGTGCGTACCTCGTGGATGCCGCACGGGCGTACCTCCAGGTCGGTGACCTGCGCGGCGCCGCACGCGCCCTGGTAGACGCGGACAGCGTCGCGCCGGCCGAGGTTCGGTGCCGGCCTCTGGCGCGTACCGTGATCGCTGAAGTGGCCCGGGGCCACCCAGCACCGGCAGGCGTGGCGCGACTGGCGACGCTGGTCGGCCTGACCCGATAACCAGCTCCGCTTCCACGAGACGTGTCGCCGGGTGTCAACCACCCCCTGTTGGCGCTCCGTCGACCGTTGATGTGGACGGCGTCGTGGTGAGAGCGTGGTTGGCTGGTCAGCTCTCCCGGTCCGGGTCGGTGAAGGCATCCCATTCCTCGGCGCTGGAAATGGTCTGTCCGGCTGGCAGATAGAACGCCCGTCGCGGCGGATCAGCGACCGTGAAGGGCTTGAACTCCGGATCGGCAATCAGCCGATAGACGAATTCCGCGATGGACATGTCGAGCCGGTGCCACGGCTCCAGCGGGTCCTTTCGGACGATCAACGGCCACCGGTCGGCGTCCACCGAGCGGTCAGCCAGCCAGAAGTACTCGCCCTCGGTCTGGTCCGAAGCCCAGCTGATCAGACCCGGTCCCTTGTCCGGCTCATACAGTCCGTAGGGCGCGAGGAACCGCTCGATCATGTCGCCCTCGCAGTTGTCCTGCCGATACCTCCGCCATGTCCCGAGCAGTGACGTCGAACCTTGATCGGCGGTCGGCGGCAGAACGTACAGGTATGCCGAGAACGATCCCGGTCCGAAGCGGCGGCAGATCTCCCTGTAATCGGTCGGCAGTGTCACCCCGAGCTCCGATTCGACGTCGGCCCAGTCGACGCCGGAAGGCTCCTGACGCCACCTGGTCGCGTCAACGATCCGGTCTGTCCAGTTCACTGTCGGTCCTTGTCTCAGCAGTTCATGGAGCAGGGACATTGTGGATGACTCTTCACCCCGTGGCTGGCCCCTGGGTGGTCCACGCCTGGAGGGTGATGCTGGTCGACGCCGCGCCGGCCGAGGTTCGGTGCCGGCCGTTGGCACGTCAGGAGGATCTCGGAGCTGTCGGACGGGCGGCATACTCTGAGCGCCGCTCGTGCTGAGGGGGAGTCGTGACAAGTAGGTTCACCGAGTTGGCCGTTGACTGCCACGATCCGGAGAGGCTCGCGGCCTTCTGGTGCGAGGTCTTGGACTTCGACGTGATCGATCGGGGCGAGGGCAAGGTCGAGACCGGCTCCTGGGTGCCGACCGTCGAGGATGTCCGGGCCCGCCAGATGTCGCCCACCCTGGTGTTCATCCAGGTGCCCGAGGGTAAGACCGTGAAGAACCGGCTGCACCTCGACGTCAGCCCGATCGACGGCAGCACCGAGGACGAGGTGAGCAGGCTGCTCGGCCTCGGCGCCACCAGGGCGGATGTGGGCCAGGGCGCAGACCGGAAGTGGGTGGTCCTGGCCGACCCCGAGGGCAACGAGTTCTGCGTCCTGCGCACCCTGGCACCGCAGAACTAGACCGCGACCGGGCTGCCGCCGAGCGTGGCGGAAGCGGACGTGCTGCGTTATCAGGGCGTGCGTTCCAACGACGGCACTCCACGGCTCGCGCGTAATCCGGGCCGGCTGGCGGCTTTCAGCGACGCTGTCTTCGCCATCGCGGTGACGCTTCTCGTGCTGGAGATCCAACCGCCGGAGGACTTCGGGCATCTCCTGCGGGGCCTCGGGGGGTTGTGGTCGTCGTACCTGGCGTACACGCTGAGCTTCCTGCTCATCGGGCAGGTGTGGGTCAACCATCACGTCATGTTCGACCGCGTCCGGCACGTCGACCGTGAGGTCCTGTTCCTCAACACGGTGCTCCTGATGGTCATCGCGTTCCTGTCGTTCTCCACGTCGCTGCTCGCCGGCGCGTTGCGCGCGGAGCAGGGCCTGCGTACGGCGGTCGTCGTCTACGGCACCACACTGTGGTTGGCGGCAGCCCTGTTCAACATCATCTGGGCCCATCTCCGCCGCGCCAGACTGCTGGACCCCAGCCTCGGCCCCTTCGGCGTCCGGGCGATCGGCCGCCGGTTCGCGCTCGCGCTGCTCTGGATCGGCTCCGGCATCCTCGTCGGCGCGTTCGTGCCGATCGCGGGCGTCGCCATCATCGCCGGCTTCCTGCCCGCCTACTACCTGCCCATCCGCGGCGAGTACGGCGAGGACCGCAGGACCGCCGACCAGCCCGAATAGACGGTCGGGTCGGGCCAGCCGTCACCGATCGCGCCGGCCGAGGTGCGGTGACGTGAGCTGCCGGTGATCCTTCATGGCCGTCGCTGACCCTCGCTATAGCGTTCATTCTTCGCCCATTGCAATGATGAGACGTTGTACGTTGCATTGATTCCAAGGGTGTTGCAACGATTCCACGACGCTGGCCTGGGGAAACGCAAGTGGCATGCAACGACGGCGTTGTCGGCGCATGGAAAGCAACGTAGCGTTTCCGGTGTCAGAAACAACGAGCGAGCACCGGAGAAGACGATGCAGAAGTTCGACACCCCCGCCCCGATCTCCGCCGTCCTGGACATCCCCGCCGGACGCATCCAGTTCATCGCCGCAGACCGCACCGACACCACCGTCGAGATCCTGCCCACCGACCCCTCCAAGCGCCGCGACGTCAAGACCGCGGAGCGGACCACCGCCGCCTACGTCGACGGCGTCCTGCGGATCACGACCTCGACTCCCAACCAGCTCATCGGTCCCTCCGGATCCCTGGAGGTCACCGTCCAACTGCCCGCCGACTCCCGCATCGAGGCCAAGACCGCCAGCGCCGAACTCCGTGGCGTCGGACGACTGGGTGACGTCGCCTTCGAAGGCGCGTACCGCCGGATCAAGATCGACGAGGCCGCAAGCGTCCGCCTCACCGCGATCGATGGCGATGTCGAGGTCGGCCGGCTCAACGGCCCCGCGGAGATCCGCACCGCGCGGGGCGACATCCGGATCACCGAGGCCGTGCGCGGCAGGGTCGTGCTGGGCACCCAGTCCGGCGACATTTCGATCGCCGCCGCCACCGGCGTCTCGGCCGCCCTGGACGCCGGCACCGGCTACGGCCGCGTCAGCAACGCCCTCAAGAACAACGGCAACACCCAGCTCGACATCCACGCCACCACCTCCCACGGCGACATCACCGCCCGCAGCCTCTGAACACGACGTCAACCCGACCAGGAGTGGAACCATGACGATGAACAGCACCTCGTCGACCAATGCCCAGTGGACCGGCATGGTGCCGGTCGACGACACGGCCCTGGCCGTCACCGACACCGGCGGCCCCGGTATCCCTGTCCTCTACCTCAACGGCCAGTTCGCCACCCAGGGGTACTGGCGGCGGGTCATCGCGGAACTGGGGACGGGGTGGCGGCACATCACCTACGACGAGCGGGCCCGCGGCAAGTCGAAGCGTTCGGCGGACTACTCCTTCGAGGCCGGCGTCCGGGACGTCGATGCCGTTCTCGCGGCCCGGGGTGTGGACCGGGCGCTGCTGGTGGGCTGGTCCTACGGCGCGCTCATCGGGGCGCACTGGGCCGGCCGGAACCCGGAGCGCACGCTGGGTGCGGTCCTGGTCGACGGCGCGTTCCCGTACGACTGGCTCGACGACGCCATGGAGCAGCGGATCCGCAAGCTGTTCCGGCGGATGAGCTGGTTCCTGCCGCTGCTGCGCCCGACGGGCCTGGCCCCGCGGATGACCGCCGAACAGCAGGCGAACAGCAACATCGAGGTCGGCAAGCTCTCCCGCGAGCGCGAGCTGGGCCCAGTGCTGGACGCCATCACCGTCCCGGTGCGGTACGTGGTCGCCTCAGGGACGTCCTTCGGAAGCAAGGGTGACGAGCAGGAACGCATTCGTACCAGCCTCGATGCGGTGACCGCCCGCAACCCGAACATCCGGATCGGCGCGAAGGTCACCAGCAACCACGGGGCGATCCTCAAGAAGGACTTCCCGGCCATCGCCGAGGCCGTACGGGAGGTCGCCGCCCTCGACGACAAAGGGCGCTGAGGACACCTCCACACGTCCGAAGCCTGAGGGCAGTCGCCAGCAGCACACAGGACATCCGGCCCCGTCCGGGCTCGATCAACCAGATCGGGCCCACGGCGGGGCCGGATGGCGGTTGGTACCAGGCGCACGCGTGGACGAAGCCGTACCCCGGTGAAGGGACACCGGCCCGGCCGACGATGGTGGTCGGGAAACTAGAGTCGGTGGTGTGCGGATCCGGATCGACGGCAGCGACCTCCCGGGGCGGCGCGCCGGTGCGGAAGCCGACGCCCTGCGGCTCGGCAACGTGCACGTCGGGGTCCAGCGCAAGGCCGACGTGGTCGATCAGGTACCGGCCGACGCGGCGAGCGCGACATGGCGCTTCGAGGTGTCCAGCCGGGAGGTCGACGGGATGCTCGACGTCGGCGGGCCGTGGGTGCATGGGCGCCCCGGAGCACGGTTCCTGTACCTGAGCTGGGGCGCGGTGACCGATGACGGCTTCGCGATGTTCAGGCGGGCGAAGTTGATGTTCACCGACATCCCGACGAGCTGCTCCGCGCCGCGCACGAGGACCGCGGGATTCTGGTCGGCCGACTCGGGCTGACCGACGCCGCGGGTGGGCCGGTGTGCGCCCGGGTCCACCCTCCCGCCATCACCTGGACGCTGGAGTGATCGGCTCCGGCTGACGTCTCATCGGGGTCGGCGCGACGAACTCCAGCCCTGCTGTTGCAGCCGTTCGATGCCGTCCAACAGCAGGTCCAGCGCGAACTCGAACTCGAACTGGTCGTCGCAGCCCTGCCCTACGACGGACGCGTCGTCGTGGGACGCGGCCATGGCGATCTCCGCGACGTGCGGGAACCTGGCCGCGACCTCCGGTGGTAGGGCCGTCGGCGGGTCCGGCTCGGTCGTGCCGGACCGGCCCGCGCGGCGGGACGCGTCGAACAGTTCCTGGCTGAAGCCCAGGATCCGGCTGCCCATCGCGTGCATCACGTGGTGCGTGAGGTCGACGGAGAACCCGCCGGCCCGGAACGTCCCGATCATCGAGTCGAGGTAGGTCAGGACGCCCGGCGTCGCCATGTTCCGCGACTCGATCGCGAGCGGCGCCCAGGGGTGGCGCCGCAGCACCTGCCGCGCCGAGAGGATGCGCTGGCGGACCGCGTGCTTCCAGGTGGCGTCGGGCACCGGCGGGTCGATCTCGCCGACGACCACGTCGATCATGCCGTCGAGCAGTTCGTCCTTGTTGGTCACGTGCTTGTAGAGGGCCATCGGCACGACGCCCAGATCCTGTGCGAGGTTGCGCATGCTGAGCGACTCGATCCCGGCCTCGTCCGCGAGCGCGACGGCGGCGCGCAGGACGCGATCCCTGCTCAGCGGCGTCCGGCGCAGCGTCTCAGCCTGCTCAGCCATCTCGCTCCTCAACGTCCGGCGGTGTTTGAACCCTAATCCCCTTGACAGGTGTACGCCGTACACCTACAGTCAAACCTCAAGGTGTACGCCGTACGCCTTGAGGGGAGGAGCAATGAGAGCCATCGTCCAGGACCGATACGGCCCGCCGGAAACCCTCACGATCGCGGCCGTCGAGGTGCCGGTGCCCGCCGCCGACCAGGTGCTCGTGCGGGTCGAGGCTGCCGCGCTCAACGCGTACGACTGGCACGCCATGCGTGGTGATCCCCGGGTGGCACGGTTGGCCATGGGCCGGTCGCGGCCCCGGGCGCGTATCCGCGGCCGCGACTTCGCTGGTCGGGTCGAGGCCGTCGGCGCCGACGTTCGACAGGTGCGCCCGGGTGACGCCGTCTTCGGCGACCTCGGCGACGCGAACGGGGCGTTCGCGGAGTACGTGTGCGTGTCCGAGACCCAGGTCGCAGCGAAGCCGGCGAACCTGACGCCGCAGCAGGCGGCTGCCCTTCCGCTGGCCGGCATCACCGCGCTCATGGGCCTGTGTGACGTCGGGCAGGTCAAGCCCGGCCACCGCGTTCTCATCAACGGCGCCTCCGGCGGCGTCGGCACCCTGGCCGTGCAACTGGCCAAAGCCTTCGGCGCGACCGTGACCGCCGTGTGCAGCACCCGCAACGTCGACCTGGTCCGCTCCCTCGGCGCCGACCACGTCGTCGACTACACCCGCGACGACTTCGCCCACGACACCCGCCGCCACGACGTCGTGTTCGACCTTGTCGGCAACCGCTCACTCGCCGCTCTCCGGCGGGTGCTGACCCCGACCGGGACGCTGGTGCTCTCCGGCGGCGGCGTGTACCGCGGCGGCAGCCTCCTCGGACCGATCGGGCTCATCGCGCGCGGGCGGCTGCTGGCACCCTTCGTCCGACAGCGCATCGTCGTCCTGACGACGGCGCCCAGCCGGCAGCACCTCGACACGCTCCGCGCCCACGCCGAAGCCGGCCGCCTCACCCCGGTCATCGACCGGACCTATCCGCTGCACGAGGTGCCCCAGGCGATGCGGTACCTCGAAGGTGAGCACGCGCGGGCGAAGGTGGTCATCACCCTCTGACCCCGCTGCCGCCTGGCGGGCGGGCCTCGCCAGTCGCGACAGGGGACGGAAGTCCGACGTTGAGGGGACTGCCGGCCCTCGGCTGGTCCAGCCTTGGATTTGGCTCACCGTGGGGGCGGGCCGTACACAAGGGACTGTGGAGGGTCGGCATGCTGATCATCGCTGAGGACAAGGCGACGTACCCACCGGACGGCCAGATCCCCAACCTGGAGACCGACGACAAGGCGTACGCCGAGATCGTGACGCGGATCAAGCCACTCCTGCCCGCCGACTTCGAGGAACAGGTCGTGGGCAGGCTGACCACCTGGTCGGCGAGCAACCTGCTGCGCGACCAGAGCTTCGCCACCTGGGCCGAAGCCGTCGCCGCCGCGACGAAGTACGCGCAGGGCGAGCTCACAAGCGCCACCGACACCCAACGGCAGCGTGACAAGGCCCTCGACGGCGACGACCGGGCGAAGCTCAACGCGGCTGTGGGGAGCACGGGTCGGACCGACGACCCGCACATCACGCTGCGCGACAAGAGCCGCAGGTGGGCCAACTGTGGCATGGCCGCGTTCCAGATCCGCGAGCAGTTGCACAACAAGGGCGGCGAACCCGTTCGCCGGTCCGCCCACACCTACGGGACGGGTGAGGGTGCGGTGCTCCAGCAGGCTCTGCTCGTCCAGCCCGTCAGCGCGGAGACCGTTCTGCTGCTCGACTGTCAGTTCCCCCAGGTGCACAACTTCCTGATCGAGGTGCACCACGACGGGTCGCGCTACCTCGCCCAGGGCTACCAGGGCACCTACTTCGCCCACTGGTGGCTCGGGCTGGACAACAGTTACTCCGGAGAGCCCAGTGCCGAGATCATCGATCTGCGCAAGCGGTACGGGTTGGGTAAGAGAATCAGTTCATCGGAGTACGCGACCCTGCTCGACGGTCTGGCAAGGTCCATCTCCTCCGACTGGCAGGAGACCGCGAACCAGTGGCGGAAGCTGCCGTTCAACCCGGACCAGCAGGAGATCGACGGAATCAGGCGACGGGCCGAATCGCCGACGTGCATGGTGGAGGTGTTCGAGCTGCGCAAGCCGGCGGTGGCTCGCGCGGCGCTCGGCGGCGGCGACGTCTCGCTCAGCGAGTTGGCGACCCGAGGGCTGGCAACCGACTGACCGGCGCGGGTCGGTCGGGGATGGGACGCAGTCGGGCCCCTCAGCGGGGGTCCTGTCGTCGGCCGGCCCGCACACCCACCCGAACGTCAGGGCGTGGATGGCTGAGGTGCGGGTGCGAACGGGGCCAGGAGAAGGTCGGTGAGCCGCCGCTTGGCGTGCTCGTCACCGCTCAGGAGCAGCGTGCCCGAGTCCTGTGCCACCGCCATGGTGACCTGGTGGAGACAGACGGCCCGGAGGGTGTCGACGTCGGTGGTGAGGGTCGCATCGGGCTCGGGCGCTGTGCCGCGACGGAGCTGGACCGAGTCGTCGGCGACCTCGGCGAGGTACGTGTCGGGGTCGATGTGGAACTCGTAGACGCCGCGTAGGTCAGCGGCTCGCGCCGGGTCGAAGGCGGCCTTGATGCTCAGCAGCAGGGAGTCGATGCCGAGGTCGCCTTCGGGCAACTGCGGGGACTGGCTTCCCCAACGCCCGAACTGTAGGAGGACGGGCTCCAGGCCGCGGCCCCATTCGGTGAGGTCGTAGAGGTGGACCCGCGTCGGCGGCCCCAGGTCCCGCCGTTGCACGACACCGTGCTCGGTCAGCTCGCGCAGCCGCTGGCTCAGCACGTTCGGGCTCACTCCCGGTAGGCCAGCGAGCAGGTCGTTGAAACGCCTGGGGCCGAGCAGGAGGTTGCGTACCACCAGCAGCGCCCACCGCTCACCGATGATGTCCAGTCCACGCGCGACACCGCACGGATCCCCATAGCTACGCGTCCCGCCCACGATCTCCACACTACATGACTCCTAATTCAGGAGTGCCACTTGTTCTGTAGGAGTTGACCCTCTAGCTTGGCTCTCATGAGCCTGCTCAGCGCCCGTCCGCGCGGCGCTCGGGGGCGGTCAGAGGCCAACACAGCCGAGGCGGACCGACCGCGGCGCCGAGGACCAACGCAACAAGCCGGAGGACGAAGATGCGCAAGATTGTCGTGTCGATGTGGACCAGCCTCGACGGATTCGTCGCCGGCCCCGACGACGAGATGGACTGGCTGCTGGTCGACGACCAACTTCAGAGGTACGAGCGGGATCTGGTGGACGACGCCGGCAGCCTGATGCTGGGCCGGATCACGCACTCCGACTTCGCCGGCTACTGGCCGCTGGCCGCCCAGAACCCTGACGAACCGGACGCCGTCCGAGGGTATGCCCAGCGAGTCGACGCCTTGGAAAAGATCGTCGTCTCCGCCTCAGGAAACATCGCAACCTGGAGGAACACCCGGAGACTCACGCACCTCGACCCCGACGAGATCACCGACCTCAAGCGGGGGTCCGGCGGCGACATCGTGGTCTACGGCAGCCTCGCGGTGATCCGGTCCCTTGCCGATCTTCGGCTCATCGACGAGATCCACCTCCTGGTGCATCCCGTGTACCTGCGCCGAGGCAAGGCGTTGTTCGACGGCGGTCAACCACCCGTACGACTGGAGCTGGTGTCCGCCGAGCCCTTCGCCTCCGGTGTGGTCCTCCTGAAGTACCACCCGGTCGACGACATCCCAACCGCGTCCTGAGTCCCCTGGCCGCTCGTACCATCCGAGCGGCCAGGGGATGCTCGTCACGCCACCAGCGAGACCCGCCCGTTGTCCAGGTCGTACCGGGCGCCCACCACCCGCAGGGCACCCTCGTGCACCTTCTCCGCGATGATCGGGCTGCGCGCGGAGAGCGCCGCCACCTGCGCCGCGATGTTCGCCCGGACACCGTTCTCCACCGGGTCGCCGGGCTGGTTCAGCACCGGCTCGACGATCGGGCGCAGGCTGTCCACGATGGTGCCGATGTGCCCGGGCGCCGAGGCGCCGCTGTGGATGGCGTCGATGGTGGCGGTGATCGCGCCGCAGCGCTCGTGGCCGAGGACGACGATCAGCAGGCTGCCGAACTCCTCCACGGCGAACTCGACGCTGCCCAGCAGCAGGTCGTCGACGATGTTCCCGGCCACCCGGTTGTCGAACAGGTCACCCAGCCCCTGGTCGAAGAGCACCTCGGGGGCCACCCGGGAGTCCGCGCAGCCGACGGTGATGGCGAACGGGTGCTGGCCGGCGGCGAGCCGGTGCAGGTCGTCCAGGCCCTGGTGGGGGTGCCGACCGTGGCCGGTGGTGAACCGCCGGTTGCCGGCGAGCAGTCGGCGCAGCGCTTCGGCGGGCGTACCGACAGGGTTGTCGGCCGGCGCGGCGGCGGCCGCGGACGAGCTCGCCGCGGAGGCGCCGAGCGCGACGGCGGCGGCGCCACCGACGGCCAACAGCGAACGGCGGGACAACTGGGAACGTGCCACGATGATCTCCCCTAGGGTGAGGCAACTCGCTACTTCCTACCAGCCCGCCGTCCACATGGGTGACTCGTCCCTCGCCGATACCAACCCTCGGCCGGGGGTGTAGTCGGTGCCCGAGACTGTTACAGGTACGGGCGCGTGATGATCTCGATGGCGTGCCCCGCCGGGTCCATGAAGTAGAACCCGCGCCCGCCGTGCTCGGTGTTGGTCTCACCCTCCCGCTTCATCTGCGGGTCGGCCCAGTACGTGATGCCGCGACCATCGATGCGCCCCAGGCACCGTGCGAACAGCTCATCGTCGACGAGGAATGCGTAGTGCTGCATCTGGATGTCCACCGGCGGCTCGGCGAACTGGAGCAGCACGCCCTCGTCGAGCAGGACGTTGACGAACGGTCCCCACGAGGGAGCCTCCGGCAGCTCGAACAGCTCCCGGTAGAACGCGGCCGACGCGTTCCTGTCCTTCGTGGCGATGATGGTGTGGTTGAACGTGACTGTCATGCGTCTCGTCTTTCCGATCGATCCGAAGACCCGACCGGACGTTTGCGGCGCTCACCAACCGCACCGATGACAAGCCCCGAGGGCACGGACGCCCCGGACTCCGCGCGAGACACACGTACGTCGTGTTGATCTCGGCGTGGCGGCTGAAGTAGCCACAATCTCCGGGGGGTAGGCCCATCTGGGGCGCGACGAAAGGCTAACACGGCAGGTGGGCGCACGATCGTGTGTCGGTCAGCGGACAGTCCAGCAGGCGGTGAGGGCGGCAGTAGCCTCGGGCCGATTACTCGAAGAACTTGATGCTGAATCCGGTGTCGGTCGTCGGGCCGGGCACGTTGGCGCGGCGGTAGGTGGTGTTGCCCCACCAGCAGAACGTGCCGGTGTACCAGTACCGGTTCTCCCACGAGTACGGGGTGCCCTTCGGTACGGCGTGGAACATCAGCGGGAACCTCGGCCCGGCGGGCGGGCTCGTGGCGATGTCGCCGTTGAGCAGCACGAAACTGTGGTGACCGGGTCCGTTAACGTGCAGCGTGGGGTCCCAGCCGGCCATCATGGTGGCCCGGTTCGACCCGAACAGGCAGCCGTTGGACTTGTACCAGTCCCACACGTAGGTCGGGTCGCCGCCGGCCCGCAGTCGCAGGTCGGCGATGCAGTACTGGTCGCTCCAGCTCCCGTTGGCGGAGTAGACGATGTGGAGCTGCCCGTTCGGGTCCCGGATCGCCTCGGGTGCCTCGTTGATGAACGGGTTGCCGACGACGCGTTCCCAGCTCTCCCTCGGCTGGGAGATGATGAACCGGTTGCCCGTCGGGGTGAGCGGGTCGCTCATGCGGCTGAGGTAGATGTTCTGCTCGACGTTGGTGTCGCCGGCCCATCCCGACCAGACGAACCACCGCTGCCCGTTGAAGGTGAACAGGCTGCCGTCGATGGCCCACTTGCCGCCGGGCAGCGCGAGCTGCCTCTCGGCCGTGTAGCCGCTGGCCGGTGACGTCGAGCTGATCGCGTACATGCGGTGCGCGGCGCCGCGTCCGGCCGAGAAGTAGATGTAGTAGCGGCCGCCGTCGGTGACGACCTCCGGGGCCCAGACCTCGCCCAGGTTGCGGGTGTCCGTCCACACCTGCCGCGCCGGTGCGGCGGCCAGCCCGTCGGTCGACGACGCCTGGCGCACGGCGATGCCGCCGTTGAGCGACTGGACGGAGATGTAGGTGCCGCCGACGCGGATCACGCTCGGGTCGGCGGCCCGCAGGCTGGTCTGCCCGGCGACCGCCGGCCCGGCGCCGGCGATGGACAACCCGAGGGCGAGTACGGCGGTCAGTACGGCGGAGAGGAGTCTCGTGGTCACGGTGGTGGTTCCCTTCTCAGCGTGCGGCTGGAGGGCATCGTTCTCATCGATGACCGTCGAACTCCTGTTTAGGCCCCCGTGTGGAAGCTGTCAATGGGCTGCCGGGCCCGCCTGGCCGCGGGCTCGTGGACCGGCGGCCTACGGCTGGTCGGGGCGGCGGCGGGCGAAGGCGTCGACCTTGCCCCAGCGGCCGGGGATGTCCAGCAGCGCGATCCGTGCGAAGCCGGACGGCAGTGCCGGGTCCACGGCGAGGTGGTCCTCGTGCGGGTTGATGCCGAGCATGGTCCGCAGGAGCAGCATCGTCGCCCCGCTGGACCACGCCTGTGGGCTGCCGGCGGTCGGGTACCGGACCGGGTAGCGGGTGGTGCGGCGGTCGAAACCACCGAAAGCCTCGGGCAGGCGCCCCTGGAAGTACGTGGCCGCGTACAGGATGCCCTCCGCGACGCGGCCCGCCTCACTGGCGAACCCGTACCGGCGCAGGCCCCAGGCGATGAACGAGTTGTCGAAGGGCCACACGGTGCCGTTGTGGTAGCCGAGCGGGTTGTAGCGGCTCTGCCCCTCGGCGAAGGTACGGACCCCCCAGCCGGAGAAGAGCGCCGGACCCATGAGGTGATCGACGATCCGCTGGGCCCGTTCCGGCGGCACGATGCCGCTCCACAGCAGGTGCCCGATGTTCGAGGACAGGCTGTCGACGGGAGTGCCCTCGCCGTCGAGTGCGAGGGCGTAGTAGCCGCGGTCGTCGAGCCAGAAGTCCTCGTTGAAGCGGTCGTACAACGCCGCCGCCTCGCGTTCCAACCGGTCGGCGTAAATGGGGTCGCCCCAGAACGTACGGGCCAGCCGCGCCCCTCGGATCTTGGCGTCGTAGGCGTACCCCTGTATCTCGCAGGTGGCGCGCGGGAACGTCGGCAACCGTCCGTCGGCGAAGGAGATGCTGTCCCAGGAGTCCTTCCAGCACTGGTTCTCCAGGCCGGTGGTGCGGTTGCGGCTCTCGTACCAGATGTAGCCGGTGGACCTCAGGTCCGCGTACCGGTCGATCCACGTCAGGGCCGCGCGGGCCTCCTGCTCCAACTCCATCACCAGCGCAGCGTCGCCGCTCCACCGCTCGTACTCGTCGAGCAGCACCACGAACAGCGGTGAGGCGTCCGCCGTGCCGTAGTAGGGGGAGTGCGGCTGTTCCTCGAACGCGGCCGACTCGCCGTAGCGCAACTCGTGCAGGATCCGGCCGGGATCCTCGTCCAGCACGTTGTCGGTCCGGGCGCCCTGGAGTGAGGCGAGGATCCGCAGTGTCGGCGGGGTCAGCGACGGTGTGACGGGCAGGGTCTGCAGGCAGGTCAGCAGGCTGTCCCGGCCGAACAGGGTCATGAACCAGGGCAGCCCGGCCGCGGGCACGCTCGCGCCGCGAAGCGAGAGCGGAGCGAAGCGCAGCGCCGCCAGGTCCACCAGGCTGCGGTGGTAGACCTGCTGGAGAGCGACGCTCTCGGTGTCCAGTTTCGGGGCCTCCGCGACCCAGGCTTCCACGCTGTCGGGCAGGGTGGACTCGTGCGGACGTAGCGCCCGTAGGGGGGCCCGGAAGTCGACGCCGTCCGGGCGCAGCGCACGCATGACCGCCTGCAACCGGGTGGACCACTGCTCCCCGGGCCGTAGCCGCGCCGTGAACCGCAGCCCGTGCGGGTCGAAGGTGGCCGGCTCGCTCGCCGTCACGGAAACCTCGCGCCGGTACGTGCCGCGGCGGTAGCCCAGCCGCAACTCGTTGCCGTCGACGTGGGTGTAGTGACTGCCGACCTTGTCGTGGATGTCGAACTTGATCTCGAAGATGTCGGCGAAGTCGGTCGCCACCTCGAGCCGCACGTCGAGATCGACGTCCTGCTGACCGTAGTTGAAGATCGTCAGCGACTCGGTCAGGTCCGGGCCGATACGTCGCCGCCGGATCGCCGACACGTCAGCCTGCACGTAGTCGACCGCCCCACCCGGCACCAGGAAGAACGTCACCTCGTAGTACTGGCTGTCGTCCACCGACAGCGCGGCCAACCGTTCACCGTTGATGGTGAGCACCCAGTGGGACAGGAAACGTGTGTCGGCGGCGAACAGCCCGACCGGGGTGCTGCTCGCCGACTCCACGTCGCCGCTGGCCTCGGACACCATGAAGGTGTTGCCGTCGATGCACGACACTGTGCCGGGGATGTCCCTCATGACTGCTTCTCGCTGCCGGCGTCGGCCTGCTCCGGCGCTCGGGGGAACAGGCGCCCGATGCGCAGCGCCATGGCGAGGTCACCGTCGACCTGGATCTCACCTCGGAGGATCGCGGCCAGGCCGTTCACCTCGCCCCGAGCCATCGCCTCCGCGAACGGAGCGGACACCGTGATGACGGTCCCGGCGGGATCGCCGCTCCGCGTCACGCGCATCCGGCCATGATCGATCATCAGGAGCCACTGCTCCACGCGGTCGCCGTCCCGGATGTCGAATCGCACGCTCCCACAGATCTTGCTGAACCGCGGGTCCTGGCCGGCGACCGTCAACCGCTCGAAGAAGGCACTGGTCGCCGTCATCCGACCTCTCCCGGCGCTGGTAGGGGCGCCTGCCGGCTACCCACTGCACGCGCCGGTTAACTCCGTGCGGCCGCCTTCCGTGACGGGTCGCCACCTCGGCCGGGCCGGCCCCGGCTGTCACGTACCGTGGCGGCGACGCTCAGAGATGCCGCACCTCAGGACTACCCGGGAAGGGAACCGTGCCGACCTACCGCCACCCAGGCACCGTCATCACCGACCACCGCTTCGGCGTACCGCTGGACCACGCGGACCCGGCCGGCGAGCAGATCGAGGTGTACGCCCGGGAGGTCGTGGCCGCCGGCAAGGAGCGCGAGTCGCTGCCCTGGCTGCTCTTCCTGCAGGGCGGCCCCGGCGGCCGGTCACCGCGCCCGGTGGGCCGGGACGCCTGGCTGGACCGCGCGCTGGACGACTACCGGGTGCTGCTGCTGGACCAGCGCGGTACCGGCCGTTCCACCCCCGCCGACCGTCACACGCTGCCGCTGCGCGGAGACGCGGCCGCGCAGGCCCGCTACCTGGCGCACTTCCGGGCCGACTCGATCGTCCGGGACTGCGAGCTGATCCGCCGCGAACTCCTCGGCGCGGACGGCCGGTGGAGCCTGCTCGGCCAGAGCTTCGGCGGCTTCTGCACCCTCACCTACCTGTCGTACGCGCCCGAGGGCGTCCGCGAGGCCTTCGTGACCGGCGGCCTCCCCGGCCTGCGCAGCACCGCGCAGGACGTCTACCGGGCCGCGTACCCGCGCGTGCGGCGCAAGGTCGAGGCGCACTACGCGCGCTACCCGCAGGACGTCGAGACCGTCCGCGCCGTGGTGCGGCACCTGCGGGAGCGGGAGGTGCGGCTGCCCGGCGGCGGGTCGCTGACCGCCGAGGCGTTCCAGGCCATCGGCACCACGCTGGGCACCGGCAACGGTACGCACACACTGCACTACCTGCTCGAAGACGCCTTCCTGCCCGGGATGCCCGACGGCCAGCTCTCCGACACGTTCCTCGCCGAGGTGCAGAGCCAGCTCTCGTACGCGAACCGCCCGCTCTACGCCCTGCTGCACGAGCCGATCTACGGCCAGCGGTCGGTCACGCCGGAGGCCACCGGCTGGGCGGCCGAGACCGTCCGCGCCGAGTTCCCGCAGTTCGACGTCGACCGGGCGCTGGCGGACGACGGACCGGTGCTGCTGACCGGCGAGATGATCTACCCGTGGATGTTCGCCACCGATCCGGCGCTGGCACCGCTACGCGAGACGGCGGAGCTGCTGGCGCGGCGTGCGGAGTGGCCGGACCTGTACGACCCGCAGCAGCTCGCCCGCAACGAGGTGCCGGTGGTCGCCGCCGTCTACCACGACGACATGTACGTCGACACCGACGACTCGTTGGCCACGGCACGATCGGTGCGCGGCCTGCGCACCTGGGTCACCAACGAGTACGAGCACGACGGCCTGCGGGTCAGCGGCGGCCACGTCCTCGACCGACTGATCCGCCTGGCCCACGACGAGACGTGAGGGTGGCCGCCGGAATTGAGCTTTCCGTCCGGCCGGGGGCCGCTGAGAATGACCGCCATGGCGAAAGATCACGTGCTCGCGAAGGTGGATCTCGACCTGCGGCGGGGGCACGTCCACCCGGCCATGCAGCGCCTGGCGAGCCTGACGGCCGCGTACCCCGACGACCTGGACCTGCGGGCGCGGCGTGCCGCGCTGTACCGGCAGGTCGGCAACGTGGTCGAGGCCGGGCGGTGGGGATTCCTCGGCGAGGACGCCACCGCGGAGGAGATCGGCGCGTTCGAGAGGGCCCACCCGGATGCCTGGCGGCGCCTGCTCGTGCTGAAGGTCAACGCCGAGCCCACCGACCGGCTCGGGCCGGTGGCACGCGCGCGCTTCGGTCGCCTGGTCGAGCAGGCCGGACGGGAAGACCGGGTCGCCTGGACGGAGACCGGCCCCCGTCCCCGGTCGCCCGACGGGTGGCGCGACGCCCTGCCCTGCCTGGTGGCAGCGCTGATCGGCCTGGTCGTCCTGGCCCTGGCCGTGCTCGGGCTGGTCACCGTGATCCGGTGGGCGCTCTAGCCAGGTGATGGGCCCGGCGCTGTCGTAGCGGCCCGATGTCGACGAGAAGCGAGAGGGTTGAGCACATCCATCGATATAGGCTGGGCTGACAGTCACCTTTGTGGAGGGAGACCGATGACCACGCGACGAATGAGTGCTCGGCTGGCAGGTATCGCGCTGCTCGCGGCGGCGGTGACCTACGTGGTGCCCGCGACACCGGCGTCGGCGGCCTGTGGGCAGGGCTGGTCGGACCGAAGCAGCCGTACAGCCGTGGTGACGGCAGACGGTGTCCGATACCGCACCGGGCCGCACACGTCCTGCACCGCCTATGGCCAGGTGAATCGTGGCGTGACGGCGTACCTGGACTGCGCCACGCGCGGCGACACGGTCAACGGCATCGCCGTCTGGTGGCACGTGCGCTTCAGCACCGGTGGGTCCGGCTTCATCAGCGGGGCGTACCTCAACCCGTGGGTCCAGTACACCACCGAGAACTGCTGATCGGCCGATCGGCCGGGACCAGGGCTCGCACTCGCGACGAACGACCTGGTCCCGGTCGATCGACGGTTCGGACGTGGGTCCGATCTTCGCGGCCCGGTAGGTTCTCGCCGCTCGGGCCTGTCCCAAAGCCGGCTCATATGATCCCGTGGCAAGATCGCGGGATGCTACGACTAACCGACTTCATCATCGATTGCCCGGACACGATGAAGCTGGCAGCCTTCTACTCCGAGGTGACGGGGCTCCCGGTCAAGGAGGGCAGCAACGAGAACTGGGCCGGTATCCAGTTCGGCGAGATCGAACTGGCCTTCATCCAGGTGGAGGACTACCGCGCCCCGCAGTGGCCCGACAGCGAGCACCCCAAGCAGTTCCACCTCGACTTCGAAGTCGACGACATCGAGGCCGAACAGCGCCGTCTCCTTGCCCTCGGCGCGACCCTGCAGCGGGACTGCATCGGCCCCGACGGCTACGGCTTCCGTGTCTACGCCGACCCCATTGGCCACCCCTTCTGCCTCTGCCGCAACAAGGGTGTCACCTGGACCGATCAGGGCCCCATCTGGCCCAAGCGCGACTAGGGCTCGTTTCGGAAGTGCTGGCCGGCCTGCGCCGGGCTCGGCTCGACCGACACTTCCGGAACAAGTCCCACGGGCCTGCCCGGCGGATCACGCCGGACAGGCCCGTGGCCCCGAGGAGGGGTCAGCGCTTGAGCGTGAAGGTGAAGTCGCCGGAGAGCTTGCCGCTCAGCCGGACTGCGGAAACAAGTTTCTCCTCCGCGATCAGTCGATCGACCTCGGCCCTCGAAAGAGCGCAGCCTTCGGCAATCAGTCGCACCGGGCGGACAGGGATCCGCGCCGCGAAGCGGACCGTAACGTCGACCACCTCGCGGTCCAGGTGATCCGTTCCGCCGGTGTCGAGACGCCAGGCGTTGTCCCAGTCGAGAGCGATGCGATTACGGCGCTGCACGGCTGGATCCTGGAGCAGTTCGGCTGTCAGGCCAGGGTCGTTGTCGTGCAGCCGGTCCAGCAGTTCGGGTCGTATGGAGCGCACAGTCATCCGTTCGAGGACCGTCAGTTTTGCGGTTTCCCCGCAGGCGGTACAGAGCGCGAGGAGCCAGACGTCGATGAGCTTGTGGTTGGCGTTGACGCGAAACTTGCCGCTTGCCCTGAAGCGTTCGGACGCGCACGCGTGGCATCGGCGGCGGACGAGAGGCAGGCGGGTGGGCACGACCATCCAGTTTTTGAGCACAGGGGTACACCGGTTTCAGTGAGAAGTCCGCAGCAAGAAGGGGCGCGGCGCACATGGGCGACGCGCGACAGATCAGCGCTCGGGAGGTCTCACAGGGTGTACAACGGCACGTCCCTCACTCGACGGCGTGGTTCGCAGCACGGTAGTGGCGCACATCGACGCCGCGCCACTGGTTTGGGGCAGACGGCCGAGCCGGGCCGACGAGTGACCTCGTTTGCGCCCAGAGAGCCTGGGAACTCGCCTGGCTCACCGCGAGAGGAAGGCCGCACGGTGACGTGGTCCCGGTTGGCAGGCAGACCGCCGGGCCGGTTCGGGCTCGACGCGTCGGAAGGAGCGGGTCATGGAGTACGACCAGTTGATCGCGACGGTACGGCAGCGCGCGGGCCTCGGCGAGAACGAGGCCGTGCGGTCCGTACAGGCTGTCCTGTCGGTGCTCGGCGAACGGCTCGCCGGACGGGAGGCCGACCACCTGGCGGCTCAGCTACCGGAGCGGCTGAACGCGTCCGTCACCCGTAATCCGCAGGGCCGCCGGTGGGACGTCGGCGATTTCCTGCGCCACGTGGGCGACCGGGAGCAGTGCGCGGACGCGGACGCGGTGCGTCAGCACGCCCAGGCGGTGTTGCGCACCGTCGCCGAGGCGCTCGACGACGACGAGCGTCACGACCTGTTCGCCCAACTTCCCGGCGGCATCACCGATCTCTTCGGGGTACCCACCCCACGCGGTTGAGCATCGCCCGCAGATACGACCGGCCGGACGGCGAACACGTGACCGAAGCAGGCCAGCGTGCGCTCAGGTCTTGCGGACCGCGCTCGTGAAGCCGGCGATGAAGAGGGTGGCGAAGCTCCAGGCGAGCAGCTGCAGGATCCAGCCGGCGATGGTCAGGGCCTGGCCGGCGGGCGTGTCGGTGGGTTGGCAGCGGTCCCGGGCGCCGGTCTTGAGCAGTGGGGTGCCGAGGTCGAGGCCGACGCCGATCCGGTCGATGGTGGTGCAGGTGGTGGCTGCTCCGTTGGTCGCCGGCTTCTGCGCCAGGCCGCCGTGGTGGCCGCCGAGGACGCCGAGGGTGACTGCGATCGCCAGTGTGGCGAGGAGCAGGAGCAGGGCCCGCCAGGGCTGGTAGCCGTAGCCGAGGGTGCTGCCGATGAGGCGACCCCAGGCCCGCTCGGAGGCGGTCAGCCCGGCGCGCCGGATCTGGTCGCGGCGTTGGGCGATGAGGATCGTGCGGGCGTCGCGGTCGTGACCGGCGGCGCGGTACGCGGCGGCGAGGTGCTGGTAGGGCTGCGCGCTGTAACGAGGCGTGTGGTCGCGCAACAGTGTCAGCCAACCCCGCAGTGCCGCCGGCCGGGGCAGCCCGCTGTAGGTGAGCCCGTCCAACTCGATCAGCGGTCCCGGGTCCGGCGCCGTGCGCGTCACCAGATCGGTGTCGAGGCGGAGAGTCCCACCGATCCTCGCTCCGGCCAGCACCAGCACGACCACCTCCTCACCGCTGCTGGTGGCGCTGAAACCGTCATCCAGGAGCACGTCCTGGTCGACACGAAGGCCGTTCAGGTCGAGGGCGGGACCCGTCGTGTTCTCCAGGCGCGCCCCACCGCAGGCCAGGAGTCCGCCGATGTGGGCGCCGGACAGGCCGACGCCGCCCCACTCGCTGGCGCTGCTGGCGGTGAAACCGCGGTCCAGGGCCACGTCCCGGTCAACGGTGAGGCCGTCGGCGTCGCAGACCGGTCCGGCGGTGTTCGTCAGTCGCGCACCGCCCGCGCTCAACGAGCCGATGTGCGCGCCGAGCAGCCGGATGGTGCCCTGCTCGCTGGCGCTGGTGGCGACGAAGCCATTCGACAGCAGCACGTTCTGGTCGACGCGGAGATTGTCGGCGTTGAGTGCCGGGCCGACGGTGTTCTCCAACCGTGCCCCACCGCAGTTGAGCTGGCCGCCGATGTGGGCGCCGAGCAGCCGGATGGTGCCCCGCACGTTGGGGCTGGTGGCGGTGAACCCGTCATTCAGGAACACGCTCTGGTCGACCTGGAGGCCGTCGGCGTCCAGTGCAGGTCCGGTGCTGTTCTCCAACCGCGCTCCGCGGCAGTCCAACGTGCCGACGCGTGCGGCGGCGAGACGAACGGTGCCGGTGACGGCGTCAGCGGTGACGGTGCTTGTCCTGAGCGACATCACCCACGCGACACAGCGTGTGGCATCGAGTGCCGTATCAGCCGAATCGGACACTTGCTCGATGCGGCATCCGGTCAGGGCAACCACTGACAGTCGGGCATTGCGAAGGTTCACGCCGTTGGGCAGCAGGCAGTCGCGCAGCTCCAGCGCAAGATCGCTGGTGATGTTCTCCAGATCGATCTGGCCGACGATCCGCGCGCCGCGCAGCCGCAGGCCGTGTGGGTCGGGCTCGCTGACCAGCCGGCCGCGGACCAGCTCACGGATGACCGAAGCCGAGATCACGCGGTCATCGCCCCAGGACCGCATCGCTGCCTCGTCGACCGGATCGTCACCGGCCAGGTCGAGCACCGTGCCGTGGGCGACGGACTCGATCAGCCGCTGCTCCAACGGACTCTGCGTTGCACGGTTCGCATCCCGCACCCGCTGGGCGCCCACAGACGTCATGGCAACCATCATCAACGAAAGGTGCGCCGAGCGGTCGGTGCAGCCAGTCTGCTTGGACATCAGTGCGCGGAGTTTCAGGACGGCTTCGGCGCCGGCGCTCCGCCCGGCTGTCGACGCGTTCGTCCGACAAATTCGCTACCCGGCGGCCGGAGCGCAGTGATACACAACCGAGGTGCACAACACTTTGGAGTTCCCCGAGGTCCTGCGGCTGATCGAAGACCGCTCGGCCGCGTTCCGCGCCGCGATCGCGTCCGCCCCCGACCTTGACGTCCAGGTCCCGACCTGCCCGGACTGGACGCTGCGCGAACTGGCGCAGCACCTCGGCGACGGCCGCCGCCGCCAGGCCGCCATCATCGCGGCGGGCCCGGGCGCTGAGCCCCCGGCGAGGACGGACCCAAAGGGCGCCCCGACCGCGCCCCGCGACCGCGAAGCCCTGGACGCCTGGCTCGCCGAGTCGACCGAGCTCATGCTCGACGCGATGCGCGAGGCCGGCCCGGACCGAGGCTGCTGGACCTGGTGGGGCCGCTCGCAGGCCCCGGAGACCAGCGGAGCCGTGGCCCGGCACCAGATCCAGGAGCTGGCCGTCCACACCTACGACGCCCAGCTCACCCAGGGGGCCGCACAGCCGCTGCCGACGGACGTCGCGGTCGAGGGCGTCGACGAGTTCCTGACGACCGTCTCGGCGACGACCGTCCCCTGGCCGTTCAAGCCGGCGACCATCGACCTGCACGCGACCGAGGGCCGCTCCTGGCGCCTGACCCTCAATGCCGACGGCGTCCGCTGCGACGACCTCGCCGCCGACGCGGAGCCGGGCGACATGGTGATGCGAGGCGCAGCGAGCGAACTGGTCCTCTACTTCTACGAGCGCGTCCCGCTCGACGGCCTGGAAACCACCGGCGACACCGAGCCGATGGAGCAGCTCGCAGAATGGGACCCGAACGCGTAGAACGCGCATTTGTGACGCATCTGTCGGTTGTGAGCGCTCCTGCGGGCGCCACTGGGCCCGGGGTTGGCGCAGGGCCTCGCGGCCGATGCGGATCACCCGGCCGTGCACCTCGCGCAGGTAGGCGAGCAGTTTGCGGATGGACCAGCGGGTGAAGGCTGGCTGAGCTTGGTCGGGCGGGTGGTGGCCGTCTGGACGACGAAGTCCTTCAGGGCTGCGCAGGCGGGGTCGGCATCCCGCCCACCGAGGGTCCAGGCAGGCCGGGCCGATCTGGTTGAACCGGTGGATCACGTCCCGCACCGTGTCCTCGTCGGCCTGCACCAACTGGGCGATCACTGGAACTCGGTTGCCGCCGCCAACCCGGTAACGTTCCGATCAGGGCACTAGGCAGAACGGGATCGGCCCCTTCCGGTGACCCTGTTGTCATTCCGCCGTGGCGTCTCGATCTCCGCGGTTAACCTCGCCTCGTCGGGGCGGGGGGACGGTCGGAGGCAGGTTGGTGGTGAAGCTCGTGGAGCCGGCGGGCGGTGAGTCGTCGGCACCGCCGACAACTACGGTGCCACCTGCCCTCGGCTGGTGACGCAGTCGATGCGACCAGCATCAGGCGGCAGGGGCGTGACCTGGGAAGAACTCTTCTTCGATCTCGCCTTCGTCTTCGCCCTCACCCAGTTCTCCGAGCAGTTGCACGAGGACCACAGCTGGTTCGGTACCGGTCGGGCACTGATCCTCTTCGTCCCGGTCTACTGGGCCTGGGGCGGCGTGGTGCTCTACACCAACCAACGCGACATGCGGTCGCTGCTGGACCGCGTCGGCATCATCACGCTCGGGCTCGTCAGCCTCCTGATGGCCCTGACGATTCCCCGGGCCTACGACGACTACGGCCTGCTCTTCGTCGCCATCTACGTTGCCGGCCGGGTGCTGCTGACCGGTCTGGCCCTGCGCCATCTCCCCTCCTGGCGGCGCCTTCTCGTCGGCCCCTACGGAGTCTTCCTGCTCACCGGACCGCTGCTGCTGGCGGGCGCCCTCGTGCAGGGCGCCGCCCGGGTCGCCCTCTGGGCCGTCGCCGCCACCGTCGACCTGCTGAGCCCCTGGGTGGCGCGTCACCTTGTCGCGCAGAGCAGGGTGCAGGCCGCGCACTTCACCCACCGCTACGGACTGCTGATCATCCTCGTGTTCGGCGAGTCCCTGATCCAGGTCGGGGCGGTGGCCGCCCACGAACGCCTGACCTTCGCACGGTTCATCGCCATCGCTGCCGCCTACGCCCTGGTCAGCATCCTCTGGTACGCCTACTTCGGCTACGGCCTGTCCGACTTCCGGCGGGCCCTGGAGCAGGCCCCGGACCAGCCCGACCTGCGCCGCACGGTCCTCGTCTACGGCCACCTGCTCTTCAGCTTCGGGATCATCACCATCGCCGTCAGTCTGGTCGAAATGGTTCCCGCGCCACTCGACGTACTGCCGTCCCGGGAGGCGATGCTCCTCGCCGGCGGCTGCGCGTTGTTCCTGTTGACCTTCGCCTACGCGTACTGGCGAATCCACCGCACGATCGCCTGGCGTCGGGTCGGTGCGGGCGCGGCCTGCCTGCTTCTGGTGCCGCTGGCCACGCTGATTCCTGCCCTCGTCGCGGTCGCGTCCCTGATCCTGGTCATCGCCGTGATGGTCGTGGCCGAGGAACTGGTCATGCGACGTCAGGGCGGGGACATGGCCCGCGCAATGGGCGAGGTCAGCGCCGATGATCCGACGGACCAGGGACCGGCCACCGAGCCGGACGCCTGACCAACCTTCTGGTCGCGCGCGGCTAGCGCGGACCGACTCCGGCCTGCACCGTGAGCGTCCCCGCCTCGGCGTCGATCGTGGCGCGTGAACCGAGCGGAACGGTGAGCTGACCGTTGCCGTGGCCCAGTCGGAGCCCACCGAGGACCGGCACGCCGAGGTCGTAGAGGCGGTCCTTCAGCACCGCTGCGGCATCCCATTCGTCGGGTCCGCCGACGCTGTTGGTGATCTGGCCGATGACCACCCCGGCGACCCGGGACAGCACGCCCACCCGGCGCAGCTCGGTCAGCATCCGGTCGATGCTGTACGGCGCCTCGTCCACGTCCTCGAAGAACAGGATGGCCTTGTCGAACGTCGGGGCGTCGGCGGCGCCCAGCGATGTGGAGATCAGCGTGAGGCAGCCGCCGAGCAGGGGACCCGTCGCCCGCCCCGGCACCAGCACGGGGGCGGCCGTCTCGGCGGGATCCCGGGTGATGGTGACGGGTGCCGTCGTCATCACGGCCTGGCGCAGCGCCTCGGCCGACTCCGGGCCGGTGCGGCTGTCGTTCCAGTTGACCATCGGGCCGTAGAAGGTGACCAGCCCGGTCTCGCGCCAGAGCCTGCCGTGGATGCTGGTGATGTCACTGAACCCGACGACCACCCGGGGATCGCGGCGGATGCCGGCCACGTTGATCCGGTCGACGATCCGCTGCGTGCCGTAGCCGCCACGGGCGGCGAAGACACCCCGGATCCCGGGGTCGTTGAACGCGGCGTTCAGGTCCGCCAACCGCTGCGCGTCGGTGCCGGCCAGGTAGCCGTACCTGGCGAAGACGTGCGCGCCCAGCTCGACCTCCAGGCCCCAGCTCCGCAGGATCTCGATGCCTCGGGCCATGTTCGCGGGGTTGGGAGTGCCACCGGGCGACACGACCCGAACCCGGTCACCGGGTGCCAGCGCCGGTGCCCGCAACACCCGCTTCGGGCCAGGCGCCGCGGCCTGCGCCGCCTCGGACGTGCCGACGAGCAACGCGCCGCCGGCGGTCGCCGCGCCGGCACGCAGCACGTGCCGTCGGGACAGGGCGCCGTTGACGGACCTCGGGGTCGGGGCGCGGTCTGTTCCGGAAGTCTCCACAGACATCCCTCCATCGTCATCGATGTCGGAGCGAGCCCAGCCTACGACAAACATCGATGCGACCGGGGGTCCACAAGGGACAGGGTGGAACGCTGTCCACGCCGCCGACGCGGAGCGCCGAACCCGCGCTAGCCGCCGTCGCGCCGACCGGGCGGCTA
Source organism: Micromonospora yongxingensis (assembly GCF_052601155.1). Lineage (NCBI taxonomy): Bacteria > Bacillati > Actinomycetota > Actinomycetes > Micromonosporales > Micromonosporaceae > Micromonospora > Micromonospora yongxingensis. The sequence continues at coordinate 37,091 of NZ_JBQXEO010000032.1, forward strand.
CCGTGTCGAGATGGAGCCTGGTGGCACGTCGACACCCCTGACGGACGACCTCACCGTTCGACTGCGGCCGGTCGCCGAGCCCGACCTGGCGATGTTCCGGCGGTTCTGCACCGAGCCGGGGTTGATCGGGCTGGACTGGTCCGGTTTCCGCGATGCGGCGGCGCCGGCGCGGCGGTTCGCCGTCGACGGCTGGCTCGGCACGGACGACGGACGGCTCGTCGTGGAGGTCGAGCCGGAGCGGGGCGGGGCCGGCATCGTCAGCTACCAGGCGGGGCGCTACAGCGGCATGGCGTCGTACTGGGAGATCGGGATCGTGTTGCTGCCGGCGTGGCGCGGGCGTGGCATCGGGTGGCGGGCACAGGCGCTGCTCTGCGACTACCTGTTCCAGCACAGCCCGGCGCAGCGCATCCAGGCCGGCACCCACCCGGAGAACGTCGCCGAGCAGCGGTCCCTGGAGAAGGCCGGCTTCCAGCTTGAGGGCGTCGTCCGGGCCTGCGAGTTCCGGGCCGGCGCCTGGCGCGACGGGTACCTCTACAGCAGGTTGCGCGACGACCCGTCGCCGTGGGACCGACCGGGGGAGTGACGGCGGCTCAGGGGCCCCGGCCGGGTCAGGGGATGGGCCACTCGTGCACCGGCCGGTTGCTGTGCATCAGCGTCACGTAGTGACGGACCACCTCGCGCAGCGCCGCCGGCCGGTCCAGGTGGTCGGCCGTCTCCAGGCGGTGCAGCGTCTCCACCTGCCAGCTCGCGCCGTTGCGGCCCGTCAGGCAGCGCTGCTCGATGATGCCGAGCAGCCGGTCGCGCTCGGCCGGATCCAGCCCCCACCGGTCCAGGCCGTGGTGCGCCAGCGGTAGCAGCCGGCGCAGCACCAGCTCGGTCGCTGGCAGGTAGCCGAGGCCGGGCCAGAAGACCTGGGCGTCGATGCCGTACCGGGCGCAGCTCGTGAAGTTCTCCTCGGCGGCGCTGAACGACATCTGCGACCACAGTGGCCGGTCCGACTCGGCAAGGGCCCGCACCAGCCCGAAGTAGAAGGCGCCGTTGGCGATCGTGTCCAGCACGGTGGGGCCCGCGGGCAGCACGCGGTTCTCCACCCGCAGGTGCGGCCGGCCGCGCGACACGTCGTACACGGGCCGGTTCCACCGGTAGATGGTGCCGTTGTGCAGCCGCAGCTCGGCGAGGTTGGGCACCTCGCCGGCAGCCAGGGCCTGCGCCGGGTCCTCCGGGTCGCAGACCGGCAGCAGCGCCGGGAAGTAGCGGACGTTCTCCTCGAACAGGTCGAACACGCTGGTGATCCAGCGTTCGCCGAACCAGACCCGCGGCCGTACGCCCTGCGCCTTGATCTCCTCAGACCGGGTGTCGGTGGCCTGCTGGAACAGCGGGATGCGGGTCTCGCGCCACAGCTCCCGGCCGAAGAGCAGCGGCGAGTTCGCGCCGAGCGCGACCTGGAGGCCGGCGACCGCCTGGGCGGCGTTCCAGTAGTCGGCGAACTGGGCCGGGCTGACCTGGAGGTGGAACTGCGTGCTGGTGCAGGCCGCCTCCGGGGTGATCGTGTCGGCGGTGACAGCCAACCGTTCCACCCCGCTGATGGCGATCGGCAGATCCTCGCCCCGGGCGGCGAAGATCTGCTCGTTGAGCAGCTTGTAACGGGGATTCGCCGAGAGCGTCTCGGCGGTCAGGTGCTCCGGGCGCAACGTCGGCAGGATGCCGATCATGACCATGTGCGCGCCGATCGCCCGGGCCTTCTCCTCGGCGGCGTTGAGGCTGGCCCGCACGTCCTCCTCGAAGTCGGCGGTGCCGGTGCCGGTCAGCCGCCGCGGCGGCACGTTGATCTCGATGTTGAACTGGCCCAGCTCGGTCTGGAAGCTCGGGTCGGCGATGGCCGCCAGCACGTCGGCGTTGCGCATCGCCGGATTCGACTCCTGGTCGACCAGGTTCAGCTCGATCTCCAGCCCGCTCATCGGCCGGTCGATGTCGAACCGCGACTCGCGCAGCATCTCGGCGAAGACATCCAGGCAGCTGCGGACCTTCTCCCGGTAGCGGGCCCGGTCCTCACGACTGAAGGTCCGTACGCCGACATCCTCGCCCATGGTCACCACCCTGTCACCGCTGGTCTCCCTAACCTCGCACGTGTCCGGCGGATGGGAAAGACCCGATGGTCTATTCCTACCCAGCAGCGGGCCCGGTGATCCCTGTCGCGTCCGTGTGGTCCGCTCCGGGGGCGGCCGGCCCGCACGGATAGCATGGCGGGCCGAGAGGTGGTGGCGTGGGTATGCGCGAGAAGGTGACCGGGCTCTTCGTCGCGGCGGCGATCGCCGAGGCGTGCTCCTGGCTGGCCCTACTGGTCGGCATGGCCGTCAAGTACGGCCCGCCGGACAACGAGATCGGCGTCAAGATCTTCGGCCCGATCCACGGCGGCCTGTTCGTCGCGTACGTCCTGCTGGTGCTGGCGGTGGCCCGGCTGCACCGGTGGAGCTTGCTGGCCACGGTGGTCGCGCTGGCCTGCGCGGTGCCGCCGTTCGCCACCCTGGCCTACGAGCGCTGGGCCCGCCGCCGGGGCATGCTCGGCACCGACCGTCGACCGGCGCCCGAGCCCGCCCCGGTCGGCTGACCCGCCACCGGTCGGGCTGACCGGTCAGTCGGCGAGGAAGTCGCCGAGGACGGCGGCCAGTGCCTCCGGCGCCTCCTCGGCCATGTGGTGACCCGAGTCGACCGACGCGGCCCGCACGTCGTCGGCCCACTCCCGCCAGATCGCCGCCGGGTCGCCGTGCAGCTCCACCATGTCGTCGCGTTCGGACCACACGAACAGCACCGGGCACTCGATCTTCCGCCCGGCGGCGCGGTCCGCGTCGTCGGCCGCCCGGTCCGGCCCCAGGCCGGCGCGGTAGTCCTCGCACATCGCGTGCACCGTCGCCGGGTCGTGGATCGCCCGGGAGTAGTCCGCGTACGCCTCCTCGCCCATCTCGGCGGCGGAACCGCCGTACCAGGCGTCCGGGTCCGCGTTGATCACCCGTTCCGCTGGCTTGTCGGTCTGGCCCAGGAAGAACCAGTGCCACCAGCGGGCGGCGAACCGGGCGTCGCACGTGTCCAGGGCCACGCCGATCGGGATCCCGTCGAGCACGCCGAGCCGACTGACCCGGTCCGGGTGGTCCAGCGCGGTGCGCATCGCCGCGTACGCGCCCCGGTCGTGGCCGACCACCGCGGCCCGCCGGTGGCCGAGCGCGTCGAGCAGCGCGACCACGTCGCGCGCCATCGCCCGCTTGGCGTACGCGGAGTGGTCGGCGGTCTCCGCCGGCTTGGACGAGCCGCCGTAGCCGCGCAGGTCGGGGCAGATGACGGTGTGCCGCTCGGCGAGCAGCGGTGCCACCCGGTGCCAGGTGGCGTGGGTGCGGGGGTGGCCGTGCAGCAGCACCACCGGCGAACCCGACCCGCCGTGGCGTACCCGCAGGCGTACCGGGCCGACGTCGATCTCCTCTAGCGTGAATCCGGGAAACATGCCGGTGCCGGTGCCCGCCGTGCCGAGCCGGGAAACCCGGCAGCCGGTCAGGTCAGCGCGGCGACGACCGCGACACCGGCGAGCAGCAGCGCGCCCAGCACCGCCTGCAACAGCAGCGGCGGGCCGAGGTGCGACCAGAGTGTCGCCGTACGCGGGGTGAGCAGCTGCCCGGTGGTGAGGTTGACGATCCGCTCGATGCGGGGTGGCAGCTCCGGGTCGCGCTGCGGGCGCAGGGTGAGCTGCACGTGGTCCGCCGGGTGCAGGGCGCTCTGCGGCAGGTGGCCGTGCAGCTCCACCTCGCAGAGCTGACCTGCGGTGTTGCGCAGCCGCACCGGGGTGACCAGGTACTCCGGGCCCTGCTTCAGCTCCTTCCAGCGCCGTCGCGTGCCACCGCCGCCCGCCGGGAACAGCGAGCGCAGCAGCAGGGCGGGCAGCCGGGCGAACGCCGCCGCGGCGAGCACCGCGACCAGCACCGGTTGGCCGATGCGCACCTCGCGGGTGTAGCCGTCGAGCAGGCGGATCAACCGCCCGGTGACGATCCGCTCCGTCGGGTGCACGATCCGTCGGGTATCGAGTCCGCTGTCCATCTCCACCACCGAGAGTCCGCTTCCGTTCACAGATCGTATCGACGTCCCCGGTTGAACGACGTGAATGAAACCTGGTCACGGGCTCACGGCCGCGAGGTGACATCCCGGGCGACCCGGGTAAGCGGGGGGCCGAGCTGGAAAGGGGTCGAGCATGCAGCTGTCCTTCCTGCGCCCGCTCTACGACCGACCCGGGCCGTGGTGCTCGGTGTACGTGGACGCCTCCGCCGACACGGAGGACGCCCACGCGGCGCTGGCCCTGCGCTGGCGTGCACTGGCGCGTCAACTGACCGACCAGGGCGCCGACGAGGCGACCGTCGCCGCACTGGACCGGGTGGTCCGTGGGCACGACCCGATGGCCGGGGACTACGGCCTGGCGCTCTTCGCCACGCGTGGCCGGGTGGTGCTGTCGGAGTACCTCTCCGCGCCACCTCTGCGCGACCTGGCCAGTTACGCGCCACTGCCGCACGTGATGCCGCTGCTCGCCCAGCGGGGCGAACAGGTGGCCTGGGTGCGGGTGCTGGCCAACCGGACCGGCGCCGACGCGATCGCGATCAGTGCCGGAGGAGTGCCGCGGCGGGCGCACGTCGTCGGCCGGGAGACCTTCCCGCTGCGCAAACCGCAGCCCGGTGGCTGGTCCCAGGACATCTACCAGAAGGCCGCCATGGAGGCGTGGCACCACAACGCCGGCGACGTCACCGCGGCGACCGTCCAGCTGGCCGAGAAGGTCGGGGCGGAGGTGGTGGTGATCGCCGGCGACGTACGGGCCACCGGCATGATCGCCGCCCAGATGCCCGAACGGTGGCAGGACCTGATGGTGCGGACCGACGCCGGGTCGCGGGCCGCCGGCGCCGACCAGACCCTGCTGGACGACCTCACCGTGCAGACCATCGCGGAGGTCGCCGACCAGCGGATCAGCGCCACCCTGGACAGGTTCGGCGTCCAGGAGGACGTGGGCGCCGGGCTCGACGCGGTCGTCGGGGCCCTGCAACGCAACCAGGTGGACACCATGCTGATCGTGGACGACCCGTCGGCCAACGGTGAGCTGTGGATCGGCCCGGAGCCGACCGAGATCGCCGTCGACCCGGGGCAGTTGACCGCGATGTCGGTGGACGACCCGCAGCGGGTCCGCGCCGACGCGGCGCTGGTCCGGGCGCTGGTCGGCACCGACGCGGCGATGACCGTGCTGGGCCCCGACGAGGCGCCCGAGCTCACCGACGGCGTCGGCGCGGTGCTGCGGTACGTCGACGCCAGCACCCCCGGGCGGGGCAATGGCTGAGCGCAGCGTCGCCGACCTGGTGGTGGAGCGGCTCCTGGCCTGGCGTGTGCCACGCGCCTTCGGTTTCCCCGGTGCGGCGATCGCCCCGCTGGTCGCGGCGCTCGACCGCACCGGCGGGGACCCGGCGTTCATCCCGGCCCGGCACGAGGAGACGGCCTCGTTCATGGCCACCGGGCACGCCAAGTTCACCGGCGGCATCGGGGTCTGCCTGGCCACCCAGGGGCCGAGCGCGGTGCAGCTGCTCAACGGCCTGTACGACGCCAAGCTGGACAGCACGCCGGTGGTGGCGATCGTCGGTGAGGACATCTCCGGGCCGCTCGGCGGGGCGCATCAGGAGATCGGGCTGAGCCGGCTCTTCGCCGACGTGTGCAACCAGTTCGTCCAGTACGCCCGCAGCCCCGAGCACGTGCCGGGGCTGCTGGACCAGGCGTTCCGCACGGCGGCGGCGACCCGCAACCCGACGTGCGTCGTGCTGCCCCGCCACCTGCAGGAGGCCATGGTCTCCGACCTGGAGCGGAACTCGGCCGGCGTGACGACGGCGAACCCGGGCGAGTCGTTGGCCCGGGTGCTGCCGCACGAGGTGGACCTCGACGCCGCCGCCCAGTTGCTCGGCGGCGGCCAGCGCACCGCGATCCTGGTGGGCCAGGGTGGTCGGGGCGCGGGCCGGGAGATCGTCGAGTTGGCCGACCGGATCGGCGCCGGGGTTGCCACCTCGCTGCTGGGCAAGCCGGTGCTCGACGAGCGGCTGCCCTTCCACACCGGAGTGCTCGGCGAGGTCGGCACCACGGCCGCGGCCGAGCTGATGGGTGGCTGCGACACGCTGCTGATGGTCGGCACCAACGACCCGTGGACCGACTACTTCCCGATGCCCGACCAGGCCCGCACGGTGCAGATCGACATCGACGGCCGGCGGATCGGCACCCGGTACCCGGCTGACGTGCCGCTGGTCGGCGACGCCGCGGAGACGCTGCGGGCGCTGCTGGCGCGGCTGCCCAGGCGGCCCCACGACAACTGGCGTGCCACGGTGGAGAGCTCGGTGGACCGGTGGCGCACCACCGCCGCCGACCGCGCCGCCGCGCCGGCCGATCCGGTCAACCCACAGCTCGTACTCCAGGAGCTGTCGACCCGGGTTCCGCAGGTCGGCGCCGTCGCGGTCGACGTCGGCTCGGTCCTCTACTGGTACGCCCGGCACCTGATCCTCCCGCCCGGGGTGAACGCGCAGCTGTGCGGGACGCTCGGCTCGATGGGGTGCGCCCTGCCGTACGCGATGGCCGCCAAGCTCGCCGCCCCCGACCAGCCGGTCATCGCGCTGGTCGGCGACGGTGCCATGCAGCTCAACGGGCTCGCCGAGCTGATCACCGTCTCGCACCACTGGCAGGAGTGGCGGGACCCGCGGCTGGTGGTGCTGGTGCTCAACAACCGCGACCAGTCCGGCATGGGCGGTGGGCGGCCGACGTCCTCCGATCCGGCCCAGCGCCGTCCCGACGTCCCGTACGCCGGCTGGGCGCGGCTGCTCGGGCTGCACGGCGTCCGGGTGGACCGTCCGGAGCTGGTGGGCGCGGCCTGGGACGAGGCGCTCGCCGCGGACCGGCCGTGCGTACTGGAGGCCGTGGTCGACGCCGCGGTGCCGCTGGCGGCGCCAGAGCCGGCCTTCGCCGACCTGCGGAGCCTGTACTCCAACGGGGACGCCGCCCGGAAGGTCCGGGAGCAGGTGGAGCTGACCGTGAACGCGGAGGGCCTCGTTTAGGCGCACTCCGTCCGGGCATCAGTAGCCGCCCGACGACGCTGGAGGTCACATGCCGGAGCCCACCGACCGCCGCTACGGTCCCGCGCCGCTTCCGCGACCACGCGGCCCGCTGTCCACGGCGCTGGTGAGGGCCCTGCGGCGTCCGCCGCACGACCTTCCGGCGGGCCTCGGCGGCGACCTCGACCCGGCCGACCCGCTCACCGACGAGGACCTGCAACTGACGTTGTTCCTCTGCTACGAGCTGCACTACCGGGGCTGGCGGGGGGTGGACGAGGGCTGGGAGTGGCAGCCCTCGCTGCTGGCCCTGCGCGCCCGCGCCGAGCGGCCCTTCGAGGCGGCCCTGCGCCGACTGGTCGGCTCGCCGCCGGTGCCGTCCGGCGGCGTCGCGGCGGGGCTGGCCGAGATCGTCGCCGCCGACGACGGGCCGCCACTGGCCGCCACCCTGCAACGGCACGCGGACCTCACCCAGTTCCGTGAGTTCGTCACCCACCGCTCGGTCTACCACCTGCGGGAAGCCGACCCGCACAGCTGGGCGCTGCCCCGCCTCGGCGGGCCCGCCAAGGCCGCCCTCGTGGAGATCCAGACCGACGAGTACGGCAACGGCCGGCTGGACCGCATGCACGCCGAACTGTTCCGTCGCACGCTGGACCGGCTGGGCCTGGACACCGGCTACGGCGCCCACCTGGACGCCGTTCCCGCCGTGACGCTGGCGACCAACAACCTGATGTCGCTGTTCGGGCTGCACCGGCGGCTGCGCGGCGCGCTCCTGGGTCACCTGGCCGCCTACGAGATGACCTCGTCGCTGCCCAACCGCCGGTACGGCAACGGGCTGCGCCGTCTCGGCCTGGACGAGGTGGCGACCCGCTTCTACGACGAGCACGTGGAGGCCGACGCGGTGCACGAGCAGATCGCCGCGCACGACCTGTGCGGCGGCCTGGTCCGCGTCGAGCCGACGCTGGCCGGCGACGTGCTCTTCGGCGCGGCCGCGGCGCTCGCCGTGGACCGGATGTTCGCCGCGCACCTGCTGGACAGCTGGGCCGCCGGCCGCAGCTCCCTGCGCGCGCCCGCACCGCGGACCATCTCGGTGCCCGCCACGGCGTTGCCGTCCGCCACCGCGGGACCGCTGGCCGGAGTGGCGTAGCGGGGTCAGCCCTCCCGGGCGGTGCCCGCCCGGAAGTTCGCCACCTTGTGGGTGCCGTCGCAGAACGGCTTGAGCGCCGACATGCCGCACCGGCACAGCGCCACCGTGCCCCGGCGGGCGTCGATCCGCTCGCCGTCGGGCGTGACCAGGGCGAAGTCGCCCCGGACCAGCAGCGGCCCGTCCTGGTACGGCGTGATCGTGGCGGCGGGCTCGGCGCTGTCCTCGGTGTGCATGGGCCCGGAAGTGCCCGCCCTGGTCCCGACGAAACCCCGACGACACGGTCCCAGGCTCTGGCGGGGCCGATCGCCTCCGGCGACCCGCTCCCGCCGTGCGCGGCCGATCGTCGCCGAACGCCGGTGATGACCGGCGCACCCCGCAGACCTGCGGAATCGTGCCGCCAAGTGGGTGATGCCCCGTTTGAACCCCATCCGGACGGGAAGCCGGGCCGCGTGGTGAGCGAACGAGGCAAGGTGGGGCCGGTGCACAAGGTGCACAAGGGGCTCACGGCAGATGGCGCCGGTCTGGCCGGTGACCGGGTCGTGGCCGTGGGCAGCGCCGCCCGGGTGCTGGTCGCCGCCACGGCCCGGGCACTGCGCGGCGCGGACTGCGCCGATCTGGGGCAGGCCGGGCCGGTGTCGCGGTTCCCCGGCGCCCCGGAGCCGGTCCGTCGCGCCGCCGTCAGCAGGGCCGCCGGTCGGGTCGCGCTCACCGTCACCCAGGTCGACGAGGTGGATTCCGCGCGGGTGGCCCGCTGGTTCGTCGACCAGTACCCGCGTCGCCGCTACCCCGGGGTGCTGCTCGGCTCGCCGCACGGCGCGGCCGCACACCTCGCGGTCGCCCTCGGCGTGCCGTGGCTGCCCGCCGGCTTCGAGATGTCCGTGCACTGGACCGACGGCGCGGTGGACCGACCCGCGGCCGCCCTGGAGCACGGCAGCGCCCTCGCCGCCCGGCTGCTCGCCGGCAACGCCGACCTGCACCTGCGCCAGGTGCACTGCCCGGCCAGCCGTGGCCCGCTGACCGGGGCGACCGTGTCGCTGGCCGCCCGCTGGCGGGGGCTACCGGCGGCGTACGCGCAGTTCCTGGCCGACCGGCTGGCCCCGGGAGCCCCGGTGCTGCTGGTGCGCGACGCGCGGACCTGGCCGGTGCTGGAGCACGGCCCCGGGTACAGCTTCCAGGTCGGCTGCCCGGCCAGCGGCCTGGACCCGGTGGACTTCCACCCGGACAGCCACGCGCTGCGGCAGGTGCTGCGCTCCGCCGGCGGGGACGCCACCCGGTGGGAGCCGCCGGAGGTGTCCGCCCCGTCGGGCTACGCCGAGCACGGCATGGACTCGGGCTTCGAGCTGGCCGCGCGGGACTGGGCTGCCCGCCGGCAGCACCCGCTGCACCGGGTGCTGGCGCCGAGGCCCGGCGCGCTGAGCGCCGCGGTGGCCGACCTGTACCGGCGGTGGCTGCGCGGCGCCGGCAAGACCGGTGACCGGTTGGTGGTGGAGTGCGGCCGGTTGCTCGATCCGTGGCAGGTGGTGCGGGCGGGGCTGGTGCCGTACTGGTGTGAGAACGCCACCCGGCGCAGCGTCGACGAGGCCGAGTGGTGGCTGGCCGGCAGCGAGGCGTTCAGCTCCGTGGACGTGCTGCCCGAGCCGCCCGGGGTGCGCTCGCCCGCCCTGGCCGGGCTGCCGCAGTGGCTGGCGGTCGCCGGGTTCGGCCGGCGGCGTCGGGCGCTCGACCGCACCTCCGCGCGGGGATACCCGGTCACCTCGGTGCCCACCCGCCGGGCCACCGAGGTGCTGCGCGCCCAGCCGTACGACCTGCCCGCGCCGCCCCCGCTGGGGGTCGACGAGGCGTTGTCCGTGCTCCACGACAGCGGCAGCCACCAGGGGTTGTTGCTCTCCTGAGGCGGAGCACGCCGAAACTTCCTCGCGAACCCGGGGTCCCGTGATTGAGTACCTACGGAGCGGGAACATCGCTGGCTGCGACGGCCTGATTGCGCTGCGCAGAGGCGTTGTCGCCCGCTGGCATCCCAGTCACTGACCCACTTTCCGGCCCGGTGCGTGGCTCGACCACGCGCACGACCGGTTTCCCGATCCGGGCGGGGGACCTTCCTGAGGGAGGCGCGGATGTTCGGACAGACGAGCACGACCACGACCACACCACCACCCACCGATCGAGGTCTGGAGGACCTCGACGCGGCGGCGCTGGCGTACGCGGCGCGTATCGAGGGGCTGCCACCCGAGCGGCGGCAGGAGGCACGGGACGACCTGGTCCGCTTCGCGCTGCCGTTCGCCGGCCGGCTGGCCCGCCGCTACCGGGGCCGTGGCGAGCCGCTGGAGGATTTGGAGCAGGTGGCCCGTCTGGGCCTGGTCAACGCCGTCGACCGGTACGACCCGGAACGGGGCTCGTTCACCGCGTACGCCGCGATCACGATCGTCGGTGAGATCAAGCGGCACTTCCGGGACCGCACCTGGGGCGTGCACGTGCCCCGCCGGCTGCGCGACCTGATCCTCGAGGTGGGGCAGGCCACGGCCGCGCTGACCAGCGAGCTGTCCCGGGCACCCACCGTCGCGGAGCTGTCCCGGCGGCTCGAGACCCCGGAGGAGGAGATCCTCGCGGCGCTGGAGTCGGCGGCCGGCTACAGCCCGGCCTCGCTCAACGCGCCGGTGGGCGGGGAGAGCTCCGCGGAGTTCGGTGACCTGGTCGGCGAGTCGGACAATGCGCTGGAATCGGTCGACGACCGGGTGACCGTCAGCGGCCTGCTGCACCGGTTGCCCTGGCGGGAGCGGCGGATCCTCGCCATGCGCTTCTACGGCAACCAGACCCAGGCGGAGATCGCCGCCCGGTTCGGCATCTCGCAGATGCACGTCTCCCGGCTGCTGTCGCGGGCACTGACGTGGCTGCGTCAGGCGATGCTCGCCGACGCGCCGCCGCCGTGGCAGAACGGCGCCGCCGAGCCGGACCCGGGCAAGACCCGGATCTCGGTGAAGCAGAACGGCGACCGGGTGGTCGTCGAGGTGGGCGGTGAGGTGGACCGGGACGGCGCGGACCAGCTGCGCCGGGCGATGCTGGAGGCCGTCACCGGGCAGCCGAGCGAGGTGGTCGTCGACCTGGTCGGCGCGGGTGGCTTCGACGCCGGGGGGATCGCGGCGCTGATGGCCGGGCGGGACGCGGCTGCCCGGACCGGGGTGCCGTTGCGGCTGACGCGGGTCCAACCCGCGGTACGCCGCTCGCTCACCGCCGCCGGCCTGGCACCTGCCCGGGAGTGAGACCGAGCGCGACGCCCGGTTCGGGTCGTCGACGACACGGGGCCGGCACCTTCGGGTGCCGGCCCCGCGTCGCGTACCCGGGTCAGTGCTCCTCGGTGTCGCCCTTGCTGTGCGGGTGCCGCCACCGCTCGTTGGGCTGCTCGTCGCGTTGGGCGCCGAGGTTGGTCTCCTCCGGCTCGTCGGTGTGCTCGAAGCTGGGTCGGCGCACGCCGTCGGGCTCCGGCACGTCCACCGGCCGGGCGCCGGACCGCGCCGCCGGCTGGTAGTCGGCCGCCTCCTGGGCGCCGTGCGCGCCCTCGGCGGCCGGGGACTCCGGCACGTGGTGCTCCGTACGCAACTCCTCGGTGAAGTGCTGTGGGGGCTTCGTGCTGCGCTGCGGCAGGTCGCGGCCCAGGTCGGCGACGAGCGGCCCGTACTTCAGGTCGAAGGCCGGACGTTCGGAGCGGATCCGGGGCATGCGGTCGAAGTTGCGCAGGGGCGGAGGACAGGTGGTGGCCCACTCCAGCGAGTTGCCGAAGCCCCACGGGTCGTCCACCGTGACCATCGCGCCGTACCGCCAGGACTTCCACGCGTTGTAGATGAAGAACAGCGTCGACAGGCCGAGGACGAAGGCGAAGATGCTGGAGATCGTGTTCAGCGTGGTGAAGCCGTCGGTCGGCAGGTAGTCGGCGTACCGCCGGGGCATGCCCTCGTCGCCCAGCCAGTGGTGCACGAGGAACGTGCCGTGGAAGCCGATGAACATCGTCCAGAAGTGCGCCTTGCCGAGCCGCTCGTCGAGCATCCGGCCGGTCATCTTCGGCCACCAGAAGTAGTAGCCGCCGAAGAGGGCGAACACGACGGTGCCGAAGACCACGTAGTGGAAGTGCGCCACCACGAAGTAGCTGTCGTGGGTGTGGAAGTCCACCGGCGGGCTGGCCAGCAGCACGCCGGTCAGCCCGCCGAGCAGGAAGGTGACCAGGAAGCCGATGGCGAACAGCATCGGTGTCTCGAAGGTGAGCTGTCCCTTCCACATGGTGCCGATCCAGTTGAAGAACTTCACGCCGGTGGGCACCGCGATCAGATAGCTGAGGATGCTGAAGAACGGCAGCAGCACCTGGCCGGTGGCGAACATGTGGTGCGCCCAGACCGTCATCGACAGCACGGTGATCGCGATGGTGGCCAGCACCAGCCCGGTGTAGCCGAAGATCGGCTTGCGGGCGAAGACCGGGATGATCTCGGTGATGATGCCGAAGAACGGCAGCGCGATGATGTAGACCTCGGGGTGGCCGAAGAACCAGAACAGGTGCTGCCAGAGCATCGGGCCGCCGGTGGCCGGGTCGAACACGTGCGCGTTGAGCAGCCGGTCGGCCGAGAGCGCCAGGAGCGCGGCGGCCAGCAGCGGGAACACCAGGATCACCAGCACGCTGGTGAACAGCATGTTCCACGTGAAGATCGGCATTCGGAACATGGTCATGCCGGGCGCGCGCAGGGTCAGGATCGTGGTGATCAGGTTGACCGCGCCGAGGATGGTGCCCAGCCCGGATACGACCAGGCCGACGACCCACATGTTCGCGCCGACCCCGGGGCTGTGCTCGGCACTGCTCAACGGGGTGTACGCGGTCCAGCCGAAGTCCGCCGAGCCCTGCGGGGTCAGGAAGCCGCCGACCACCATCAGACCGCCGAACAGGTACAGCCAGTAGGCCAGCGCGTTGAGCCGGGGGAACGACACGTCCGGCGCGCCGATCTGGATCGGCACGATGAAGTTGGCGAACCCGAAGGCCGCGGGCGTGGCGAACAGCAGCAGCATCACCGCGCCGTGCGAGGTGAAGAGCTGGTTGTACTGCTCGGAGGAGAGGAACTGCAGCCCCGGCCGGGCCAGCTCAGCGCGGATCAGCATCGCCTCCAGCCCGGCCAGCAGGAAGAAGCCGAAGGACGTCAGCAGGTACAGCAGCCCGATCTGCTTGTGGTCGGTCGTCGCGAGGAACCTGATCAGGGAGCTGCCGGGGACCGGCGACCGCAGCGGCCCGGGGAAGCCCCCGAAGCGGGCTGGCGCCAGGATCGCGGGGCCTCGATCACGACCGGGCTCAGTGGTTACCCGCTTGGACATGGCTACTCACCCCGTCATGACGACAGAAAGGACGAGCGTTGCTACCCGTCCCTCTGGCCATGAAACCAGGCGAGACGGCCAATTTCGGTCAGAACTCCGGTACCGGCCCCCACCACCCCGGACGCTCAGGTCGCGGGCAGCATCGCCCAGACGGCCTTGCCCTGCCCGGCCGGTACGCTGCCCCACCGCTGCGCCAGCTCCCGCACCAGCAGCAGCCCGCGTCCGCCCTCGGCGCGGAGATCCGCCCCGCCGGCGCGGGCCGCCGCCCGGCTGCCGTCCACCACGGCCAGGTGCAGGTACGGCCGGCGCAGCGTCACCGTCACCTGCATGGGCGTGCCAGCGTGCCGGACCACGTTGCCGACCAGCTCGCTGAGCACCAGCGCGGCGGGGCCGGCCGCGTCGGGCAGGTTCCACCGCGCGCACGCGTCGGTGACCATCTCCCGGGCACGCCGGCAGGCCTCGGCCACCGGCTCCAACCGGACCCGCAGGCGGGGCGAGGTGGCGGCGCCCGCCATCCGGGTCGCCTCGTCGCAGTCCGGCAACACGGGGACCACCCGGCACGCGGACGTCTCGGCCAGCCAGCGGGCGGCCGTCGGCGGTGGGGCGCAGAGGACCACCGGCACGGCCGGCCACTCCTCGGCCCGTCGGGCGGTGGCGGCGAAGACGGAGAGCGCCAGCCGGTCCCGGACGGTGACCTCGGCGAGGTCCACGACCAGTGCCTCCGGTTGGGTGGCCAGCGCGTCGTCCAGCGCCCGGTGGACCGTCCGCATGGTGCCCAGGTCCAGCGGCCCGGCGAGCCGGACGATCGCCACCGGTGCCGCGTCGCGCACCTCGCAGGTGATCCGGCTGGACATGGAACCCCTCGATCCGCTGGTGTGTCGGGATCTGCGAACTACCCGACCCGGACCCGGGTCAAACCGGACCGACGGACCGGGCGAGGCACGTCACGGATGGGGTGGCAGGTCAGCGGCGGGCTCGTCCGGTCAGCAGGCCCAGCGCGATCATCCCGACGCCGAGGCCGAGGTGCAGCCAGTCGTCGGCGTCGTTGACCGGCAGCACGTTCGCGCCGGTGTCGTGGTCCACCGCCAACCCGTAGAGCCAGAGCACCAGGTACACGGCGCCACCGCCGACGAGGAACGTCCGGGCGCCGGTGACCGTGCGCGCCAGCGCCAGCCCGACCACCCCGAACAGCAGGTGCACCAGGTTGTGCAGCACCGACACCTGGAACGTGCCGAACAGGAACGCGCCCGAGCCGTGGCCGGCGAACCGCAGATCGGACGTGCCGCTGGTGATCCCCGGCACGAAACCGAGGACGCCGATCAGCAGGAACAGCACCGCCACCGTTCCCGCCGCGCGGCGTACCGGCGGCCTGCCGTCGGCCGGATTGGAGCGGGCCCGGGAGTGCGCCATCGGTCCGACCATCACGGCTCCTCGCTGCGCGGCGGCGTGAGGGCTGCCGGCTACCCGTTGCCGCCGACGGCAAACGTCGACGGCAACGGGCGACGGTCAGACCGGCTGCAGCCGTGGCGCGCTGGCCAGCTCGCGCACCCGCTGGTACAGCTCGACGTAGCGCTGGGCCATCACCTGCGGGGTGAACCGCCGCGCTGCCACCCGCCGGCACTCGTCGGGGTCGAGCAGCTCGGCGGCCACCACCAGCTCGTCCAGCTCGTCCTCGTCGGCGGTGAGCAGCCCGGTGCGGCCGTGCTCGATCAGCTCCGGCAGGCAGCCCCGGGCGGTCGCCACCACCGGCGTGCCAAGGGCGAGTGACTCGACCACCGCCGTGCCGCCCGGCTCCTCCCAGCGCAGCGGGAACAGCGACGCGCGGGCGGTGGCGAGCAGGTCGTCGCGCTCCTGGCCGGCCACGGTGCCGACCCAGCGGACCAGGTCACCGTCGACGTGTGGTGCCACCTCGTCGAGGAAGAACCGCACGTCCGGGTTCTGCCGTGCCTCGTCGCCGACCGCGGCCAGCTCGGCCGGGCGGTGGTACGGGCCGACCGGCCCGGCCAGCACCAGCGGGATGCCGACCCGGTGGGCGAGCCGGGCGCCCACGTCCTGACCCTTGCCGGGGTTGATCCGGCCGAGAATGAGCAGGTGGTCGCCCTTCTCCGGCCGTGGCCGGCGGTCGGCGTCCACGGCCAGCGGCGTGGACAGGTGCACGTGCCCCACCGAGTGCTGCTGGAGCGCGAGCGGCGCGCGGGCCAGCTGCGACGCGGAGACACCGTTGACGCGGACGCGGGCGCCGCCGTCCAGGCTGCCGTAGAGCGCGGGGTGCTTGGCCAGGTCCCAGTGCAGGGTGTGCAGGGTCGGCGGGCCGCCCGGCCCCATGGCGGCGAGAGTGGCGAGCCCGACCGCCTCCACGTGGTCGTGCACCAGATCGATGTCGTGGCGGGCGTGCAGCTCGCGGACCACCCCGGCCAGGTGCGCCTGGGCGATCCCGCAGACCTGGTTGTACGGCCGCTGCAACGCGGCGAACTGCCCGTCGGGAAAGACCGACACCTTCTCGTCCACCGGCAGGGTGCTGGTCCCGACCGAGGCGAGCACCACCCGCACGCCGAGTCGTCGCAGCTCCGGGACCAGCGTGGCGATCACGTTCTCGATGCCTCCGTAGCCGGGCGGTGGCACGGACAGCCACGGGCCGGCGTTCATCAGCACGGTGAGGCTCATCGGGGGCGACCTTTCGGTACGAGGACGCCCGGCCGTGACGCCGGGGCGCTCACGCCGCGGCCACCCGTCGGCGGGGCACCCGGTGGCGCAACTCGGCCAGCGGCGGGCGCTCCTCGATCGACACGTCGCTGACGACGATCTCGCGGTCGAGGTTCGGCAGCGCGTCGGAGCCGCCGCGGCGGAACTGGGTCAGCAGCGGCTCCGGTGACATGCCGGGGCTGGCCCAGCCGCGCCGTTGCAGGCGGGACCAGGCGGTCAACATGATCTGCGCGGACATCCGGCCGAGGGCCGCCGTGTCCTGGTGCCGGTGCTTGCGCTCGCCCAGGTCGACCTGCGCCAACGCGTCCAGCCCGACCAGGTCGAGCAGGTCGATCAGCATCGCCGTCTCCACCCCGTACCCGGAGACGAACGGCACCTGGGCCAGCACCTCGCGCCGGGCGGCGTACTCGCCCGCGAGGGGTTGCACGAACCCGGCCAGCTCGGGCCAGAAGAGGTTGAGCAGCGGTCGGGCCATCAGCTCGGTCACCCGGCCGCCGCCGTCCTGCTCCACGCTGGCGGCGCCCACCAGGGGCCGGTGGTAGAACCCCTTCACGAAATCGACTGACGGGTCGGTCAGCAGCGGGCCGAGCAGCCCGCTCACGAAGTGTGGGCGGAACTCCCTCAGGTCAGCGTCGATGAACGCCACCACGTCCCCCTCGGCGGCGGCCAGGCCGGCCCAGAGCGCGTCACCCTTGCCGGTGAGGCGGGGCAGCCCCCGGGTCATCTCGTCCTGGCTGACCACCTCGGCCCCGGCGGCCCGGGCCACCTGCGCGGTGCGGTCGGTCGACCGCGAGTCCACCACGATCAGCTCGTCGACCAGGGCGACCCGATCCATCAGGTGTTCCCGGATGGTCGACACGATCGCGCCGACCGTCGCTTCCTCGTTGCGCGCCGGCAGCACCACGCTGACCCGGCTGTCTCCCTTGGCGCGCAGCAGCCGGCGAGCCGGCCAGTCTGCCGCCGAGGTGGTCCGGTATGTGGCCCACGCCTCCACCACCGGTGACACGCTCGATGTCGTATCCCGCACGGGCACCCCTCCCGATCCGTGGGCGGAAAAATCCGAGATTGTTTGTTCCCACTCCGCACCATGCGCTAACCGCTCCCAGGGCAACAGCTTGATCACAAGGGGTACGCCGCCGCGTTCCCGGGGGATGAACGTTTGATTGCGCACAGCCGCGGGGAGTGTTCCCGTCGAAGTGGAAACGTTCTCGGAAAGGTTGTCGAATGCAGATGTGCCGTGTTGGTCTGGTGGGCGCCGGGGGAGTGGCACAACGACATGCCCGGGTCCTGGCCGCGTTCGATGACGTCGAACTGGTCGGGGTCACCGACGTGGCGCCGGAGGCGGCCACGGCGCTGGCCGGGCAGCACGGCGGGCGGGCCTACCCCGACGTCGCCGAACTGCTGGCCGCCGGCCTCGACGCGGTGTACGTCTGCGTGCCGCCGTTCGCGCACGGCCCGGCCGAGGAGGCCGTCATCGAGGCCGGGTTGCCCATGTTCGTGGAGAAGCCGGTCGCGGTCGACCTGGCCACCGCCGAGCGGATCGCCGACCTGGTGGCGCGGCGCGGGCTGCGCACCGCCGTCGGGCACCACTGGCGCTACCTGAGCTTCCTCGACCAGGCCCGCGAGCTGCTCGCCGACCGTCCCGTGCGGATGGTCAGCGGCGCCTGGCTGGACAAGGTCCCGCCGGTGGCCTGGTGGTCACTGCGTGACCGCTCCGGCGGCCCCGTCGTGGAGCAGGCCGCGCACGTGCTGGACCTGATCCGGACGCTGGTCGGCGAGGTCACCGAGGTCACCGCGTACGGCAACGGCACACCACCGCCGGTGGACGGCGCCGACATCGACTCGGTGACGACCGCCACGCTGCGCTTCGCCGGCGGTGCGGTCGGCACGCTCAGCGCGGCCTGCGTGCTGGGCTGGAAGCACCGGGCCGGGCTGGAGATCCTCGCCGACGGGCTGGCGCTGTCGATCGCCGAGGACGGCCTGCTGATCCGCGACGCCGACGGTGAGCGACACGTACCAGCCGACCCGGAGGCCGCCCGGGTGGCGGTCGACCGGTCCTTCATCGACGCGGTCCGGGGCGTCGGCGACGACGTCCGCGTCCCGTACGCCGAGGCGCTGGGCACCCAGCGGCTGGCTCTCGCGGTGGCCGACTCGGCCCGCACCGGTGAGACCGTGCGGCTCACCAGCCCGGCCGCCCCCGCGGTGCTCGTCAGCGGGGTGACGGTCGATGCGTGACCGGGTCGTGGTGGTCGCCGGCCCCGGCCGGGTGGAGCTGGTGGAACAGGAGTCCCCGCCGCTGCGCCCCGGCACGTTCCGGGTCGAGACGCTGTTCAGCGGTGTCTCCGCCGGCACCGAGTTGAGCTACGTCAAGGGCACGAACCCCTACCTGAACGTCACGTGGAACGCCGACCTCGGGCTGTTCCAGCCGGGCGACGCGAGCACCCCGTACCCGGTGACCCGGCTGGGCTACATGCAGGTCGGCCGGGTGGTCGAGAGCGAGACCCCGGCGGTCGCGGTGGGCACGGTCGGTGCGATGACCTACGGGCACCGCACCGGCTGGGTGGCCGACCCGGTCGCCGAGCGGTTCGTGCCGCTGCCCGACGACCTGGACCCGCTGCTCGGCGTCTACGTCGCGCACATGGGCCCGATCTGCGCCAACGGCCTGCTGCACGCCGCCGCCGACCTGCACGGCGCCGACGTCCGTTCGCTCGGCGACGGGGTGCGTGGGCGGCGCGTCGCCGTGGTCGGCGCCGGTGTGGTGGGTCTGCTGACCGCGCTGTTCGCCCGGCGGCACGGCGCCGCCTCGGTGCTGGTGCTCGACCCCACGCCCCAGCGCCGCCAGGTCGCCGAGTCGCTGGGCCTGGAGACCCTCGACCCGGACGCGGACGACCCGGCGGTGGTGCTCAAAACCCGGTGGGCGCACACCGCCGGCGACCGGGGTGCCGACGTCGTGTTCCAGTGCCGGGGCCAGGCGTGGGCGTTGCAGCTCGCGCTGCGGCTCCTGCGCCCGCAGGGCGCCGTCATCGACCTCGCCTTCTACCAGGGCGGCGCGGACGCCGTCCGGCTCGGCGAGGAGTTCCACCACAACGGGTTGTCGGTGCGCTGCGCGCAGATCGGCCGGGTGCCGCGCGGGCTCACGCCCACCTGGGACCGGGAGCGGCTCTCCGCCGAGACCATCGAGCTGCTGCGGGCGTACGGGGACGTGGTCCGCAAGCACCTCGTCTCGGCGGTGGTGCCGTTCGACGAGGCACCCACCCTGCTCACCGACCTGGCGGAGCGGCGCCGCCAGGAGCTTCAGGTGGTGCTGGCCGGCTGACCTGGCGCGGGAGCGCGTTCGCCGGATGACGCAGCGGGCTACCGTTCCCGCCATGAGCACCCGTGAGGGTCGGCCCGTCGGCCTGACCGCCCTGCTGCCGTACCTGCGCGAGCACCGCGCGACCCTGGCCGTGGTGGGCGCGCTGTCGCTGGTCGGGGCGGCGGCCTCCCTGGCGCAGCCGCTGCTCACCCGGTCGGTGCTCGACCGGGTGGGCGACGGCCTGGGGGTCTCCCGGCTGGTGGTGCTGCTGGTGGTGCTCGTGGTGCTGGGCGCGGCGATCGGCGGCCTGCGCAACTACCTCCTGCAACGCACGGCCGAAGGGCTGGTGCTGGGCACCCGGCGTCGGCTGGCCGGGCACCTGCTGCGCCTGCCGATCGCCGAGTACGACCGCCGGCGCACCGGCGACCTGCTCTCCCGGGTGGGCTCGGACACCACCCTGCTGCGGGCGGTGGTCACCTCCGGGCTCTTCGAGACGGTCACCGGGGCGGTGATGGTGCTCGGCGCGGGCACCGCCATGGTGCTGCTCGATCCGCTGCTGTTCGGCGTCACCCTGCTCGGGGTGGGCCTGGGGCTGGGCTTCGCGGCGACCTTCGCGCGGCGGGTCCGGGCGCTGTCCCGTGCCGCCCAGGAACGGGTCGGAGAGATGACCTCGGCGGTGGAGCGGGCCATCTCGGCGGCCCGGACCATCCGGGCCAGCCGGGCCGAGGCCCGGGAGACGGAGACCGTCTCCGGCAGCGCCCGGGCGGCGTACTCCGCGGGGCTGCGGGTGGCCCGGGTGCAGGCGGTGGTCGGGCCCGTCGGCTCGGTCACCGTGCAGGGGGCGTTCCTGCTGGTGCTCGGCATCGGCGGGGCGCGGGTGGCCGCCGGCGCGATCACCGTCGGTGATCTGGTCGCCTTCGTCATGTACCTGTTCTTCCTGGCCCTGCCGTTGGCCCAGGTGTTGAACGCGTACACCCAGTTGCAGAGCGGCCTGGGCGCGCTGCAGCGGATCGAGGAGATCATGGCGGTGCCGGCCGAGGGGGCGACGGACCGGCCGGTGGCCACGGCGACTCCCCGCCGCCCCGCCCCGATGATCGAGTTCGACCGGGTGGGGTTCGGCTACCCGGGTGGGGAACCGGTGCTGCACGAGGTGAGCTTCGCGGTGCCCGCCGGCACCCGCACCGCCCTGGTCGGCCCGTCCGGCGCCGGCAAGTCGACCCTGCTGGCGCTGGTCGAGCGCTTCTACGAGGTGAGCGCCGGCGCGGTCCGCCTGGACGGCGCCGACGTGCGGGAACTGCCCCGCGACGCGCTGCGGGCCCGACTCGGCTACGTCGAGCAGGAGGCCCCGGTGCTGGCCGGCACGCTGCGGGAGAACCTGCTGATCACCACGCCCGACGCCACCGACGACCAACTGCACGAGGTCCTGGACAAGGTCAACCTGGGTCATCTGGCGCACCGGTCGCCGCAGGGGCTGGACGTCCAGGTGGGGGAGGGCGGGGTGCTGCTCTCCGGGGGTGAGCGGCAGCGGCTGGCCATCGCCCGGGCGTTGCTGGCCGGCCCGCCGGTGCTGCTGCTCGACGAGCCGACCAGCAACCTCGACGCGCGCAACGAGGCGGCGCTGCGTCGCGCCATCGACGCGGTGGCCGTCCGCCGGACGCTGCTGATCGTGGCGCACCGGCTCGCCACCGTGGTCGACTCCGACCAGATCGTCGTCCTCGACGGCGGCCGGGTGCAGGCCGTCGGCACCCACGCCGAGCTGACCGCCACCGACCCGCTCTACCGGGAGCTGGCCACCCACCAACTGCTGGTCGGGTGAGCCGGCGGCGTCGGGGTCGACATGCCCGGCCGGCCGGGCCGCGAAAGCCGGCTCGGGTCGCGTACCGTTGCCGCCTATGGGTGTGTCGCAACGGTTCAAGAGCAAGTTCCGGCGGTTCCTCCAGCGCCCCGGCACGACCGTGGATCTTGCCCCGCTGGAGAAGCTGCTGCCGGCGATCGAGGCGCGCGAGGATGACCTCGCCGCGCTGGACGACGCCGAGTTGACCGAGGCCGCCGGCAACGCCGTCGGCTACGAGGAGATCTGCGCCGTCGGCCGGGAGGCCGCCCGCCGGGGCCTCGACCAGCGGCCGTACGACGTCCAGCTGCTCGGCGCGATGGCGCTGCTCTCCGGCAAGGTCGCCGAGATGGCCACCGGTGAGGGCAAGACCCTGACCGCCACGATCGCCGCGTACGGGCACGTCCGGGTCGGAAACGGGCCGGTGCACGTGCTCACCGTCAACGACTACCTGGCCCGCCGCGACGCCCAGTGGATGGAGCCGGTCTACACCCTGCTCGGCCTGACCGTCGGCTGGGTCAACGAGGCGTCCACCCCGCAGGAGCGGCGCGACGCGTACGCCTGTGACGTCACCTACGTCTCGGTCAGCGAGGCGGGCTTCGACTACCTGCGCGACCAGTTGGTCACCGACGTCGCCGACCGGGTGCAGCCGGCGCTGTCCACGGCGATCGTGGACGAGGCCGACTCGATCATGATCGACGAGGCCCGGGTGCCGATGGTCCTCGCCGGCTCGGTGCCGGGCGAGCAGGACCCGGTGCACGCCGCCGCCGCGCTGGTGCGCGGGCTGCGCAAGGGCCGGCACTACACCGTCCCCGAGGACGGGCGCAGCGTGGCGTTCACCGCCGCCGGCCTGGCCGCCGTCGAGGCCAAGCTGGGCATCGACCTGTACGACGAGGAGCACGTCGCGCAGCTCTCCGCGGTCAACGTGGCGCTGCACGCGCACGCCCTGCTGCACCGCGACGTGGACTACATCGTCCGGGACGGCTCGGTCGAGCTGATCGACGAGATGCGCGGCCGGGTGGCCCAGCGCCGCCGCTGGCCCGACGGGCTCCAGGCGGCGGTCGAGGCCAAGGAGGGCCTGGACGCCACCGCCGAGGGCGAGGTGCTGGGCACCATCGCGGTGCAGGCCTACATCGGGCTCTACCCGACGGTCTGCGGCATGACCGCCACCGCGGTGCTGGTCGGCGACCAGCTGCGGGAGTTCTTCGGCCTCGAGGTCGCGGTGATCCCGCCGAACACGCCGTGTGTCCGTGAGGACGAGCCGGACCGCATCTACGCCACCCGGGCCGAGAAGGACGAGGCGCTGATCGACGAGATCCGGCGCTGCCACGAGGCGGGGCGGCCGGTGCTCGTCGGCACGCTGGACGTGAAGGAGTCCGAGGGGCTGGCCGCCGGGCTGAACGCGGCCGGTGTGCCCTGCGTGGTGCTGAACGCCAAGAACGACGACGAGGAAGCGGCGATCATCGCCGAGGCCGGCGCGTACGGCGCGGTGACCGTCTCCACGCAGATGGCCGGCCGGGGCGTGGACATCCGGCTCGGCGGCAGCGACCAGGCCGACCAGGAGCGGGTCGCCGAGCTGGGCGGGCTCTACGTCATCGGCAGTGGCCGGCACGACAGCCGCCGGGTGGACGACCAGCTGCGCGGCCGGGCCGGCCGGCAGGGCGACCCGGGTGGGTCGGTGTTCTTCGTCAGCCTGGAGGACGACCTGGTCACCCGGCACGCCGCGGACGCGGTGCCGCCCTCGCCGCGGATGAACGCCGACGGCCTGGTCACCGACGAGCAGGTGGACTACGCGGTGGAGCACGCCCAGCGGGTCGCCGAGGGCGTCAACCACGAGATCCACCGCAACACCTGGCGCTACAGCGTGGTGATCGAGCAGCAGCGCAAGGCCCTCGCCCAGCGCCGGGAGCGGCTGCTGACCAGTGACGTGGCCGCACTGATGCTGCTGGACAAGATGCCCGAGAAGGCCGGCGAGATGGACGAGGACCTCCTCGCCCGGGCGGCCCGGTCGATAGCGCTCTACCACCTGGACCGGCTCTGGGCCGAGCACCTGGCCGAGCTGTCGGAGGTCCGCGAGGGCGTGCACCTGCGGGCGCTGGGCCGGCTCGACCCGCTGGACGAGTTCCACCGGGCCGCGGTGCCGGCGTTCAACAACCTGGTTCCGGAGATCGAGGCCCGCACCCTCGCCACCTTCGCCGAGACCGAGTTCGACGAGGACTGGGACCCCGAGGACGGCACCCTGGTCCGGCCGACCGCGACCTGGACGTACCTGGTGCACGACAACCCGTTCGGCTCCGAGCTCGACCGGCTGATCGCCTCGATCGGGCGGCGGCTCGCCGGCGCCCCGCGCTGACACGACGGCCGCGGCTTCCGGGGTCCCTGTCGCACGTCCGCGCGCCGCAGGGACCCCGATTTACGCCGTTTCGACCCGGGTTTGCAAGGGTAGTAGCCCGGGTCGGTCAAGTCGGGAGAGAGCAGACGATGACATACGTGACGACGTCGGCTGGACGCGCGTGGGGGCGTACGAGGGCTGCGGGCCAGTGAATCTGGACATGCGGGAGCCGGTGGCCGAGCGCCTCGGCGTGCTGGAGACAGCCGCGCTGTTGCGGGAGCTGACCGCCGGCCTGATCGCCCTGAGCGACTTCGACGAGGCGCTGCTGGCGCTGGTCCGGGTCACCCGGGACGCGGTGGCAGGGGTGCGCTGGTGCGGGTTCACCGCCCTGCGCGCCGGTGAGCCGGCCGGGGTGGCGGCCTCCGACGATCGGCTGGCCGGCCTGGACGATCTGCGGCACGGGCCGGACTCGCCGGCGATGAGCGCGATCCGGCGCCGGGAGATGATCCTCGCGGCCGACCTGGCCGGTGAGCGACGCTGGCCGGCCTGGACGGCGCGCGCCCGTGACCTGGGCGTACGCGGGGCGATCTCCGCGCCGGTCGACATCGACGACCAGGTGATCGGGGCCATCAACCTGTACGCCGCGGCACCGGACGTGCTCACCCCGCAGCACCAACTGACCGCCATGCTGCTGGCCGAGCACGCCGGGCTGCTGCTGGCCGCCGTGCGCGACCGGGGCCGGCAGGTCGCGCTCGCCGGCGAGCGGGACGCCTCGATGCTCCAGGACGGGGTGGTGGAGCAGGCCGTCGGCGTGATCATGACGCAGCGCGGGTGCGCGCCGGCGGAAGCGCTCGACGTGCTGCGTACCGCCGCGTCGTCGCTGGACATCCCGCTGCGCGAGGTGGCCGAGCGGCTGGTCCGGACGGTCTCCCGCCAGCGCGACAACTGACCGACCCCGGCTGGTGCCCGTTCTCCCGGTCGGCGGCGAGTCGGGCGCGATTGTTTCGCCCGGATGGGGCTCGGGTAGCACTCTGGTACTGCTGAGCTGCGCCGACCCGGGGGAGGACCGATGCAGAGCCGGCTGCGGGTGCAGGGGCACCCCATCCAACCGATGTTGGTGACGTTTCCGCTCGGGCTCTTCGTCAGCGCCACCGTCTTCGATCTCACCGACGTCATCGGTGGGCCGTCGTTCCTGGGCGAGGTCGGCTACTGGACCGTTGTCGCCGCTCTGTTCGCCGCCGCGATGACCGCGATCGCCGGCATGGTCGACCTGTGGGACGTTCCGGGCGACCGGACCCGCCACACGGCCGTCACGTTCAATCTGGTGAACGCCGCGATGGCCGGTCTTTTCCTGGTCACCTGCCTGATCCGGGCCAACTCCCCGCAGCGGGGTGCGTCGGTCGCGATCCTGGTCACCGAGCTGGTCGCGCTGGCCGCCGGCGGGGTCGGCGTGTATCTGGGTGCCCGGCTGATGCGTCAGTTCGACGGGCGCCGCCGCGCCGAGGCGGGCACCTTCGACGCGCTCGGCGGGGTTGCCGGCTCCACCGTCGAGATGGTCCGCCCGCGCCCCTGAGGCAACCCGTCCGACCCGGCGTCGCGCGGAGCGCCAGCCGGACGGCCGGGGTGGCAAATGGCGTTGCCCGCGCGGGGGCGGTCGGCGAGGCTGACCGCCGTGGACACTGTGCGCAACGTCGATGACCTGATCGCGGAGGCGGCCGCCGCGCCGGTCGACGGCTGGGGGTTCGACTGGCTGGCCGGCCGGGCCACCGAGGAACGCCCGCCCTGGGGGTACGCCGCCCTGGTTGCCGACCGGATGGCGCGCGCCGACGCGGCGCTGGACGTGGACACCGGCGGCGGCGAGGTGCTCGCCGAGGTGCCCCGACCGCCGAGGTTGCTGACGGCCACCGAGGGCTGGCCGCCGAACGTCGAGGTGGCCCGGCGCACCCTGCGGCTGGTCGGCGCGACGGTGGTGGCGGTCGCCCCGGACGCGCCGCTGCCGTTCCGCGACGACTCCTTCGACCTGGTGGTCAGCCGACATCCCGTCCGCACCGACTGGGCGGAGACGGCCCGGGTGCTGCGGCCGGGCGGGACGTTCCTGTCCCAGCAGATCGGTCCGGGCACCATGCGCGAGGTGAGCGAGGCGATCCTCGGCCCGCTGCCGCCACCGAGCCAGCGTCACCCGGAGCACGCGGTGGCCGCCGCCCGGGCCGCCGGGCTTAACGTGGTGGACCTGCGCCACGCCACGCTCCGGGCGGTCTTCCACGACGTCGGGGCGGTGGTGTGGTTCCTGCGCAAGGTGATCTGGACGGTGCCCGGTTTCACGGTGGACCGCTACCGCCCGCAGTTGCTCGCCCTGCACCACCGCATCACCACCGAGGGCCCCTTCGTGGCCCACGCCCAACGCTTCCTCATCGAGGCCACCAACCCCTGACCCCGGCACCGGGACGGTCGATCAGGCGGTCAACCGCCCGCCAACCTCATGATCAAGCCCGTCGGTCGGAGGGGTGGGGGTGGGTCTGGTGGTGGTTGGCCAGGACGTCGGCGCCGAAGTCGCTGGCCGGGCGGCGCAGCACGGTGTGCGCGTGGTTGCCGTCGTCGGTGGTGTTGTCGTACTCGATCAGCAGGTCGTCGCCCTGGATCCGGTAGTAGTGCCGCTGGCCCGGCCGGGTGGGGCCGGCCCAGGCGAAGTGCAGCTCACCGCCGTCGAGGCGGCGCGCCTCCCGGATGGCCAGCTCCGGGGGCAGCCGGTCCAGGTAGAGCGCGACCACCTGGTCGAGCAGCGCCCGGCCGGTCGGCCCCAGGCGGCCCGCCGGCACGCCGAGCGGCTCCAGCGGCCCGTCGACCCGCCCTCGGGTGGCGCTGATGATGTCCGCCGGCGCCTCGTCGGCGATGATCGCGGCGGCCCGCTCGGCCGGGCCCATCGCGTCGAGCAGGGCGCGGGCGAGGTCCTCCTCGACGCCGAGCGGCCGGGAGACCGGGCGGCCGGCGTACCGGACCGCCGCCGGGTTGGCGCCGAAGAAGATCGGCGCGGGAGAGACCTGGTCGTCGACCACGGTCATGTTCACCGACAGGTGGTGCCCCTCCAGCCGCCACGCCCAGCGGTCGTCGCGTGCCGGGTCGCCGAACACCGCGATCCAGTAGTCGCCGCTGTGCCGCCCGCGGTGCCAGCCCTCGGCCCGGTCCAGCACCTCCTCCAGCGCGACGATCGCCATCGCCTGCGCGTACGCCGACGGGCTGAGCGCGGTCGCCAGGAGCCGGTGGGCGGCCTTGCGGCCGGCGATGTCCAGCTCGGCGAGGCAGGTGCCGGGGCGGGGACGGGGCCGGTACTCCAGCCAGCGCCGCGCCGCCTCGTCGTCGAACGGGCGTACGGCCTGGTCGCGGGCCGTCGGGTCGAGCGCGGCGAGCAACGCGGTGGCGGCGGCCCGCATCTGCTCGGGCAGGGGATCTTCCACCGACTCTGTATACCGGCCCGCCGGGGTCGGCGTCAGCCGGCCCGCAGCAGCTCGGTCATCTCCGGCAGGTCGAAGAACTGGGCGGTCTCGATCGCGGACGGGTTGCCGTGCGCCGGGTCGGCGCCGGCGGCGAGCAGCGCGCGGACGGCGTCGGTGCTGCTGCGGAAGACCGCGGCGGCCAGGGCGGTCTGGCCGCGGTCGTTGGTCCGGGTGTGGTCGGCGCCGCGGTCCAGCAGGGCGGCCACCGTGGCGGGGTGGGCGTGGTACGCGGCGAGGATCAGCAGCGTGTCGCCCTTGTCGTTGGTGAGGTTGACGGGCAGGCCGGCGTCGAGCTGCGCGGCCAGTTCCTCGGTGGAGCCCGCGCGGGCGAGGTCGAACATCCGGTGCGCGAACGCCAGCGTCTCGGCGTCGAGGTCGTCGGTCACCGGTCCAGGTTAGTCGTCCGGGCACTGATAGGTTGCTCGGCCGGTGCGCTGGGGAGGGTCCGTTGGGTGAGACGGTGTACGTGGGCAACGCCGGTGTCGACGGTGCCGGCAACGCGGGTTGGCTGCTCGGGCACTTCGCGCCACCGGGGGAGATCCGGCACAGCACCGACGTCGAGGTGAAGTGGGGCGTGCACCCGCCCGGGGAGGCCCGCTCGCGGTGGGCGACGGGGGAGCGGCGGACCACGCTGCTCGTGCTGGTCGAGGGGCGGTTCCGGGTGGAGTTGCCGGACCGGACGGTGCGGTTGGCCGCCCCGGGCGACTACGTGGTGTGGGCCCGGGGGGTGGATCACTCCTGGTACGCCGAGTGCGCCTCGGTGGTGCTGACCGTGCGGTGGCCGTCGCTGCCCGGCTACCGGGTGGACCCGCCGGTCCTGCGCTGAGCGGCGGCGTGCGCAGCGGGCGTCCCAGCACGTGGTATTACCTACTAAACCTATAGGGTTTGACGGCTAGAGTACGAGGGCACCCGCCGAACGACCGCGAGGACCGCCATGAACCACCACGGCCCGGAGCCCGACCTGCTCGCCGTCGCCGCCCGCTGGGCCGACCCGGCCCGCTGGCCGGTGCCGCTGCGCTTCGACCCCGACGAGCGCTGGTACGCCCGGCTCGCCATCGGCGACGACCACGAGGTGTGGGCGTTGAGCTGGCTTCCCGGGCAGGGCACCGACCTGCACGACCACGGCGGCTCCGCCGGGGCGTTCCGGGTGGTCGACGGCGCGCTCACCGAGGAGACCGTCGCCGGTGGCCGGTTGCGTCCCCGGCTGCTCGACGCCGGCGCGGGTCGCCGCTTCGGCCCCCGGCACGTGCACGTGGTGACCAACCGGGGCACGGAACCGGCGATCAGCGTGCACGTCTACCGGCCGGCGCTGGTCCGGATGACCCGCTACCACCTCGCCGACGGGCGGCTGCGGATCGCCGAGGTCGCCGAGGCCGGCCGCTCCTGGTGAGCGGCCGGCACCCCCGATCCACCCTCGA
Source organism: Micromonospora yongxingensis (assembly GCF_052601155.1). Taxonomy (NCBI): domain Bacteria; kingdom Bacillati; phylum Actinomycetota; class Actinomycetes; order Micromonosporales; family Micromonosporaceae; genus Micromonospora; species Micromonospora yongxingensis. The sequence goes on from NZ_JBQXEO010000032.1 coordinate 65,748, forward strand.
CCACCGAAAGGAACCGACCATGCAGGTGACCGCCGAGCGGTGTCCGGCCCCCGTGCCGCCACCGGGCTCCCGGGGCATCGACGAGATCCTGGCCGCCGCGCGCGACCGGCTCGACCGGCTCGATCCGGAGCGGGCGCACCTGGCGTACCGGGCCGGGGCGCTGCTGGTCGACATCCGGCCGGCCGCCCAGCGGGCCGCGCACGGTGTCGTGCCGGGCTCGCTCGCGATCGAACGCAACGTCCTGGAGTGGCGCTTCGACCCGCGCTGCCCCGCCCGGCTGCCGCAGGCGGTCGACTACGACGTTCCGGTGGTGATCCTCTGCCAGGAGGGCTACACCTCGTCGCTGGCCGCCGCCGCGTTGCAGGACATCGGACTGCACCGGGCCACGGACGTGGTCGGTGGTTTCGCCGCCTGGCGGATCGCCGGCCTGCCGGCCCTCGGCCCCACCCCGCTGCACCGCGGGTCCCCTCTCGCGTCGCCGGTCACCGCCGGCCCGGCGCGCCGCTGACCGCCACGCCGCACCGCGCGTGGCGGGCGTACCGCCATCCCAGGAGGCACCATGTCCGTCGTCGCCATCCCCACGCGCCCCCACCACCCGGGCCCTCGCCCCGCCCGCCAGCGCACCGGTCCCACCCTGACCATCACCCTCGACCTCGCGCCCGGGCCGCTGAGCCCCCGGCTGGCGCGGCTGGTGCAGCTGCTCGGCGAGCTGGCCGAGTCGGGGGAGGGACGGCTGCGCACCGCCGACCACGTCCCGCCGGGGCCGCGTCCGGTCCCCGACGCCACCGCCGAGCCGTCCGCCGCCGACGACACCGAGCAGGTCCGCATCCTGGCCGGCTCGCGGATCGTCCGCCGTGGCGACCGGGTCGTCCCGCTGACCCGCATCGAGTACGAGCTGCTGCTGTTCCTGGCCGAGCGCCCGCGCCGGGTCTTCACCCGCCTCCAGCTGCTCGCCAGCGTCTGGGGCTACGAGCACGCGGTCGCCCGGACGGTGGACGTGCACGTGCGCCGGCTGCGGGCCAAACTGGACGGCACTCCTGTCGTCACCACCGTCTACGGGGTGGGTTACCGGCTGGCCGACGAGGCGCGGATCAGCGTGGAGCGCGGCCGCTGAGCACCGGCCGTACGCGGCCGGACCGGCCACGGTCAACGGGCGGGGACCCCCGTATCGGGTCATCCGGGCGGCTCTGCTGTAATCATCTGGCTTCGTACGCAGAGCGAGCACTCGGCTCCGATGTGTTCGTCAATTGTCACATTCATGCAACGCAGCCGCCTCTTGACCCTCGCCCGGGCGCCGGGAAGCATCGATGAAGCGGCGTCCCGGGCCGTGGGGAGATACCCGGACCCAGCCAAGGAGGACCATGTCGGTCAGCCCCGCCTCGTCGCGCGCCGGATGGCATACGTCCCAACCCGCGGTGCCCGGTCGACCTCCCGGCGGCCAGCGCCGCCCCGCGAACACCGCCGCGCCCGTGCTCACCGTGACGCTGTCCATCCCGCTCGCCTGTGAGGAGTCGCTGACCCCGCCGGCCCGCCGGCTGCTCGAGGCGGCCCGCGAGCTCCTGGAGCGGGGCGAGGCGGTCATCACCAGCTCGGTTCCGGCCGACCGTCGCGCCGACGCCGTGCCGGCCAACCGGTCGACCCGACCGGTCACCCCGACCATCCCCGCCCTGCACATCCTCGCCTCGTCCCGGTCGGTGCTGCGCGACGACGAGCCGCTGCCGCTGACCCGGCTGGAGTTCGACCTGCTGCTGCACCTGGTCGCCCACCCCCCGCCGGGTGTTCACCCGGCTGCAACTGCTCAACGCCGTCTGGGGCTACGAGCACGCCGGCGTCCGTACCGTCGACGTGCACGTGCGCCGGCTGCGCGGCAAGGTCGGCGTGGACGTTCCCCTGGTCACCACCGTCTACGGCGTGGGCTACCGCCTGGCCGACGACGCCCGCGTCACCATCGACCGCACCGGCTGACCGGCCGCACCGACACGCCCCTGGGCGGGGCAGGATGGTCCGGTGCGCATCCGACCCATCTCGCCCGACCTGCTCGTCACCGAGCTGACCGACCGGCTGACGGACGCCGCCGCGACCGTCGGGCCGGCGCGGCTGCGGGTGGCGGTGGACGGCGCCCCCGCCGCCGGCCCGGACGAGCTGGCCACCGCGCTGATCGACCCGCTGCGTGCCCGGGGCCACCCGGTCCTGCACGTACGCGCCAGCGACTTCCTCCGGCCCGCGTCGCTGCGCTTCGAGCTCGGCCGGACCAACCCGGACGCCTACTACGAGGGCTGGGTGGACGAGACCGGGTTGCGCCGCGAGGTGCTCGACCCGGCCGGCCCCGGCGGCAGCGGCCGGCTGCTCCCCTCACTCTGGGACGCCTCCGCCGACCGGGCCAGCCGTGCCCGCTACGTCGACCTGCCACCCGGCGGCGTCGTCCTGGTCAGCGGCGCGCTGCTGCTCGGCGGCGGCCTGCCCTTCGACGTCACCGTCCACCTGGAGCTGTCCGCGGCGGCACTGCGCCGGCGTACCGAACCGGCCCTGGAGTGGACCCTGCCGGCGTTCGACCGGTACGCCGAGGAGGTCGTCCCGGCCAGCTTCGCCGACGTGGTGGTACGGGCCGACGACCCCCGCCACCCCGCTCTCGTGGAGCCCGGAGCCGGCGGCTGACGATCGGCGAAAATCGCCGGTTTGGTCGACTCCCCGGGCGGGTACTCGCCCGGCTCACAGAGCACGGGTGACCGCCCGTGCACCGGATGCGACCGTGACCGGGGCCAGGTGCCGCCGGCATCCCGGTTCACCTTGAGCCACAGGCCCAGGAAAGGCAGGCAGCGATGCTCGTCCACGACACGGTCGGTACGGGCCGTTCCCAGACGGAGATCGACCAGATCCGGCTCTCCCTCCAGGCGCGCTACGACGAGTTGACCGCGGAGTACGAGCAGGCCGTGCTGCAGAGCCAGGTGCTGCGGCTGGTGGAGGTCGGTGACACCGCTGGCGACGACCAGGCCGACAGCGGCACCAAGACCGCCGAGCGGGACACCGCCCAGTCCCTGCTGCGCACCATCCTCGACCGCCGCGCCCAGTACGAGCACGCCCTCGGCCGGCTCGCGGAGGGCACCTACGGCTGGTGCGAAGGCTGCTCGGCGGCGATCCCGGTGGAGCGGCTGGAGATCTTCCCGTCCGCCACCACCTGTGTGACCTGCAAGCAGACCCGCGAGCGGCGGGCGGCCTGAGCGACGTCAGCGGTTGCCGGTCGGTCCACGACGCGATGGACTCCACCCATGGGTGACATTCTCGTGGGCACCGCGTCCTGGACCGACCGCACGCTGCTCAACTCCGGCTGGTATCCGCAGACCGCCGACACGCCGGAGAAGCGGCTGGCGTACTACGCCCGGCAGTTTCCGCTGGTCGAAGTGGACGCCACCTACTACTCGCCACCCGCCGAGGCGACCGCACGGCTCTGGGCCGAACGCACCCCGCCCGGCTTCACCTTCAACATCAAGGCGTTCAGCATGCTGACCGGGCATCCCACCCGGGTCAGCGCGCTCTACAAGGACCTGCGGCCGGAGACGGACAAGAAGAACGTCTACCCCGACGACCTGCCCGCGCAGGCGTACGAGGAGGTGTGGACGCGCTTCCTGTCCGCGTTGGACCCGCTGGTCGAGGCGGGCAAGCTGGGCGCGCTGCTGTTCCAGTTCCCGCCCTGGTTCACGATCAAGCGGGACAACAAGCAGTACCTGCTGGAGGTGGCGAAGCGCTGCGCGCCGCTGCGGCCGGTCTACGAGTTCCGGCACGCCTCCTGGTTCGACGGCGCCAACGCCGACGAGACACTGGCCTTCCTCCGGCAGCACCGGCTGCCGTTCGTCTGCGTGGACATGCCGCAGGGCCACCGCTCGTCGGTGCCGCCGGTGCTGGCCGCCACGGCGGACCTCGCCGTGGTGCGCTTCCACGGCCACAGCGACAAGTGGACCAGCAAGGACATCCACGAGAAGTTCGGCTACGACTACTCCAAGCGGGAGTTGGCCGACTGGGCGCCGAAGCTGCGCGAGCTGGCCGACAGCGCCGAGAAGACCCACGTCCTCATGAACAATTGTTACCGCGACTACGCGCAGACCAACGGCAAGACCCTGGCCGGGCTCCTCGGCGTGGACTGACCTCGCCCGGCTCACCCGATCCGGGTGGGGCCGGGTCACCCGCCCGGGCGGCAGGGTGGCAGGTGCGTGCGGCCGTGACGGCGGCCGGCGCCGCAGAAGACACGGAGGTGACGGGATGACGGTTCGACTGGTGGCGGATAGACGGCGTGGTGCCGTCCTGCACGTGGTCGGGACGGCCGACAACGCCCGGCGCGTGCCGCAGGGCAGCCCGATCCGGGCCCGACGCGGACCGGCGGGGCCGCCGCGTCGCGACGACGACCAACGATGGGACACCGGGGAACGGGGGTCGACCGATGGCTGACCAACAGATCTCGGCATTCGAGTCCTCGCTGGACAAGACGAACCTGATTCTCAAGGACATCGAGAACGCCTACGGCTGGCCGAAGGACCGGCGCAACCAGTCGTACGCGGCGTTGCGCACGGTGCTGCACCTGCTGCGTGACCGGTTGCCGGTCAACGAGAGCGTGGAGTTCGCCCAGCAGTTGCCGGTGCTGGTCCGCGGGATCTACTTCGACGGGTGGAACCCCTCGGACGTGCCGATCAAGCTCAACCGTGACGACTTCCTCTACGAGGTCCGCCAGGGCTTCCCGTACGACGTGGAGGGCGGCGCGGAGCGGGTGACGCAGGTGGTGTTGGACACCCTGCGCCGGCACGTCACCCAGGGCGAGTGGCAGGACGTCAAGGACACCATGCCCAAGGACCTGGCCCGGATGCTGCCCTGACGCCGCGAGCCCGCCCGGAAGCACTCGGGCGGGCTCAGCCGCCGGCCTGCCCCGCGCCTTCGGGTCGCGGTGCCGCGGCCGGCACCCGGGACACCGGATGGCCGGTCCGCCCGGCCAGCGCGGCGAAGGCGACGGCATCCACGATGGCGGCGCCGCCCGGGTCGTTGTTGAAGTAGACGTACGCCGGCTCGTCCGCGTCGAAGGTGTCGGTCAGCCGGCGTGCCCAGGTGGCGAGTGCGGTGCGGCCGTACCGGGGCCAGGGCCGTGCCCGCCCCTCATGCAGCCGCAGGTAACCGAAGTCGGTGGTGCGCCACAGCGGCGCGACCGGGCGGCCCAGCCGGTCGGCCCAGACCAGCGCCGCCCGCCGGCGTTCCAGCACCGCACGGGTGGCGTCGGTCCACCAGGAGGGGTGCCGGGGCTCGACGGCCACCCGCACCTCGGCCGGAAAGAGCCGGAGTGTCGCGTCGAGCGCGTCGACGTCGGCTCGCAGGTTCGGCGGCAGTTGCAGCAGCACCGGGCCGAGCCGGTCACCGAGCGCGGTGGCACGCCCGAGGAACCGAGCGACGGGCTCCGCCGGGTCACGCAGCCGCTTGATGTGGGTCAGGTAGCGGCTCATCTTCACGGCCACGCAGAAATCCGCCGGGGTCCGGGCACGCCAGGCGGCGAAGGTGTCCCGCTCCGGCAGCCGGTAGAAGGCGTTGTTGACCTCGACGGTGGCGAAGCCGGCGGCGAAGTGCTCCAGCCAGAGCCGCTGCGGCAGCCGCTCCGGATAGAAGCGGCCCCGCCAGTCGCGGTACTGCCAGCCGGAGGTGCCCACCAGGATCACCCCTCCATCCTGACACCGACCCGCGCCACCGGTGAACCGCCCGTGTCGCCCCGGTTCGGCGTCTACGGTGAGGGTTAGAGAAGATCGCGCGTGGGGTACCACCCGCAGCACGACGGACCCCGGCGTACGGCGGGGCGGCACACCCGAGGGAGTACCGATGGCACTCAACGACGACGACATGCAGACCACGGGCGGCGGCGGCCTGGAGGGCCCGGCCGACGGTGGTGCGACGGCGGGTCAGCACGACGGTGGCGCGGACGGCAGCGCGGAGGGTCCCGCCGACGGTGGCGCGACCCCCGGTCAGCACGACGGTGGCGCCGACGGCAGCGCGGAGGGTCCCGCCGACGGTGGTGCGACCCCCGGCCAGCAGGACGGTGGCGCCGACGGTGGCGCGGAGGGTCCTGCCGACGGTGGCGCGACCCCCGGGCAGCAGGACGGTGGCGCTGACGGCAGCGCCCGGTAAGGGTCCGTCGTGACGCATCTCGACCCGCCGGGCGGCCACGGCCGCCCGGCGGTTCCGTCCGCGACCGCCGCCGCGGCGCTGGCCCGCTGCGTCTCGGTCGAACCGGCCAAGTTCGCCGCCGCGCACTGGGGACACACGCCGCTGCTGTCCCGCGCCGCCGAGCTGCCCGACCCGGCCGGCTTCACCGACCTGCTCAGCACCGCCGACGCCGACGAGCTGCTCAGCCGGCGCGGTCTGCGTACCCCCTTCCTGCGCGTGGCCAAGGACGGGCAGCTCGTCCCGGCGGCGCGGTGGACCGGCGGCGGTGGCGCCGGCGCCGAGATCGGCGACCAGGTGCTCGACGAGCGGATCCTGGAGCAGTACGCCGGCGGCGCGACCCTGGTGCTGCAGGGCCTGCACCGGATCTGGCCGCCACTGGTCGACTTCGCCCGCGACCTGGGCCTCGCGCTGAACCAGCCGCTGCAGATCAACGCCTACCTCACCCCGGCCGGCAGCCAGGGCTTCGCCACCCACTACGACACCCACGACGTGTTCGTGCTCCAGGTCGACGGCCGCAAGCACTGGCGGATCCACCCGCCGGTGCTGCCCGACCCGCTGGAGAAGCAGCCCTGGGGAGGCCGCGCCGACGAGGTCGGCGCCACCGCGGAGGGCCCTGCCGCGCTGGACGTGGTGCTCGCCCCCGGCGACGCCCTCTACCTGCCACGCGGCTGGCTGCACAGCGCCCAGGCGCAGGAGGCCAGCTCGCTGCACCTGACCGTGGGCGTCCGCGCGCTGACCCGCTACGCCCTGGTCGAGGAGCTGCTCGCGCTGGCCGCCGAGGACCAGCGGCTGCGCGCCAGCCTGCCGTTCGGCACCGACGTCGCCGACCCGGACGCCATCGAGCCGGAGCTGACCGAGACCGTGGAGGCGCTGCGGGACTGGCTGCTGCACGCCGACCCCGGCGCCGTCGCGGCGCGGCTGCGGCAGCGCGCCTGGCCGGCCGCCCGCCCGGCGCCGATCCGGCCGCTCGCCCAGGCCGGCGCGCTGGCCGCCCTCGACGCCGACTCCCGGCTCACCCTGCGCCCCGGTCTGCGCTGGCAGCTCGTGCCCCATGGGTCGGACACGGTGGCGCTGCGGCTGTTCGACCGCACCATCACCCTGCCGTCGGAGTGCGAGCCGGCGGTCCGCGCGCTGCTCACCGGCGCGGTCACCCGGGTCGGTGACCTGCCCGGGCTGCCCGACGACGCCGACCGGGTCACCCTGGCCCGCCGGCTGCTGCGCGAGGCCGTCCTCGTGCCGGAGTGAGCACACCCCCGGCCCGCGGGCCGGAGTGATCGACTCGGCTTCCCTGATGTCGCGGTGTTCGGGTGCCGGGAATGGCGCGCCTTCCTGGACGTCGAGTCGATCAGTAGCGCAGAGGTCGGCCGGGTCAGCGGCCGAGCAGGAGCAGCAGCACGGTGGCGAGCAGGCCGGCGCCGAGCACCACCGTGATCGGCCTTGGCCCGAGCACCGCGTGCCGACGATCGGCGAGCACCCGCGCCGGCACGAGACCGACCAGCGGCCCGAGCAGGGTCACCACCAGCCCCAACACGGGCATCCCGACGGCCAGGTCCCCGCCGTACCCGACGCCGAGCGCCCGGGCGCCGGCGCCCAGCGCGTACGCCAGCACCGCACCGGCGACCCCGCAGAGCGCCAGCAACGGGTTCACCGAACCCGGCAGCTCACCCGGCTGGCCGGCCCTGTCGAGCAGGTCGCGGGCGCGCCGAAGCGGCAGCATCGGATCGGTGACCACGCCGTTGGCCGGGGCGGGCGGGCCACCGAGGCGACGGGCGCCCGCGCCGAGCCGTTCCCGTAGCTGCTGCCACAGATGCGCCACCTCGGCGTCCACCCGTTCCTGCTGCTCCCGGGCGGCGACCAGCTCCTCCTCGGCCCGCCGCACCTGGTCGGCGGCGTCGGCGACGGCGCGGTCAGCCGCCGCGCACTGCCGTTCGTACCAGGTGTGCGCCTCGGCGCGCTGCTCGCGTACCCGGGCGGTCAGCTCGGCCAGCCGCCGCAGCTGCGCCGCGTACGTCTCACTGGTCACCGGTTGGTTCATCGGGACGGTCCATAGGGGATGATCACCTGTCCGGTGCGGTGCACCGCCCGGTCGAAGAAGAGCCCCCGCCACGGGCGGGGATACCAGTCGGGGCCGCCGGTGCCCGGGTAGAGCGAGGCGCCCAGCTCGCCGCCGTGCGCGTCCAGCGCCACCCAGGCGCCGATCTGGTCGGTGCGGGCGGCCGGCCCGCCCAGGTCGGCGCGCATCCGGGCGACTCCTCGCCACCAGGCCAGCACGTGGGTCCGCCGCTCCGGGCCGTCGTGCAGGATCCGGCGCAGGTGCTCCAGGCCGGTGCGCCGGCCCGTCCGTGCGGCCAGCGCCCCGGCCGCCGCGTCGACGGCGAACAGCAGCAGGTAGTGCGCGCCACCGGGGGCGGCAAGTCCGTCGGCCGTCTCGGCCATCAGCTCGCCGACGGTCTCCTCGTCGTACCAGGCGGCGTCGTCGGCCAGGTCGTCGTAGAGCGCCCGGGCCACCGGGTCGGCGTCGGCGTCCAGGCAGGCGATGGAGAACCGGGCCGTCCCCGGCGGATGCTGGCGGGCCAGCGACCGGGCGGCCGCGTCCAGCACGGCGCACGCCTCGTCCACCCGCGTGCCCAGCACCGCGAGGTTGCGCCCGGGCGCGCGCGGCAGCCGCAGCGCCGCCGACCGGGACTGCACGTCGATGATCTCGCCGAGCAGGGCCACCGGGGTGCGCGGGGCGGTCCCGTCCGGCGGCGCGGTGAGCGCCCGGAAATCCGGGGCCTCCGCCAGCCGGGGAATGGCGTCGCCGTCGAAGAGCCGGGCCGGCGCCGCGTCGGGCGGCCGCATCCGCCACAGCCGGTTCTGCAGTCCGCTCCACGTCTCCCAGTCGCTGGCCGACGGAATCCGGGCGATCTCGTTGCCCTCCACCATGCCGGACTCGGCGTTGACCACCGCGTGCCAGCGCGGCAGCGACTGCGCCGCGTCGTTGCGCTCGGCGAGGATCCGCAGCGCCTTGGGCAGCGCGATGCGCAGGGTGAACTGGGCGACCAGCGCCGGACGACCCCACAGCGCCTCGATGCCGCGTACGTCCTGCGAGGCGAGCACCAGGTGGATGCCCTGCGACCGACCCCGCCGGGCCAGGTCCTCCAGCAGGTCGGCCGCCTCCCGGGCGACCACGTCCCGGCCGGCCAGCAGCATCTGGAACTCGTCGACCACCGCGACGATCCGCGGCCAGTGCCCGGTCGGGTCGACAGCGCGCAGCTCGGCGAGTTTGGTCACCTCGTGCTTCTTGGCCGCGTCGGCCCGCCGGCGCAGCTCCTCGGCGAGGAACCGCAGCAGCGCCAGCCCGAACTCCCGGTCGGTGTTGACGTTGATCCCGACCAGCCGCATGTGCGGCAGCCAGCTCGGGTCGCGCCGACCCTGCGCGAACCGGGCGAAGGACACCCCCTCCTTGAAGTCGAGCAGGTAGAACTCCAGCTCGGCGGGGGAGTAGCGGGCCGCCAGCGCGCCGATCCAGGCGAAGATCAGATTGGTCTTGCCGGTGCCGGACGGCCCACCGATCAGCGCGTGCGGCGGGTAGTCGCCCAGCGTCAGCCGTACCGGCCGGCCCTGCGGCCCCTCGCCGATCGGGGCGGACAGCCCACCGGAGGAGTCCTCCCGCCACATCAGGTCCGGCGGCGGCAGCAGGTCGGCGAACGGGGTCGGCGGCGGGCCGGCGTTCACCCGGGCGGCGGTCTCCCGGCACGTGTCGGTGAGCAGCGTCGCCGGTGGTGGCGGGTCCAACCGGACCGGCAGGCCGGACGGGCCGCCGATCCGGGCGTCGGACGCGTCGGCCACCACCCGGGTGACCGTCGGATCGTCCGGCAGCGGCACGCCGCGGACCACCAGGTGCACCCCGCAGGCCGCACCGGCCCGCACCACCCGGTCCAGTTGCCCGCGTTCGTGCCGGTTCAGCTCGTCGCCGCCGAGCAGCACCGCCACCCGCCACGGCTCGGGGCGGCGGCCGGTCGCCGAGGCCAGCTCCCGCAGCGAGGCGTACTCGCCGGCCAGCACGGTCTCGTTGATCCGGCGGATCTGCTCGACCAGGTCGTCCAGCAGCGGGCCCAGCCCGCCGGGGCCCACGAACGTCAGCAGCCCGGCGGTGCCCAGCGGCGCGAACCCGGCCAGGCCGCCGCCGAGGTGCTCCGGGTCGTACCCGATCAGCCGCACCTGGCCCGGGTCGCCGCGGCCGACGGCCCGCAGCAGCAGCGCGGAGACCACCGCGTCGCAACCCGCGCGGTCGTCCCCGGACAGGTGCACGTGCCCGGCGTCGAGCAGCGGCACCAGCGCGGGCACCGGGTCGACGTCGTCGATCCGGACCGTGCCGACTCGCAGCGCGCCGGGGGGTTCGGCCCGGCGGGTCGGCGTCGGCGTCCATCCCGGCCAGTCGGCGCCGGCACAGCCGGGCGCCTCCAGGCGGGCGGCGTCGGCCGCGTGCCGGGCCAGCTCGGCGATCCGGGCGGAGTGCCGCGCGTCTATCTCGGCCAGCCGCCGGTCCCGTTGCCCGCCCACCCGCTCCGGTACGGCGGCGGCCGCCCGGCGGACCCGGGCCAGCCGCTCCCGGCCGGCGGTCAGCTCGGCCTGCGCGGCCGACAGGCGGGTACGGGTGGCGCCCAGCGCCTCGGCGAGGGAGTCCCGGACCCGGGTGGCCAGCTGGCCCCGCCGGTCAGCCATCGGAGCTCCGTCGGCGCGGCGGCG
>NZ_JBQXEO010000033.1:0-76347 GCF_052601155.1 Micromonospora yongxingensis
CCCCCCCCCCCCCCCCCCCCCCGCCGCCGACGTCAGCCGCTCGTGCAGACGGTGCCGTTGAGGCTGAACGCGGTGGGCAGCACGTTGGGACCGCTGTACGCGCCGACGAAGCCCGCGCTGACGCTGCCGCCGGCGGCGATCCGCCGGTTGTCGTCGGTCGGGGTGACCCGCACGGCGGTGCCGACCTGCTCCCAACCGGCGCTCCAACCGCTGCTCACCTGCTGCCAGGCCGTCGGCCAGGTCCAGGTGAGTGTCCAGCCGTTGATCGGGCTCGTGCCGTTGTTGGTGATCTCGATGCCACCGATGTAGCCGTTGCCCCAGTCACCGCTGGTGGTGAAGCGGACGCTGCACGCGCTGGCGGCCGGGCTGCCGGTGACGAAGGTGAGCGGCGGCGAGGACCAGGAGACCCGGCCGGCGGTGTCACGGGCCAGCACGTTGACGGTGTACCTGGTGCCGGGCACCAGGTTGCCGGCCGTGAACGAGGTGGCCCTCGTCTCGCCGAGCTGCTCGCTGATCGCACCGTTCTGCCGGTACACCTCGTACTTGGCGATCGGGCTGCCGCCCGGTGCGGCCGCCGGCCAGGAGATCGTCGCCGCCCGGTCGGTGACGCCGCCGGCGGTGGGCTGGCCCGGCGCGGCGGGCCGGCCGGCGGTCGTGCCGGCTGGGCGCAGCACGAGCGTGGTCAGGGAGTACGGCGGCAGCGTACGGCTGGTGGCGGTGCCGGACCGGCCGGTGGCGATACCGGTGGCGCCGTTGGTGAGGGTGGACACCGTCGGCGCATCGGCCGACGGGGCGAACCCCGCGTAGTCGATGGTGACCGGGTGGGCCGTGTCCGGATCCTTGTTGACCAGCAGCACCGCGAGGTCACCGTTGCCCCGGCGGGCGGCGTGCGCGGTGACCAGCGGCTCGTCCGTGCCGGCGCGGACGAACTGGTCGCCGGGCTGGGCGAAGTGCTTCATCATGGTCAGCCCGTGGTAAGGCGCGAACGGTGTGTTCAGGGGTGGCTCGCAGACCGAGCCGTCCTCGGTGCAGGCGCCGCTGGAGAGCATGCCGAAGTCGCCGTAGTCGGTCTGGCCCGCCACCTCCGACACGGTGCCGATGCCGTTGTGGACGTTCCACCAGTGGACGGTGAAGGCGCCGTTCTCCAGCAGCGCGCTGTAGGCGTCGGCCAGGAAGAGCGCCGCCGGCTGCGTGGTGCGGCCCGCGTCGACGTTCAGTTCGGTGAAGCTGATGCCGATGCGTGCGGCGTTCGGGCCGGCGTACCGGGTGAGCTGCTCCCGGAGCAGGTAGGCGGCGTCGGGGATGTGACTGGTCCGGGCCAGCGACTCCGCGGCGGTGCCACCCGGGTACCAGTGCACGTCCACGAAGTCGATCTTCGAGCCGGCGAGGGAGAGCACGGTCTGGTTCCAGGGGCCGGGGTCGCTGCCGGCGGTGATCCCGTCCGGCCAGTTGCCCGGCATCGTCAGCACCGCGCCGACCTTGATGCCCGGGTCGACCGCCTTCATCGCGTCGGCGTACTCGACGACCAGCCGCGCGTACTGGGTCGCGCTCTTGTCCGGATGGTCGTCGGCCTCCCAGGCCGACCCGTAGTGGCCGTTGCCGTAGTTCTCGTTGCCGACCGTCCAGTACCGCGCGCCGTAGCCCCTGGTCACATTGGCGTACCGGACCCAGTCGGCGGCCTCGGCGGGCGAGCCGGTGCCGTAGTTGGCGATGATCATCGGTTGCGCGCCGACCCGCCGGACCGCCGCCATGAAGGTGTCGAAGTCGGTCCCCGGTGCGACATACCCGCCGGGCGCGGTGTGGTCCTTCCAGTGGTAGATGTCGGCGTACGAGCCGCCGGGATAGCGCATCATCCGCACACCGGCGTCGCGCAGCAGATCGGAGGTCTCGGCGCTGCCGAGGTGCTGGTCCCAGATGGCATGGTTGACGCCCAGGGCGGTGTCGGGCACTGTGGCCAGCCCCGCGCGGGCGTTCACGGTCACGGCGACCGGGTCGGGTGCCGCGTTGGCGGTCGGTGGGTTGACGCCGGCGAACGCGCCCACGGCGAGCAGCAGGCTCGCCAGGACTGCCGTCCGGGCTTTCGGTTTCTGCATGGGCTGGGTTCCTTCGCGGAGATGAGTCGCCCGGCCGGTCAGGGTGCGGCGCGGCGACGGGCAGGCTCGTGGACGGATGGCGCTCGTTGGTCCATCGCTCGTGTCCCCGTCCGCCCGGGAATCCGTGGTCGGATCCCGGTTGCCCATTGGACGGGCGTCAGCCCCGCGCGCGGCATGTCATCGACGGCCAAGAATGTCACGGGTCGTTCGACCAACTCAAGCCCGGGACCGGGCCCGACCGCTGCGACGGGAGCGGGAATAATCCCCCGGCATGCGGGGACGATCCGGTGCGGTCAAGCGGTGGTACGGGGAGCACCGGCGGTTCGTCCGCCGTACGCTCCTCGCGCTGGTGGCTGGCGCGGTCCTGCTGACGGGCGGCACGGTGGCCAGCGTGACGTGGGTTCGCGGTGCCGCGGACGGCCACCTCTACAGCGAGGCCGACGTGCCGGAGGCGCCGGTCGCCCTGGTCCTGGGCACCAGGGTGGACGCGGACGGCACGCCGTCGCCGTTCCTCGCTGCGCGGCTGGAGATCGCGCGGCGACTGTTCGTGGGCGGCAAGGTCCGGGCGATCCTGGTGTCCGGCGACAACATGAACGCCGACTACAACGAACCCGCCGCGATGCTGCGATGGCTGGTCGACCGGGGCGTGCCGGCGCGGAAGGTGGTGCTGGACCACGCCGGTTTCGACACGTACGACTCCTGCGCGCGGGCCGAGCAGATCTTCGGGGTGACACGGGCGACCGTGGTGACCCAGTCCTTCCACCTCCCCCGCGCCGTGGCGCTGTGCAGGCGCCTCGGCATCGACGCCAGCGGCGTGGGCGACGAGACCGTGAAGCGGTACGCCCGGACGTGGCGGGTCAGCTCCTCGCGGGAGCACGGCGCCTGCCTCAAGGCCGCGCTGGATCTGCTGTCCGGCCGGGATCCGGCGCATCTCGGCCGCCGTGAGACGGGCATCGAGGACGCCCTCCGCAACGGCTGAGGTCGAACCGCACGCCGGGTTCGCCGTCAGCGGCGCCGGGGTGGCGCAGCGCTGTCGCGGATGACGAGCTCGGTAGCGAGTTCGAGGCGCTCGCTGTCGGTCTTCTCGCCGCCTGCGAGCCGCAGCACGGTCCGTGCGGCCAGCATGCCCATCTCGGCCAGGGGTTGGCGCACCGTCGTCAGTGGAGGGGAGCACCAGCGGACCTCGGGCAGATCGTCGAAGCCGACCACGCTGATGTCGCCGGGCACCCGGAGGCCGCGTTTGCGGACCGCCTCGTAGACACCAAGCGCCATCTGGTCGCTGGAGGCGAAGATGGCGGTGGGCGGGTCGGGCAGGGCCAGCAGCTGCGTACCGGCGAGATAGCCGGTTTCGGGGTGGAAGTTGCCGGGGCGGACGAGGGCGGGATCGACGGGGACACCGGCGGCGCCGAGGGCAGCCCGGTAGCCGTCCAGCCGCGCCCGGCTGCACATCAGGTGCGGTGGTCCGGCGATGAATCCGATGCGGCGGTGGCCGAGGCCGAGCAGGTACTGGTTGGCGCTCAGGCTGCCCGCCCAGTTGGTGGCGCCGATGGTGGGTGATTCCCGCGGGTCGACCCCGGCGGGATCGATGATGACGACCGGAATGTGGAGCCGGCAGAACTCCGCGTGCAACGGTGGGTTCACCATCGAGGTCACGAGGATGACGCCCTCGGTGGAGCGGGCGCGCATGTTGTCGAGCCACTGCTTGGCGGAGGAGATTCGCCAGTGGATGGCCGAGACGGCGGTGCCGACGCCGCTGCTCCTGGCGACCTCCTCCACCCCACGGATGATCTCCACCGCCCACGGGCTGTCCAGGTCGTTGAAGACCAGGTCGATAAGGCCGGCGGCCGTCTGGCGGGTCGGCGACCGGCGGCGGTAGCCGTAGCGGGTGAGCAGTTCCTCGACCCGTTTCCGGGTCTGTGGGGCGACGTCGGAGCGGCCGTTGACGACTCGCGAGACCGTGGGCACGGACACGCCGGCCAGCCGCGCGATCATGGCGATGGTGACGTTCCGGCCGTTGTCGGTGCCCACCATCCGCCCCCTTCGCCTGGTTCGCGCGCTGGTTCGAACCGCCTTCGTAACTTTCGGTGCTTCGGCGGTAATACCGATCGATGGGCGGCACGCTACGAGCCGTCGCCACCCGGGTCAATAGCTCTGTCCTATCGCGAAAAGAACGGCTAGCGTAGTCAGCGGTGCCGCTGCTACGCACGGCGCAAGTTCCGGAAGTTTCCGAAAAGCCGTCCGGAGGAGTCCTCGTGTCGACCGACACCGCTGACGTGGCGACCGCTGCCGGGTCGATCCGCAACCCCGTCCTCGCCGGGTTCCACCCGGATCCGTCGATCCTGCGCGTCGGCGACGACTACTACCTGGCCACCTCGACCTTCGAGTGGTACCCGGGGGTGCGCGTGCACCACTCGCGCGACCTCGTGCACTGGCGCTCCCTGGGCGGGATCATCACCGAGCGTCGCCTGCTGGACCTGCGCGGCTGCGGCGACTCGAACGGGGTGTGGGCACCCGACCTGACCTACCACGACGGGGAGTTCCATCTCGTCTACAGCGACGTGGCGAGCTTCGCCAGCGGCTACTGGGACCCGCAGAACTACCTGATCACCGCCCCCGACATCGCCGGCCCCTGGTCGGACCCGGTGAAGCTGCACGGGCGGGGTTTCGACGCCGCGCTGTTCCACGACGACGGGGCCAGTTGGCTGCTGAGCATGAGCGCGGACTGGCGACCCGGTCGGGACCGCTTCGGCGGCATCGAGATCCAGCAGTACGACCGCGCCGCCCGCCGTCTCGTCGGCCAGCCCCGCATCCTGTTCACCGGCTCCCCGGTCGGCGTCACCGAGGGCCCGCACCTGTACCGCCACGACGGCTGGTACTGGCTGATCACCGCCGAGGGCGGTACCAGCTGGGAGCACCAGGTCACCGTGGCACGGTCACGGGATCTGTTCGGGCCGTACGAGGTGAGCCCGGAGGGGCCCCTGCTCACCTCCGTCGACCGACCCGAGCTGCGGTTGCAGAAGGCCGGTCACGGCAGCCTGGTCCGCGTCCCGGACGGCGGGTGGTACCTGGCGCACCTGGTCGGCCGCCCCTACTCGCCACTCGGCAACTGCGTACTGGGCCGGGAGACCGCGATCCAGCGGGTCGACTGGCCGTCCGGTGGCTGGCCCCGGGTCCCCGGAGGTGTGCCCGCGGAGGAGGTGGCCGCTCCCGACCTGCCCCCGCACCCGTGGCCACCAGAGCCGGCCACGGACCACTTCGACACGCCTGAGCTGAGCCCCTGCTGGTCGACGCTGCGGCGGCCAGCCACTGCCGACTGGCTCGACCTGCGGTCCCGCCCGTCGCACCTACGGATCCACGGCGGGCAGTCGCCGGTGGGCCGGCGGGCCCCGAGCCTGGTCGCCCGGCCCGTCGGCGCCACGCACTGCGCCCTGGAGACCGTGGTCGAGTTCGACCCCGTCGACCACCGCCAGCTCGCCGGGATCACCGCCTACTACAACACCCTCAACTGGCACCACCTCTACCTGACCCGCGCCGACGACGGGCGGACCGTGCTGGAACTGCTCAGCTCGGACAACGGGCGGCGCACCCCGTACCCCGAACTGACCGTCGACGCCAGCGGCGTCACCCGGGTCGGCCTGCGGGCGGTGTTCGACGGACCCGTCGTGCGCTTCGCCTACGACCTCGGTGCCGGTTGGCGGCAGCTTCCGGTGGACCTGGACGCGACAATCCTGTCCGACGAGCACGCCGCGATGATCATCGACGGTGAGCCGGCGGCGTGGGGCTTCACCGGGGCGGTCCTCGGCCTGTGGGTGCAGGACCTCGGCGGCGACGGAGTCCACGCCGACTTCGACCTGGCCACCTACCGGGAGCACGCCTCACCGCCGGACCGGTGACCCGACGCACCGGAACGGGCGAAGCTCCCGGTGGGACAGCGGTCGACCGGGACGACCCTCGTAGGGTGAGGGCATGCCTGAGCGATCTCTGACCTTGATGGCGGTGCACGCCCACCCTGACGACGAGGCGACGAGCACCGGTGGTGTCCTCGCCCGTTACGCGGCGGAAGGGATCACGACGGTGCTCGTGACCTGCACGGACGGACGATGCGGCGACGGCCCCGGAGGGGTCAAGCCCGGCGACCCGGGGCACGACCCGGCCGCCGTCGTGGCGATGCGCCGGGCCGAGCTGGAGGTCAGCTGCGCCGCGTTGAAGGTCACGCACCTGGAGACCCTCGGCTACGCCGACTCCGGGATGATGGGCTGGCCGACGAACCAGGTGCCCGGCTCGTTCTGGACGACGCCCGTGGACGAGGCGGCGGACCGGCTGGCCGACCTGATCCGGCAGTACCGGCCGGACGTCGTCGTCACCTATGACGAGAACGGCTTCTACGGCCACCCGGACCACATCCAGGCCCACCGGATCACCATGGCCGCGGTGGCGAAGACGGACGTCCCCGCGAAGGTGTACTGGACGACCGTGCCTCGCACGATGTTCGTGGAGTTCGGTCGGATCATGCAGGAGCTCGGCGTCGAGTGGGCCGAGCCCGACGAGCCGGGGCCGGAGCTGGGCCTGCCGGACGACGAGATCAGCACCTGGGTGGACACGAGCAGCTACAGCTCGCAGAAGTTCGACGCGTTGGCCGCGCACGCCAGCCAGACCGAGAACATCTTCTTCCTGCAACTCGGGCGGGAGCGGTTCGCCGAACTGATGGGCCTGGAGACCTTCGTCCGCGTCCGTGACACCACCGACGCGCCGGTACCCGAGGACGACCTCTTCGCCGGACTGCGCTGACCAGGACGGACGGAAACGTGGTCGGCCCGGCCGTCGAGCCGGGCCGACCACGTCGGACGGCAGCGACCGGACCGGGACCCAACGACGCACTTCCACGGGTACCGCCAGGTTTGACAGCCAATAGACACACTGCTATTTGTTAACAGAGTTTCCTGATGCTCGCGGCGCCCCTCGGGGCCGATCCGCCGCACGGGGGCGATACACCGGCCGGCGGCATGCCGCCCCTTCCCCGAGGAGCACCATGGTTCGCACGAGGACACCGGCCTACGTCGTGGGCGCCCTGCTGATCGGCGTCGCGGCGGTCGGCTACGGCCTGCCGTCGGCCAGCGCCGCGACCGCCGGCCCGATCACCGGCCTCGGCGGCAAGTGCATCGACGTCGCCGGCGCCAACCCGGCGAACGGCACGCCGGTCCAGCTCTACGACTGCAACGGCAGCGCCGCCCAGACGTGGACGGTCGGCAACGCCGACAGCTCGATCCGGGCACTCGGCAAGTGCCTCGACGTCACCGCCGCGTCGACCGCCAACGGCGCCAAGGTGCAGCTGTACGACTGCAACAGCACCGGCGCCCAGAAGTGGACGGCCAGCAACGGTGCGCTCGTCAACGCCGGCTCCGGCAAGTGCCTCGACGTCACCGACCGGAGCACGGCCAACGGCACCCGGTTGCAGATCTGGAGCTGCGCGGGCACCCCCAACCAGCAGTGGACCCTGCCCGGTGGGGGCGGCCCCACCACCCCGGCCGGACCCAACCTCGACGACCCGGCGAAGAAGGACGTCGCCATGCAGCTCGTCTCGGCGGCGGAGAACTCCTCGCTCGACTGGCGCGCGCAGTTCTCCTACATCGAGGACATCGGCGACGGGCGGGGCTACACCGCCGGCATCATCGGCTTCTGCTCCGGCACCGGTGACATGCTGCAACTGGTCGAGGCGTACACGCGCACCAAGCCCGGCAACGTGCTCGCCGCGTACCTGCCGGCGCTGCGCGCCGTCAACGGCACCGACTCGCACGCCGGCCTCGACCCCAACTTCCCCCGCGACTGGCGGGCCGCGGCCACAGACGCCACGTTCCGGGCCGCGCAGGAGTCCGAACGGGACCGGGTCTACTTCAACCCGTCGGTACGCGACGGCAAGGCCGACCAGGTCCGGGCGCTCGGCCAGTTCGCCTACTACGACGCCGCGGTGATGCACGGGTACGAGGGCATGCGGGCGATCCGTAACCGCGCTCTCGCCCGGGCGAAGCCCCCGGCTCAGGGTGGCGACGAGCGGGTCTGGCTCAACGCGTTCCTGGACGAGCGGGTCATCGAGATGAAGAAGGAGGCGGCCCACTCCGACACGTCCCGAGTGGACACGGCCCAGCGGGTCTTCCTCAACAACGGCAACTTCGACCTGAACACGCCGCTGGTGTTCGCCGTCTACGGCGAGCAGTTCCGCATCGGCTAGGTCCTCGCCGGATGGATGGCGACGGGCGCCGCGCCCTGCTCGGCCTGCTGTCGCAGGGTCGGCAGGGCCGGCGCCAACGCCACCAGCATGCACAGACCACTGATCGGGAGCAGGTCGAGGGTGGCCACCGGCAGGACGATCCCGACGAGCAGCAGTGGAGCACTCCACCACCGCAGCCGCCGCCGGGCCGCGAGCATGCCCGCGAGGACGACCAGGCCGAGGAAGAAGAGCTGGGGTACGACGTCGTAGAAGGCCACCTCGACGCCGGGTATGGACTTGAAGTCCGCGCCGAGCGCCGACATCTCCGCCCGGTCGGCGGCCATCAGCCCTTCCACGATGTCGGCGAGGAACTGCACCATCGTGGCGGCGAGCCCGACCAGCGTCACGCTCACCACCGCCGTTCGCCAGCGGCTGGGTGGTAGCAGACGGGACAGCGCGAGGACCGCCGGGACGAAGAACACCATGCCCGCGAGGCCGAGCAGGTGCGCGGCCTGCCAGTCGAAGCCCGGGCCGTACACCCCGTCGGACCTGCCCCACAGACGCACCAGTCCGTACGCCGCGATACCGACAGGCCCGGCGATCACAAAGAATGCACCACGTCTCATGCCGGGAATCATCTGCCCGCCGGTGCCCCGGCGACCTCCGGGCAGAGCCCGGCCCGGCCCCTGATTCTGTTCTCAGGTCTTCCACCGACGACCCTGAGCGGGTACGTCAGACACCCGGTGCCCGTGCACCGTGGGTCAGCGCCGGTCGAGTTCCGCCTCGAGCCGCTGGATGAGCGTCTTGCGGGCCTTGCCGTCGCGCTCGGTGCGCAGGGCAGCCTTGAGCTGTCGGGTGTCGAGCCCACGGACGAGCTTCGCCGCCTCGGCGACCGGCAGCTCCGACAGCCGTTCCGCCGTGGTGGCGTCCTTGCGCGCCCGCTTGGCCGGCTGGGTGTTCGACACGTACTGCCGCCCGGACCGCGACGCCTCGCGTTTCTTGGCGTCGGTCGCGCGCTTCTCGGCGTCGGACAGCTCCTCCCAGGCGCGCTTGGGCAGGTATCGGCTCGTCGTGCCACCGTGACGTGCCCGGGCGTCGCCCTCCTTGGTCTGCCATTTCTCGTTTCCCCACCGCTGCAGGGACTTCTGCCGCTCGTCCTTGGGGCCCTCGAAGCCCCCGCCGCGCCTCTTGTACTCCTGAGTGAGCAGCTGCGACTTACGTGCCGACCACTGCCCCTTCCTGCCGCCCTTGTCGGAAGCCTGGATTTCTTCCTTGATCTGTTCTCTGAGTTCGGGCTTCGTGTACCGCGCCATGAACGGCAGCTACCCGGCACCGCATCGCCTATGCCTTCCGCGCGGCGGCTTGACCTCAACCTCACGCGAGGTTCTAGCCTGCTTGCCGGAGGTACGGCATGAGCATGGAAGTGACCGCGTGGATGTCCCTGCACCACGCGATGAACGCGCAGGACGAACGACCACTGTCCCGGGCCACCCTGAAGCGGATCGCACGGTTCGCGCGGCCGCACCGTACCTTGATCATGAGGTTCCTGCTGTTGAGCGTGGTGACGGCGGTCCTCACCGTTGCGGCGCCGGTGCTCGCCGGTCGGGTCGTCGAGGCCATCGTCGACGGCGCCGACAGCGGCATCGTGATCCGGTTGGCGGTGCTGATCGCCGTGATCGCCCTGGCCGAGGCCGGCCTGGGTCTGGTGACGCGGTTCCTGTCCGCCAGCATCGGTGAGGGGCTGATCGTCCAGCTGCGGACGGCCGTCTTCGACCACGTGCAGCGCATGCCGGTGGCGTTCTTCACCCGGACCCGCACCGGTGCGCTGGTCAGCCGCTTGAACAACGACGTGATCGGCGCGCAGCGGGCCTTCAGCGACACCCTGTCCAGTGTGGTCGGCAACGCCGTCACACTGATCCTGACCCTGGCGGTCATGCTCAGCTTCTCGTGGCAGATCACGCTGCTGGCGCTGGTGCTGCTGCCGATCTTCGTTCTCCCGGCCCGCCGGATGGGTTCGAGGCTCGCCCAGTTGCAGCGCGAAGCGGCCGAGCACAACGCGGCCATGAGCACCCGGATGACCGAACGCTTCTCCGCACCCGGCGCGACGCTGGTCAAGCTGTACGGGCGTCCGGCCGAGGAGTCGGCCGAGTTCGCGGCCCGGGCGCGACGTGTGCGTGACATCGGCATCCGCGCCGCCATGCTCCAGTGGGTCTTCATCACCGCGCTGACCGTCGTCGGCTCGCTGGCGCTGGCCCTGGTCTACGGGCTGGGTGGTCTCTACGCCCTGAGGGGCAGCCTCGACGCCGGCACCGTGGTCGCGCTCGCGCTGCTCCTGTCGCGCCTCTACGCGCCGTTGACGTCGCTGGCCAGCGCCCGGGTCGAGGTGATGAGCGCGCTGGTGAGCTTCGAGCGGGTGTTCGAGGTCCTCGACCTCAAGCCGCTGATCCTCGACAGGGCCGACGCCCGGCCGCTTCCCGACGGGCCGGTCGCTGTGGAGTTCGACGAGGTCCGTTTCGGCTACCCGTCGGCTGACAAGGTGTCGCTCGCGTCCCTGGAGGATGTGGCGAAGCTCGATACGCGCGGCGGCGAGGAGGTGCTGCACGGCGTGTCGTTCCGCGCCGAGGCGGGGCAGATGGTCGCCCTGGTGGGCTCCTCCGGGGCGGGCAAGTCGACGATCGCCCAGCTCGTGCCCCGCCTGTACGACGTCGAGGACGGCGCGGTGAAGCTCGCCGACGTCGACGTCCGCGACCTGTCGGCCGAGTCGATCCGGTCGGCCCTCGGCGTGGTGACCCAGGACGGGCACCTGTTCCACGAGAGCATCCGCGCCAACCTGGCGTTCGCCCGGCCGGACGCGACCGAGGACGAGATGTGGGACGTCCTGCGGCGGGCCCGCCTGGACGCCCTGGTCCGTTCACTCCCGGACGGGCTCGACACGATCGTCGGTGAACGCGGCTACCGCCTGTCGGGCGGGGAACGGCAACGGCTCACCATCGCGCGGCTCCTGCTGGCCCGTCCCCGGGTGGTCATCCTCGACGAGGCCACGGCCCATCTGGACTCCACGTCGGAAGCTGCCGTGCAGGACGCCCTCGCCGAGGCGCTGACCGGGCGGACGAGTGTGGTCATCGCGCACCGGCTGTCCACCATCCGCGCGGCCGACCAGATCCTCGTCATCGAGGACGGGCGCGTCGTCGAACGCGGGCGACACACCGACCTGCTCGCCGCCGGCGGCCGGTACCAGGAGCTGTACCGCACCCAGTTCGACGAGGAGGAACCGGCGGTTCCCAAGGAGCGCCTGGCGAGCCTCTGAGGAGTGCCGCCGCCCACCACGGCGCACCGTGGTGGGCGGCGGCGCCATCCGGCGGTCAGTCGTCGTCGCCGGACTCGTCGTCATCGTCGTCGTCACTGTCGTCACTGTCGTCACCGTCGTCGTCGACCGGCTCCTGTTCGGCCTTGACCACCGTGCCGTTGTCCCGGTCGACGTCCACCTCGTGCTCGGTGTCGCCGGCCACGATCTCGACGCTCCAGACCGGGCGGCCGTGCTCCTGCTCGGCCTCGACCTCGACGATCCGGCCACCGCCGGCCCGGGCGAGCGCGATCTCGCCGGCGCGCTGCTCGTCGACCGCCCCGGCCGCCGGAGAACCGCCGCCCGACGGGGCGCCACTCGACGGCGCGTTACCCGACGGTGCCGCGCTGGACGGCGTACCGCTGCCCGGCGCGGGGGCCGTACCGCTGGTGGCGCTGTCGTCCGGCGCGTCGGTGGTCGTCGGCTCGGCCGTGACGGCGGCGAGTGCCGTGGCGCCGGCCCGCGAGCCGTCGGCGGCGTTGACGCCGAGGGCGACCCCGCCCACAGCGAGCACCGCCGCCCCGCCGACCGACGCCAGGAGCAGAGAGTTGCGCTTCATCGTGGTGTCCACCTTTCCTCGTTGTCGACTTCGAGGATCGGCCGGATCGGGATAGCACCGCGCTGTCCGGAGGCTAAGGCCGGGTTAAGCCCTTCTCGGCCGGCCCGGCCCCGCCATCCGTCGGCCGCGGCTCGGGCGGCGGCGGCCCGAGCCGGAGCAGCACCTGAGCACCGCCTCCCGGAGCGGTCCGCAGCTCCAGCCGCCCACCACCGGCCTGTGCGGCACGCCGGGCGATGTCCAGACCCAGGCCGGTCGAGCCGGCCGCGCTGGCGCCTCGCCGGACCGACCCGGTCGGCATACCCGGGCCCTCGTCGGTGACCGTGAGCAGCACCTGCCCGCCCTCCCGGACGAGCCGCACGGCGAAGGGCGTCCCGTCGGGGGTGTGCGCGAAGACGTTGCCGAGCAGGGCGTCCACGGCCGCCGTCAGGTCGTCGGCGGGCACACCGACGGGAAGCGGGCCGGGTGCCAGGTCGAGGGTGACGGCACGGCCGGTGTCCTCGGCCAGCACCGACCAGAACGCGACCCGGTCGCCGACGATCGTCGCCGCGTCCGAGACGACCGGTCCCGCCGCCGGGGACCGCCGCCACCGGGCCTGCCGGATCAGGCCGGTGACCGCCCGTTCCAGCGCGTCGGCGGCGGCCGTGATCCGGGCCGCGTCGTCCGGGTCGCGCAGCGACTCCGCCTCCAGCCGCAACGCCGTCAACGGCGTACGCAGCCGGTGCGACAGGTCGGCGACCTGTTCACGCTCCTGCACCAGGAGCACCTGGATCCGCCCCGCCAGATGGTTGAGCGCCCCGGCCACCTCGCGTAGCTCCGCCGGGCCGGCCGGTACGACCCGGGCGTCCAGTTCGGCGTTCGCCAGGCGGTTCGACACCGCGGACAGCTCGCCGATGGGCCGGACCAGGGTGCGCGCCAGCCGATCGGCGACGGCCAACCCGATCAGCACCAGGACCACTCCGAGCAGGGCCAGCACCAGCCAGGCCCGGGTCACCCCGCTGGTCAGCTCGTCCCGGGGGACCACGGTCCGGATCACCCCGGTGCCGTCCGCCCTGCCCTGCACGGCGATGACGACCTCCCGGCCGGCCGCCGACTCCCCGGTGAGGCTCTGCCCCCGCTCGGCCAGCGCCACCGCCGGCGTACGGGGTGTCTGCGCGCCGAGCACCGTGCCGTCCGGCAGGAAGACGCTCACCGGTCGGCCGGACTCCGCCGCGAGCTGCTCGACGGTCAGCCGGATGGTCGCCGCGTCCGCGGTGCCGACCACCGGCACCAGGCTCTGCGCGTCGGCGGTGGCCCGGACCGTGGCCCGGTCCTCGGCGACGGTGCGGACCAGCAGCGCCAGCGGCACCAGGAACGCGATCAGGGTGAGCACGCTGACCGCGGCGACCAGCAGCGCGAGGCGAGCCCTCACCGCTGCTCCCCCGGCGCCTCCAGCCGCACCCCGACGCCCCGCACGGTGTGCAGGTAGCGGGGCTGCTGGGCGCTCTCGCCCAGCTTGCGGCGCAGCCAGGACAGATGCACGTCGACGGTCTTGTCGGCACCGCCGTACGGGATCTGCCACACCTCGGTGAGCAGTTCGCGCTTGGTGACCACCTGGCCCGGCCGGCCGGCGAGGTGATGCAGCAGGTCGAACTCACGCGGCGTCAGCTCCACCGGCGCCTCGTCCAGGGTGACCTGACGAGCCCGGGGGTCGATCCGCAGCCCACCCACGACCAGCGACGGGTCCGCCCCGCCGGCTCCGGAGGGACCGCGCCGGAGCACCGCCCGGGCGCGGGCGTCGAGCTGCGCCGCGGTGAACGGCTTGACCACGTAGTCGTCGGCGCCCGCGTCGAGGACCCGCACGATCTCGGCCTCGTCGTCGCGGGCGGTGGCCACGATGACCGGCACCGAGCTGACCGCGCGCAGCATCCGCAGCAGCTCGCGCCCGTCCAGGTCGGGCAGGCCCAGGTCGAGCACGACGAGGTCGGGCCGGTCGTCCAGCGCGTCACGGAGCCCGGCCATCGCCGTCGAGGCCGCGGCCACCGCGTGACCGCGTTCCCGTAGTGCCCGGATCAGCGGCGTACGGATCGTCAGGTCGTCCTCGATGAGCAGCAGGCGGGCCACAGGTGGCAGGCTAGCCGCTGCGGCCGGGACCGGCGCGGACGTTAACACTGCCTTAGCGTCCCGATGTGCCAGCCACAACCCTGGATCGGGGATAGTCATCCGATGGGCCGTCGTTCGATCCTCGTCGCCGCAGGGTGGGTGGCCACCGCCGCCGTGGCCACCCTCATCGGGTTGGGCGCCATCCAACTGGTGGGCGAGAGCATCACCGGAACCCCGGGCGGGGTGCGCAGCGAGGCGGAGATCGAACGGGCGCTCGCCTCGCCGGAACCGCTGCCCGCCGGCACGACGAGCGCCGCGCCGACCGCCCGGGGCACGGTGAGCGCCGCGCCGACCGCCACCCCCGGAGTGCGCCGGGGGTTCGCCACCGACGGCGGCACGGCCGTGGCCGAGTGCGGCCCCGGTGGGGTACGCCTCGTCTCCTGGGCGCCCGCGCAGGGTTACCGGGTCAGAGACGTCGACCGGGGCCCGGACGACGACGTCGAGGTCACGTTCAAGGGGTCGGCCGGCGAGTACGAGCTGAAGGTGCGCTGCATCGGCTCGGAGCCGGTGGCGGTCGCCGACGACTGACCCACCGCGCGCCACCCGCCTCTCGGCGAACGACGGACGTGGCCGGCACGGAGATCCGTGCCGGCCACGTCATCGGTGGTGGTTCAGCTGGCGTACGCCTCCACCTCCCAGAGCGAGTGCCCGTATCCGGTGCCCCGGGCGGTGCCGTTGATCCGCAGGTAGCGACCGTTGGCGCCGAGCGCGGTGTGCTCGTCCACGCCGCCGTCGGCGCCGGGCACCGTCTTCACGGTGGTCCAGGTGGTGCCGTCGTTCGAGGTCTGGATCTGGTAGGCGCTGCTGTACGCCGCCTCCCAGCTCAGCTTGACCCGACCGATCGCGGTGGGACTGCCGAGGTCGACGCGGATCCACTGCGGGTCGGAGAACGTGCTCGACCAGCGGGTGGTGAGGCTGCCGTCGACCGCCTGGGCGCCGGTCACGTCGGCCCCCTCGTTGCTGGACGTCAGCGTCGGTTTGTTCAGCAGCAGGTTGGTACCGGGGCCGGTGGGACCGCCGGTGCCGCCGTACACCTCGAACTCGAACAGCGAGTAGCCCCAGGCGGTCCCCCGGGTGGTGCCGAGGAGCCGGACGTACCGGCCGGAGCCGGTGAGCCCGGTCAGGTCGTCCACGCCGCCGTCGCCGCCGGTCACCGTACGGATCGTGGTGAAGTTGATCCCGTCCGGCGAGGTCTGGATCTGGTAGCCGCTGCCGTACGCCGCCTCCCAGGTCAGCTTGACCCGGTTGATGGCGTAGGAGGCGCCGAGGTCCACGTCGATCCACTGCGGGTCACCGAACGCGCTGCCCCAGCGGGTGCCGGCCACGCCGTCGAACGCGTTGCCGGCGACGAAGGCACCCTCGAAACTGGACGCCCGGGCGGGCCTGCCCTGGGCCAGGTTTCCGCCCGGCGGGTCGGGGTCGGGATCCGGCCCGGGACCACCGGGGCTGGTGGAGAGGGTGAACTCGTCGATGTCGAACCACGGGCCGGCGCCCTTGAACACCAGGAACAGGGTCCGGGTGCCGGTCGGGGCGGTGACCCCGCCGGTGACCGTGGCGAAGTTGGCATACCCACCGGTGGGTACGACGGTGGCCGAGCCGACCAGCGGCCCGGTGGGCGAGTCGACCCGCAGCTCCAGTGTGCCGCCGCCGCCGGCCGGGGCGCCGACCCTGGCACTGAACGACTGGACGCCGGTCAGGTTGTACGGCTGGAACGAGATCCAGTCGTTGTTGTCGATGTATCCCACCGCGGCGCCGCCGTGCCCGGCTGCCCCGGCGACGACCTGGACGCCGGACGAGTCGCCGAAGTGTTCGGCCTGACGGACACGCGGTTGAAGGACCGCCTGGGTGTGGGTGGTCAGCGCGGGCTGGCCACCGCCGCCCAGGTCGGTGTACTCGGCGTCGATGATGCCGAAGATGTTCGCCGCGGTGTCGTGCTCGCCGTCGGCCGAGGTCTGGATGACCCCGGTGCAGCCCTGCACGCTGCCGAGCTGGTGGCCGTGCGAGTCGTGACCGAGGACGTAGTTCACCTTCACCCGGGCGCAGTTGATGGCACCGTCCTGGGCGTCGGTGACGGTCACGGTGAACGGCACCGCGTCCCCGAAGCTGAACGTCTGCCCGTTCAACGGGGTGTTCACCCGGACCACCGGGGCGCTGTTGCCGACGGTGACGACCACGCTCGCGGTGGCCGTCTTGCCGGTGGTGTCCCGGACCGTCAGCGTCGGGCTGCGGGTCCCGTTGGTGGTGTACGTGAAGCTCGGGTTCGCCGCGGTCGAGTCGGTCGTGCCGTTGTTGTCGAAGTCCCAGGCGTAGGTGAACGGGTCACCGTCCGGGTCGAGTGTGCCGGCCGAGGAGAACGCCACGGTCAACGGCGCCGTGCCGCTGGTCGGGGTGGCCGAGACCACCGCGCGGGGCGCCCTGCCCTCGCGGGCGTACTCGATGCGGTACAGCGCCGAGTTGGCGTCGCCGTTGAACCAGCCGGTGCCGTAGTCGAGGACGTAGAGGGCGCCGTCGGGGCCGAACTCCATGTCCATGACCTGGGTGCCGGTCCACGGGAACGGGTTGATCTTCAGCGGCTGGCCGGCCGGGTCGAGCTTGATGTTCTTGATCCAGCGGCGGCCGAACTCGCCGGCGAAGTAGGTCCCGTCGTAGTACTGCGGGAACGCCACGTCCGAGGTGTTGTTCGGGTCGTACCGGTAGACCGGGCCGCCCATCGGGGACAGGCCGCCACCGGTGAACTCCGGCGGGGAGCCCGAACCGCCGTACGGCAGCCACGCCGGAACGGCCGGCGGCAGCTGGGTGATGCCGGTGTTGTTGGGTGAGTTGTTGACCGGCCCGCCCGCGCAGTTGAACTTCGGCCCGGACGGGCCGGACGGGAAGGTGTAGTCGTTGTAGGCGTCGTTGCGGGCGGTGCAGTACGGCCAGCCGTAGAAGCCGGGCCGGTCGATCCGGGCGAACTCCACGTTGCCCGCCGGCCCCCGGTTCGGGTCGGCGGTGCCCGCGTCGGGACCGTAGTCACCGAGGTAGACGATGCCGGTGGCCTTGTCCACGCTCATCCGGAACGGGTTGCGGAAGCCCATCGCGTAGACCTCCGGACGGGTCCGCGCGGTGCCGGGGGCGAACATGTTGCCCGCCGGGATGGTGTAGCCGCCGGCCGCGCTCGGCTTGATCCGGAGCACCTTGCCCCGGAGGTCGTTGCTGTTGGCCGAGGTGCGCTGGGCGTCGAAGGCCGGGTTGCGGCCGGCCCGCTCGTCGATCGGCGTGAAACCGGCCGAGTCGAACGGGTTGGTGTCGTCGCCGGTGGACAGGTACAGGTTGCCGGCAGCGTCGAAGTCCATGTCACCGCCGACGTGGCAGCACATGCCCCGGCTCGTCGGCACGTCCAGGACCAGCGTCTCGCTGGCCACGTTGATGGTGTTGTCCGCGTTCACGGTGAACCGGGACAGTCGGTTGACGCCGTTCCAGGCGGCGAAGTCGGCCGCGGTGCCGGTGGCCGGCGCGCCACCGCCGGGCGTGCTGAGTGGCGGTGCGTAGTACGCGTACACCCAGCGGTTGGTGGCGAAGTTCGGGTCGGCCTTGATCCCCTGCAGGCCCTCCTCGTCCCCGGTGTAGACCGGCAGCGTGGCGGCGACCTTCGTGTTGCCGGCCGCGTCGGTGTGCCGGATCACGCCGTTGCGCGAGGTGTGCAGCACGCCCCGGTCGGGCAGGACGGTGAGGCTCATCGGCTCGCCGGTCTCGGCCGCGCCCTTGGCCAGCTCCACCTGCTGGAAGTTGCTGTTGACCGTGGCGCCGCAGTCCGCGTCGACCGCACCGGCGGCCGTCATGATGCCGCCGAGCAGGTGCTGGCGGAAGTTCGCCTCGGTGTACGACCCGTCGGTGTGGCCCAGGCCGGTGTACCAGGACCGGCCGCCGGAGTAGTTCTGGCACCACGAGATCGGGTGGTCGGACCCCATGCTCCCGCCGGTGTAGGTGCTCTCGTCCAACGTGGCCAGCACGTGCGCGTTGCCCCGGGGGTTGGTGCGGTAGTTGTACCACTCGTCCAGCCGGGTCCACCGTTGCGGCAGCGTCGCGGTGGACGGGTGCACCTGGTCGGCGACCTTGATGGTGGCGGTCTGGTCGGCCGGGTGCGAGGCGAAGTACGCCCCGACCAGCCCGCCGTACCAGGGCCAGTCGTACTCGGTGTCGGAGGCGGCGTGCACGCCCACGTACCCGCCACCGCCCTGGATGTAGCGCTCGAACGCGCCCTGCTGGGCGGCGTTGAGCACGTCGCCGGTGGTGGACAGCCAGATCACCGCGGCGAACCGGTCCAGGTTGGCATCGGTGAACTGGGTCGAGTCCTCGGTGGTCTCGACGGTGAACCCGTTGGCGGCGCCGAGCTGCTGGATGGCCGCGATGCCGGGGCCGATGGAGCCGTGCCGGAATCCGGCGGTCTTGCTGAACACCAGCACGGTGAACGGTGCGGCGCTGGCCGTGGGTGGCACGGCGACGATGCCGCCCACCACGAGGATCGCGCTCAGCACGGCGCCGAGCCACGATCTCAGGGATCTGCGCACGGTAGGTCCTTTCGCGGTGCGGGGACGGCGTGCGCCGATCACGCCTGGGTGGTGGTAGGGGGTGGTGCCGGTCGTGGTTACGGCTCGCCCGACGCGCCGTCGCCGCCGCGAACACGAGACATGTGAATGCATCGTTGCGGCTGGATGACGGTTGCGTCAAGCACTCTCCCACCATCCGTGAGAGCGTTATCTCCGCAGCTCAGGGCCGACTGTGCAGGCGTGATCAGATTACGCTTTTCCGGCCCGGGATCCGGCCCGCGCGAGCCGGCGGCGACGGCCTCCACAGTGAGGAGTCCGGCGAGCACGACCGGGGGCCGTACACCGGGCGTTCCGGCGTCGGCCACGCTCAATCGATCATGAATTCGGCTGTGCTTCGTACCGTTCCGGCCATGACTGTCCTTCCCGCATCATCGCCGCTCGGCCGTGACGAGACCAGGTTCGTCGCGACGCGCACCCGGGCCGCCGCCGTCGTCGCCGCGCTCGCCGTCACCGGCGCTGCCGTCGCGGTGACCGTCGCGACCTCACCGCCGGCCACCGCCGAACCGGGCACCGTCGTGGTCTCGGAGAACTTCACCTCCGGGTCGCTGCCCGCCGGCTGGAACGCGGTCGACGGCGCCTGGAAGGTGGAGAACGGCCGCCTGTACGGGACCTCCGCCAGCTCCGGCGAGAACAACAAGGTCACGTTCGGTCGCCACCTGAACGACTTCCGGCTCGAGGCGACCATGCGGTTCGAGTCGGTCTCCGCCGCCACCCGCTGGGCCTCGCTCGGCATCGACGTCCCGGCCAACGGGGCCACCCCGTGGTGGATCGCCACCATGCGCAGCGGCACCACCGCCGCCAACGGGCTCGAATTCGCCCAGCGGACCACCGCCAACGCCTGGGTCGTGACGAACACCGCCTCCGCCCCGTACGCCGCCGGCACCGGACGGGACGTGCGCGTCGCGGTCGAGGTGCACGGCAACCAGGCCCGCTGGATCTTCGACGGGCGGGAGGCGATGCGCACGAACAGCCTCCAGCGTTCCGCCAACGGCGTCCAGGGGCTCTTCGTCAACGGCGGCACCGTCTCCTACGACGACGTCGTCGTCACCGAGCTGGCCCCGAACGGCTACATCCGCCCCGAGGGCAGCCCGTTCACCGTGATCGCCCACCGCGGAGCGTCCGCCGCCGCGCCGGAGAACACCCTGGTCGCGCAGGAGATCGCCCGCAGGGGTGGCGCCGACTGGATCGAGAACGACGTCCAGCCGAGCAAGGACGGCATCCCGTTCATCCTGCACGACAGCACGGTCGACCGGACCACCGACGGCACGGGCAGCATCCGCAACCTGACCGCCGCGCAGATCAAGGCACTCGACGCCGGCTCCTGGTTCGGCCCGCACTACGTGGGCGAGCGGGTGCCGACCCTGGCCGAGCAGCTCGCCGACCTGCGTACCCGGGGCGGCAACCTGCTGGTCGAGATCAAGGGCAGGCACACCAGGGACGAGGTCGCGACGATCATCCGGGTGATCCGTGAGGAGCAGATGATGGGCCGCGTGTTCATCCAGAGCTTCGAGGTCGACGCCCTCCGCCACACCTACGAACTCGCCCCCGAACTGCCGCTCGGCCTGCTCCGCAGCAGCCTCGACGCCGACCCGGTGGCGATCGCGAAGGACCTGCACCTGACCGCGTACAACCCGGACGGCAACGCGCTCCTGGGCAGGCCGGAGGTCGTCGCCCCGCTGCACGCCGCCGGTGTCGCCGTGATGGCGTGGACGATGGACTCCGCCGGCCTGTGGCAGCGGTTGGAGCGCATCGGCACCGACGCGATCATCACCAACCGCGCGTCCGAGCTGGTCGGCTGGAACTCGGCCTTCGTGCAGCGGCCCGACGCGAGGCCGACCGTGGAGATCACGTCACCGGCCAACGGTGCGCGGCTCGACCGGGCACAGTCCCCGGTGATCGCGGTCGCCGCGACCAACGCGGACACCGTCACCGTCACGCTCGACGGCAGGACGTCGGCCGTCGGCCGCAAGCTCGACCTGGCCAGGCTGGCCGCCGGCCGGCACACCATCAGCACCGAGGTGACCGGGCCCGAGGGCACCGCGACGGCCGCCAGCACCTTCACCGTGACGGTGAGCCAGGCCGGGCTCGGCTACCTGCTCCTCACCTCGGGCGCCGACCCGGCCGCCATCAACACGATGACCGTGAAGCTGGCCCACGCCCAGTACGCCGAGCTGGCCACGTACGTCGACCGGCAGGCCGGCAGGCTGGTGCCGGCCGAGGCGGCCAGTGTCATCGCCGCCGACGCCCGGACCCTCGCGCTGAAGTAGCCCGACGCCGTACCGCGCAGGTCCCCGCCGTCGACATCGACGGCGGGGACTCGCGCACTCGCGTCCGCCTCAGGCGCGCCACACGGCGGAAGAGCCGGCCAGGGCGGCCTCCTGGTAGGGCGCCCTCGGCGAGTTGTCGGCGATGACCTCCAGAGGCCACTTCTGCTTCAGCGAGATCCACAGCTGCGCCATCGCGCCCGAGTACGCCGCAAGCTCGTCCGTTCCCTCGGCCACCCGCAGCACGTACGACCACGCCGCCCCGTCGGGGGCGCCGTCGAGAGGGGCCCGCCACGCGCGGTGCAGGCTGCGGCCGTGTCGGCGCGGGGCGTCGGCGGACAGGAGGGCGTCGGCCTGGGTCGGGTCGGGGGCGTCCGCGGGGCCTGCCGGGCTGAACCGGTACGGCGGTGGCGGTACCTCGGCGATGACCGGCACGTCGGCCAGGTCTGGGCCGTCGGGGTCACCGAGGAAGGATCGCATCAGGGTCTGTTCCTCGACGGTGATGCCGACGCCGTAGTACGCCAGGCTGAGCAGGAGCGTGTTGTCGGCCAGGTCGAACTCGCCCGCGGCATAGTTCTCGCGCACCGTGCCGAGGACGTCGTCGGACAACCGGCCGGCGAGCCGCCGGCACACCTCGGTGGCCGTCGCGTAGGTCTTCGCATCCATCGTGTTCATTTCTTCTTGTACTCGCCGAGATCGGTCGTCGTGACGTTCCCCTGGTCATCCTGGACCACCTTGATGATCCTGTTGCCCTTCGGGCCCTCCCAGGTCCAACTGCCGTCGCCACCGACAGCGGGATTACTGTAACGAGGCGGCACGGCATTCGGGATTCCCTGCGGAGCGGGGTTGGGCGCTGCCGGGTTGCTGATGACGCCCGGGTTGGTCTTGTCCGGCGGGTAGGCGGTGCGGATCTCGCCGTCGGCGAGCACGGTCGTCTTGACCTCGACACCGTCGACCACGCCGACGTAGTCGTAGGCCCACACCGGATTGCCGTCCGCGTCCTTGGTCGGGTACGGCCCCTTCGTCGGCGGGCCCTGCTGCGTCACCTGGTGCGCGGCATCGAGGATCTTCGGCTCGTCCCAGCTCTGCGGGAACTCCGTCTTGTTGGAGAAGCCGGTGCCCGCGAGGTGGCCGCCCTGCCGGCCGCCGTCGCCCTTGATGATGTGTTTCCTCGACGCGTCGCTGTGGTGGATGCCGTCCGCCGTCGGCGGCTTGGTCGGCGGGGGTGGCGGGGTGGGCTTCGCCGGCTTGTTGCCGGTCGAACCCTTGCCGGCGACCCCGGGCGGGTGTCCCTGCTTCGCGGCCTGGCCGGTGGCCTGCTGGGCGCTGGTGATGCCGTTGCCCGCGTTGATACCGCCATAGCTTTTCGGGGGCTTTCCGGTGCCGCCGCCACCGCCCGTACCACCGCTGCCGCCGGGCTTTCCGGGCTTCGCCATGGGACGCCTTATCCGTTCAGGATGCGGGTGAGGTTGGTCAGGCTGGTGATCAGTGCACCGATGTACATGAGGATGCGGCCGGCCCACTTGACGACGGCCGTGACGATCTGTGCGGCCACCACCGGGATCGTGACGACGAAGATGGCCTCGACCGCCCAGACGACCACGCGCGCCACCAGGTCGGCGATGAGGTCGCGGACGATGTCGCGGGTGAAGGCCACCAGATTGCCGGCGCCCTCGGTGGCCGCCGCCATCGCGGCGGAGACCGCGCCGAGACCGCCGAGGGCTTCGACGTTGTGGTCCATCAACCCGTGGTACGCCATCGCGGCCTGCCCCCACCACTCGGGTAGGTCTGCGTCGAGGCGTGCCCGCAGGTCGCCGGCCATGCGGTGCAGTTCGGCGGCCATGTTGTCCCAGGTGGCGGCGTGCGAGCGGACCACGTCAGGCATCCCGGTGAGCTCGTCGAGCATCTCCCGCAGCGGCTCGAAGTACTCCATCGCCCACCCCAGGCCGTTGGCCAGCAGCGCGCTGAAGGGGTCCATGACGCTCGCCGCGACGTCGAGCCCGAAAGCGGCGCCCGCCAGCAGGTCGTCGACCCAGCCCTCACTCCTGATCGCGTCGACCAGACCTTCGACGCTGTCGGCGAGGGAGGCGCCGGTCCAGACCTCCCGGGTCGACGTGACATCGGCGACCAGCGACATGTCGGTCATCGCGCCGTCCTCACGGGTTCAACTGGCTTCCCACGCTGTTGATCACAGTCATGTTGTCCGCGTCGACCGCGTTGTAGCCGTCGGCGGTCTGGCGCAGACCCGCGGCAGCCAGCCGCAGATTCTCCTCGACTTCGGCGAACAGCTCGTCCTGTCGGGTGTGCTTGCCCTCGAGGACCCCGGAGATCCAGCCGCACAGCAGCCCGTACGCCGAGTCGTCCTGCGTGATGTGCGCGCTGGCGGCCTTCACGGCCGCGAAGCGCTCCGCCAGGGCCTCGATGTTCTGCGCGTGCGTGCGGATCTCCTCCGCCTCGACCGCGAACCCGTCGTCCATCAGGCTCGTCGCCAGCTTCGGTCGTCGTCGCTGCTCTCCGGGCCTGGGTTCGGGCCTCGCAACTGCTGCCCGACCCGCTCGGCGATCTCGCGCGCCGCCGCCGACTCGGTCCCCACGGTCTCGGCGATGATCTCCTGCGAGCGGTCGGCCAACTGCTCCCGGGCCTCCCGGATCGTGTTCATGATCGTCCGCGCCACGACATCGGGCTCGACCCGCTGGATCTGCCGACTCAGCCGCAGATCGACCAACGCGCCGACGGAATCGATGGTGACCTCGACCAGCCTGTTGCCGTCGGCCGCGGTCACCCGCAGTTGCTGGTAGCGCTCGCTCATGGCCTTGGTGTCGGCCGCCAGCTTGCCGATCCGCCCCTTCCAGGCCGCGAGCCGCTCCATGGCGCCGTCCGGGTCCAGCACCCCACCACCGTCCGGAACGCCGCCGTTCATGCTTCCCCCGTCATGATCATCAATGGCGGATTCTAACAAGCGGTCGTCATCGAGGGGACCCCGCCGATCCTCCCGTTCGACGCACGCCCGTTCGTCACGTTCCACATCGGATCGGCGGCCGGCGGGTGGTGGGCGTCGCTCATGCTGGAGGAGTGATTCGCTTCGTACTGAACGTCCTGTGGCTCATCTTCGGCGGTGGCATCGTGCTGGCGATCGGCTACGGCCTCGCCGCGCTGATCTGTTTCGCCCTGGTCATCACCATCCCGTTCGGTGTCGCGTCGCTGCGGCTCGCCGTCTACTCACTCTGGCCGTTCGGCCGCACGCTGGTGCCCAGGCCCGGCGCGGGCGTCGGCTCCGGGCTGGCGAACGTCCTGTGGGTGGTACTGGCCGGCTGGTGGCTCGCGCTGTCGCACATCGTCGCCGGCATCGCCCTCTGCGTCACGGTCATCGGGATCCCGTTCGGCATCGCCAACTTCAAGCTCGTGCCGGCCGCGTTCTGGCCGCTCGGCCGCGAGGTCGTCGACGCACCGTGACGCTCGTCGACCGGCGCCACTGAGGGCGTGACCTGGGGGCGCGCGGTCAGGGACGGAACGGCTTGCCACCCAGGGCGGATTCGTCCGGGAAGGCCAAGGAACTGAAGAACATCTCCGTCTCGGCACCCCGAATGCCCTCGATCCTCGCGAGCAACACCTCGGTGGCCTCGTAGGCCCGCCGCTCACGCTCCACGGGATCGACCGTCGCCTCGGCCCGACCGAACGCGAGCCTCCACTGGTTGCTCGCCTCCAGCAGCCCGAAATGTGTACGCCGCAGCAGGGCCCACATCTGATCCCACTGGTAGAAGGTCCGCAGCGCGGTAGCCGTCGCGATGACCACACCCGAAATCGCGATCACCAGGTTCTTACCCGGATAGCCGAAGCCGGCGAGCAGCGGCAGGGACGCACTGATGACGATGACCAGGATGCCGCTGGAGCGAAACAGGCGGCGATGCCATCTCGCCCGCCAGTCGTAATGGTCCCGGAGTTTGGTGACGCTGTCCTCGGCAAGGACGCGGTACGCCTCCAGCGGATCGACAGGATCCGCGTTCTGTGATTCGGCCAGCACCCCGCTCTGCCCCCGCTCAACAGACACGTCACGATGCTAGATCCTGGCCAGGGAACGGTCTATAGCCCGAGAAAACGACGTTGTCGGAAAATTGACGGGCGAAGATTTCCTGCTCGGGTGAACCAACCGGCCAGGCAATCACCGGGACACCACGTCGGCGCCACCACGCCGTCAGGCCGGAGGGGAACCCGGCGACCTCGTAGGCCAGGAAGTCCGGGCGTGTGACCACGTTGCTGACCATGCTGCGGCCGACCATCCGCGTCAGCGGCCCGGCCGTGCGCAGCAGCCCGCAAATTCGACCCACGGGCACCCGCCGGTGGGCCGGCATTCGCCGCACCGCGACGCGCAGCGCCGCTACCAGTAACGGGTCGAAGGATTCGAGCGCGTATCGCCCGGGATATTCGGCCGTGTGGCGCAACACCTCGTCCACGAGATCGAAATTCAGTGACAGGGTCGGCCGTTTGAGCTCGATCAGCAGTGGGACGCGTCCGGCGACCGCGCCCAACACCTCCGCCAGCGTGGGAATGCGCTGGTCGGTGCCGTCCAACCTGAGTCGCTGACGATCGGTCGGGGTGAGTTCCACGACGGGGATCGCCGCACCGGTGAGGGCGGTCAATTCATAATCGTGCACCACGACGACTTCGCCCGCCCGGGTGAGCTGCACGTCCAATTCGCAGGCGTAGCCATGGTCGGCGGCGGCCTCGAACGCCGCGAGCGAGTTGGCAGGTCGGCCGTCGCCGGTCAACCCACGGTGCGCGATCGGAGTGTCCAGAAGCCAACGGTCGTCGGACACCACGCGTTCCTCCTGACCCTCCGCGGCCGGACTGCCGCGCTCGTGAAAGCACCTCGGGACGGCACGCGCCATACCGTACAGCGGCCCGCCGCACGGCAGGCCGACCCGGGAACGCCGCCGGTGGCCTCAATCCCGAGGCTGGCGTCCTTGTTGGACAGCGGTAGGCCGGGACGTGTCGGGCAGGCGCAGCCGCACCAGGCACCGCACCTCGACCTACTGGTCGGCGCTGCTCAGACCCCGGCTCGACGGACCGCTGTCGGCATCGAGGTCGCCGACGAGCGAGTCGGGCACTCGCATGCGCCACGCGTCGGTGACGAGTTCCCCGAGGCGGCCGACGTCCACCTGCTCCAGCCGCACCATCACCAGCGGCAGCCCGCCGTACGCGGGCGTGGTGAAGAAGACCTCGGGTTCGCCGAGGAGCAGGGCCTGCTTCTCGGCCTCGTCGCCGACGTACAGCACCGCGATGTCGGTCCGGATGAGGCGCGGGGTGCCGGGTGTCCGCTCGGGGTAGGACCAGATGAACCCCTTGTCGGCGACCCGGAAGTCGAAGCCGGCGCTGTCGATCTCGACCACGTGCGGCAACGCCAGCGCCAGGCGGCGGACGTCGTCGGCGTCAGCCATCGAGGTTCCTCCAGGGCGCCGCGTTTCGCATAGGCACAGGTTAGCCGCTGCGCGGGAACCACGATCGTGGCCGACTCGTGTCGCGGCCGGACCGAAAACGGGTCTGGTCGGCTTGGATGGACACATGGACGTCACCAGGGACGGGCGGAGCTGGCGGATCGGGACGGCCGACGACGTCGCCTGGCTCGCCGGCCAGACCACCCACGGCCTGTCGGTCACCACGGCGATCCCGCCGGTGTTCGCGGCGTACGCCACCTTCCACCCACCCGGCGGCGTCAGCTTCGAAGCCCACGAACGCGCCGTGGTCGACGAGCTCACCCGGCACACCCCGGACCAGCCGTGGTGGCTGGGTTACCTCGACACCGGCGCCCACGACATCGTCTTCCCCCGCGCTCCGAAGCTGTGCCTCTACGCGGCCTGGCCCTACGTTCTGGTCGAGGCCGGCCCCGCACAGGCCCTCACCTGGCGGACAGGACACATGCGCGGCGACGGATCGCTGCCCGACCTGTTCTTCCCCGCGGATCATTCCTGGCTCGTCTCCGCCCTGTGGGACGATGCCTGGACCGACATCGGCGGCAGCCCCGCGCTGATTTCCGCCCTGCACCGCAATCCGCTGGTCGCCGCCCGACCCGTCGGACCCGACGAGGACGCCCTCCCGCCAGGGCTGACCCGCGACTAGCCCCCTGCCTGCCGACCCTCCGGCACAGCGAACCGGCGGTCGGTCCCGGGCGTGGCCGATGCCGCCGGCGAGACCCAGGCCGGGTCGCGGCCGGTCAGCCCGATGACCCGGTCGAACAGGGCGGCCTCGGCCGGCAGATTGATCGACGGCCCGAACAAGCCCGGAGTGCCCGCACTGCTCTCCTGTTGCGACACCAGACCGTGCACCCAGGCGACGGTCTCCGGGTCGGCGTCGTACGCCTGACCGGTCGCTCGGGCGAGATCCCACCCGTGCACCAGCAACTCGTCGAGCGCGAAGAGACCCATGACCTCGGCCGGCAGCACGACGCCGCCCGCCGCCGCGTCACCGGTCCAGGCACCCGGCGAACGCCACGCCTCGACCAGGTGATCGAGCTGCGCGGGCAGACGGTGCCGCCACTCCGGGTCCAGGTTGGCGACCGTCGGGTTGCCCGGGCCGCCTGGCGCGGCATCGGGAGCCTTCTCGGCGGCCAACCGGAACGCGACCGTGAGCCCGACGAGGTGGTCGAGCAGGTCGCCCACGACCCACCCCTCGCACGGGGTGGGAAGGTTGAGCTGGCTGTCGGACACGCCGAGCACCAGCGACGTCAACGCACGCGACGCCGGCTGGAGATCCGGGGTCCTGGTGATGTCACGCATCTCGACACTCCCTCCAGAGTGAATCCTCCGCACGCTATCCGGAGGGACCGACAAAGCACGTGGATCGCTGGTGTGCGCGAATCCGAGCATTGATCAGCTTCAAGGATATCGGCAAATCGGTACAAACGCACCTTATAGGTCGCTAGCCTCGGAACCGCCTTCTCGATGGCCGGGAGGGACTGACTGATCAGAGGCGAAGAGCGTGAAACTAGTCCGGCGACTTTCAGCTACTGCAGCGATCGCGACAGCGGTCGCGGGCGTTGCGGCCCTGTCCACGGGCGGCCCGGCCCTTGCGGCCCCGGGTGACGCCAGCGCACGGGGAGTGGTGGTGGACCTGTCCGCCGCGGTACTCGGCGCACCCGTGATCACCGCCGACGTCGTCATCGGCACCGCGACCGCCCCGGCGGGCGGCGGCACCGACACCGACACCGCGCTGGCGATCACCATCCCCGGTGCCCTGGGGGTCACGGCCTCCGGCACCGTGGTCGAGGTGACCGCGACCCGCGGCGACACCGCGTCGTCGGCCAGCGCCGAGATCGCCGACGTCGCCCTGGGCGTCCTCGGGACAGCCGTGATCGACGCCGACGTGATCACGGCGGCGGTGAACTGCCCGCAGGTCGGCGCGCAGACCGCGGACACCACCTTCGTCGGGCTGGAACTGTTCGGCGAGCCCGTCGAACTGCTCCCGAACACACCCGGCGTCACCGCCAGCGCCGCGGTCACCGTTCCCGGTCTCGTCGGTGCCAACCTCTCCGCCACGCTGACCAACGTGGAGACGACCACCGCCGACGGTGCCACCGCCATCGCGGTGCAGGCGACCCTGACCCTCACCGGCAGCGTCGCCGGCGGGCCGCTGCTGGAGATCCCCGTCGGCACCGTCATCCTCGCCGAGGCGATCTGCGAGCGGCCGCTGGCGGCCACGCCGACGGCGACGCCGACGCAGCCCACACCGTCCCCGACCCTGCCCACCGCGCCTCCGACCGGCGACCCGACGCAGCCGCCGGCCCCCACGGCCACCCCGACCCTGCCGGTCACGGGTGACAGCGGCTCCGGCCTGTGGTGGCTCTTCGGCACGGGCCTCGCCCTGGTCGTCACCGGCACGGCGGCACGGCTCGCCCTCCGCCGCACCCGTACCACTCTCGAAGGGTGACGTTCACACCCTGAACGGCTGAGGGGGTCCCGGGCATGACGGCCCGGGGCCCCCTCGCTCCGCGCACCCCCGTTGTGCAAGAAGCCCGGCGCGCGTCAGGGCAGGGCGTAGACGCGGCGCGCGGTGTCACCCAGCACCGCCGCCCGCTCGCTCGTGGTGCAGCCGGCCAGCAGGTCGTCGGTGAGCGCGAGCACGTCGGCGTACCGGCCGTGCAGTTCGCAGACCGGCCAGTCCGAGCCGAACAGCACCCGGTCGGCGCCGAAGGCCGACAGCACGTGCTCGGCGTAGGGCCGGATGCGTGCGGCACTCCAGTCCCCGGCCGCCTCGGTGACCAGCCCGGACAGCTTGCAGACGACTCCCTCGCAGCGGGCCATGGCCGTGATCCAGGACGCCCACGATCCCCACTCCCCCGCCGCGATGCCCGGCTTTCCCGCGTGGTCGATGACGAACCGGACACCGTCGAGCCCCTGGGCGGCGGCCAGGGCGGCGGGCCGTTGGGGGGCGCGCACGAGGATGTCGTACGGCAGCCCGCGCGCCCCGACCGCGGCGATTCCCCGCGTCACGTCGGCACGCCGCAGCCAGTCCGGGTCCGGCTCGTCCTGCGCCTGATGGCGGACACCCACGAGCGGACCGGAACGCAGCCGGTCGATCTCGTCGCCGATGTCGGCGCGGGTCAGGTCGAGCCAGCCGACGACGCCGGCGATCAGTCCCCCGCTCTCCCGCGCGGTGGTGAGGAACTCCTCGGTCTCGGCCACCGACGGCACGGTCTGCACCACGACGGTGGCGGCGACCCGTTCGTCGGCAGCGGCGCGCAGGTCGGCCAGCGTGAAGGGACGGCGGATCGGGGCCAGCGCGTCGTCGGACAACCACGGGTACGCGCGCACGGCGGGATCCCACAGGTGGTGGTGCGCGTCGACGATCACGGCTGCACCAGCCCTGCGGCGGCGAGGTCGGGCCAGAGCGCGTCGGGCACCCGGGCGGAGGCGAGGTCGACGTTGCGGGTGACCTGCGCCGCGGTCTGCGCGCCGACCACCAGGGACGCGACGGCCGGGTGCCGCGCGGGGAACGCCAGGGCGGCCTGCGGCAGCGTGACCCCGTGCGACCGGCACACCTCGGCGATCCGGGTGGCCCGGCCGTACAGGGCCTCGGGAATCGGCCGGTAGTCGTACATCCGGCCCGGGTCGTCGGTGGCGAGCACCCCAGTGTTGAACACCCCGGCGGCGAGCACGGACACCCCACGTTCCCGGCAGCGGGGCAGCAGGCTGGGTGCCGCCGACTGGTCCAGCAACGTGTACCGCCCGGCGAGCAGGACGGTGTCGACGTCGGTCTCGGTGACGAACCGCTCCAGCATCCGCCACTGGTTCATGCCGACGCCGATCGCGCCCACGACGCCCTGGTCACGCAGCTCGTGCAGCGCCGGATACGCCTCCTCGACGGCCGGGCGCCAGTGCTCGTCGGGGTCGTGGAGGAGCACGACGTCGACCCGGTCCAGGCCCAGGCGGTCGAGGCTGGACTCCAGCGACCGGCGTACGCCGTCGGCGCTGAAGTCCCACCGCCGGGTGTGGTCGGCGGGCACGTCGAACCCGGTCTCGTCGGTCAGGTGCGCGGTCCCCGGTGAAGGCACCAGCAGCCGGCCGACCTTCGTGGAGACGGTGAACTCGTCGCGGGGACGGTCCGCCAGCGCGGCGCCGAGCCGCCGCTCGGACAGCCCGAGGCCGTAGTGCGGGGCGGTGTCGAAGAAGCGGATCCCGGCCTCCCACGCGGCGTCGACCGCGCGGCGGGCCGTGTCGTCGTCCACCGCCTGGTACAGGTTGCCGATTCCGGCCGCGCCGAAGCCGAGAGCCGTCACCTCGACGGATGACCGGCCGAGCCGCTGGGTCCGCATCGTCGCCTCAGTCCTGCGCCTTGCCGCTGGTCAGCCGGGCGAGCACCAGCGCGACCAGGATGACCAGACCGTTGACGGCCTGGATCTGGTCGGGTTTGACCTGGGCCAGCGTGAGCACGTTCTGGATCAGCCCGAGCAGCACGACACCGGTGAGCGCGCCGACCAGGGAGCCCTTGCCACCGTCGAGACTGATCCCGCCGATCACCGCCGCCGCGAACACCGTGAAGATCATCCCGTTGCCCTGGTTGGCCGCCACCGAACCGAGCCGGGCCGACAGCATCAGCCCGGCCAGGGCGGCGAGCGCGCCAGCGACGATGAACGTCACCCAGATGACGCGCTCCACGCGGATACCGGCGGCGCGGGCCGCGTCCGGGTTGCCACCGACGGCGTAGATCGAACGCCCGAACCGGGTGTAGCCGAGCACGACGACGCCGACGGCGAACGCCAGGACCACGATCCAGATCGACAGCGGAATCGTGAGGATGCGCAGGCTGCCCAGGTTGTCGATGGTGGGGATCCGGTTGGCCAGGTTCGAGATGGTGGCGCCACCGACGATCGCCAGTTGCAGGCCCCGCAACGCGATCAACATCGCCAGTGTCACGATGAACGCGGAGAGTTTGAACCGTACGACCAGTAGCCCGTTGAACACCCCGATCAGCGCGCCGAACGCCAGCGCCACCGGGAGGACCGTCCACGTGGGCCACGGCGCGCCGAGCATCGAGGTCTGGCCGACCACGAGGAAGACCGCCACCGCGGGTGCGATGCCCACGACCGACTCCAGCGACAGGTCGAACTTTCCGACGATCAGCACCAGGGCCTCCGCCAGCACCACCAGCGCCAGCTCGGTCTGGTACTTCAGCACGGTGTCGACCAGGTAGGACTTGGTGAGGAACACGTCCGGTTTGAGCGTGTAGCCGTAGATGAGCAGCGCGATGATCGGTGGCACCAGGGCGAGGTCGCGCAGCCGGGCCAGTCGCA
The DNA here is from genome assembly GCF_052601155.1 of Micromonospora yongxingensis. Lineage (NCBI taxonomy): Bacteria > Bacillati > Actinomycetota > Actinomycetes > Micromonosporales > Micromonosporaceae > Micromonospora > Micromonospora yongxingensis. The sequence continues at coordinate 31,976 of NZ_JBQXEO010000033.1, forward strand.
GCCGGTTGCTGGGTCGACCGGTGGGTCGCGGCGGTCGCTGCGGCGACTCCGGAGCGCCGACGGCCAGCGTCTCAGACATGCTTCTCACCGATCCCTTCGATCTCGGCCACGAGCGTGGCCTCGTCCCACCCGCGACCGTGCTCGGCGACGACGCGACCGGCCACCATCACCACCACCCGGTCACACACCCGCAGGTCGTCCAGTTCGTCGGAGACCAGCAGCGCACCGCGACCAGCCCGGGTCTCCGCGTCCACCACCCCGAGCAGGGACTCCTTCGACCGCACGTCCACACCCACCGTGGGATGCACCAGCACCAGGACCCGGGGATCGCGGGCGAGCGCCCGGGCCATCACGACCTTCTGCGCGTTGCCGCCGGATAGCTCGCCGACCGGTTGGTGCGGGCCGGCGGTGTGCACGTCGAGGTCGGCGATCGCCTGACGGCCCCGGGCGTCGCGTCGCTTCGGCAGCACGACGCCGGCCGGGCCGAGCCGGTCGGCGACGGTCATCGTGGCGTTCTCCGCCACCGAGAGCCCGGGAACGAACCCGTCGGCGTTCCGGTCCGCCGGCAGGTACCCGATGCCGGCCCGCAGCGCGGCCGGGACGCTGGCCGGCTTCACCGTGACGCCCGCGACCCGCACCCGGCCGGTACGCGGGCGCAGCCCCACCACCGCCTCGGCGAACTGCCGCTTGCCGCTCGCGGCGGACCCGGCCACCCCGACGATCTCGCCGCGCCGGATGGTCAGGTCGATCGGCTCGGTGACGTCGGGGACCCCGACGGCGTCGAGGGTGAGCACCGGCTCGGCCTCGTCCGGTACCGGCGGTCGGTCCTGTCCGACCTGCACCAACCCGTGCGCGTCGCCGATCATCGCCTCGACGAGCCGGGCGTGGTCCAGCTCCGCCACCGGGGCGGTCACGATGTGCCGGGCGTCGCGGAACACCGTCACCCGCTGGCAGATCTCGTAGATCTCCGGCAGGTGGTGGGAGATGAACAGGAAGGTCACGCCCTGCTGCTGGAGGCCGGTGAGGCGGTCGAAGAGCCGCGCGATGGCCCGGGCTTCGAGCTGCGCGGTCGGCTCGTCGAGGATGACGAAGCGGGCACCGTGCGACAGAGCGCCGGCGATCTCCACCAGCTGGCGCTGCTCGACGGTCAGCTCCTTCGCCGGCGTCGCCGGGTCGACCGGCACCGACCACGACTCCAGCAGGTCGGTCGCCGCCCGCCTCAGCCGTGACCGGGACAGCAGGCCGAACCGGCCGCGCGGCTGGCGGTCGAGGAAGAGGTTCTCCGCGACCGACAACTCGCCGACCACCGAGGGCTTCTGGTAGACGCAGGCGACCTGCCGCCGCCAGGCGACGCGGTCGCCCAGCGGCGGCGCCGGCCGGCCGGCGAAGCGGACCTGGCCGGCGTCCGGCTTGAGCAGCCCGGTCAGGACCCCGACCAGGGTGGACTTACCGGCGCCGTTGCGGCCGACGAGCGCGTGCGTCTCACCGGGCAGTACGGTCAGGCTTCCGTCGGCGAGCGCCACGGTCGGGCCGAACCGCTTGGCGATCCCGATCGCCTCGACTACGGGTCTGGACTCGTCGTCGACCATCACACCGTCCCTCCGGATCCCGGCGTCGGGCCGTACGGCGTCGGGCATCCCCGCGGGACACCCGACGTCGCGCGGTCCGCGCTACTTCTTGTTGCCCCAGAGGGCGGGGTCGTCGACGTTGTCCTTGGTGATCAGCGGTGCCGGGAGCTGGTCCTCGTAGCCGTTCGGCAGCTTGATGACGGTACTGCCGTGATCGGTCGGGCCCTCCGTGGGCGTCACACCCGCCATCGCCTGCTTGGCCCAGTGCAGGCCGTACTGCGCGTAGGCGTCCGCCGGCTGGGAGACGGTCGCGTCGATCTCGCCCTTGCGGATCGCGTCGAGTTCCTGCGGGATGCCGTCGTTGGACACGATGAAGATGTGCCGCGGGTCCGCCGGCGGCACGAGCAGCTTGCGCTGCTTGAGGACCTGCAGGGTCGGGTCGAGGAACACCCCGCCGGCCTGCATGTACACGCCCTTGATGTCCGGGTCGGTCGACAGGCGGGTCTCCAGGGCGGCCTGCGCCTTGCTGCCCTCCCACTCGGTCGGCTCCTCGAAGACCGTGATCGCCGGGAACTTCGCGGTCATGCACTCCTTGAACGCCTCGGAGCGGTCCCGGCCGTTGATCGACGACAACGCGCCCTGGAACTCGATGACCTTGCCCTTGCCGCCGAGCTTCCCGCCGAGGAACTCGCACGCCTTGGTGCCGTACGCCCGGTTGTCGGCGCGGACGACCATGTAGACGCTGCCGTTGTCCGGCCGGGTGTCCACACTGACCACTGGGATCTTCTTCTGGGCCAGTTCGTCGAGCTTCGGCCCGATCGCTCCGGTGTCCTGCGGAGCGATCACCAGTGCCTTTGCGCCCTGGGTGACCAGGCTGTCGACGTTGCTGATCAGCTTCTGGATGTCGTTCTGCGAGTTGGTCTGCCCGGTGAGCTCGACGCCGACCTCAGCGGCCTTCGGGGTCATGTAGCTGGCGTACGCGTTCCAGAAGTCGGAGTCCGCGCGCGGCAGGTCGACACCGACCGAACCCGTACCGCCCCCACCCGGGCTGGCGGGTCCGGCGGAGTCCTTGCTGCACGCCGCCGCGGACGCGACCAGCGCCACGGCCATGGACAGCCCGAGCACCCCTCGGGCGGTCACACCGATCGTCATGGGTTTCCTCGATTCACTGGCAGGGACGGATTTTCGCGGTCCGCGGCCGTCGTGGCGGCCTGCCGGAGGCGGAGCCCGTGCATGCCGCCGTCGACGGCGAGCACGGTCCCGGTGGTGGACGCGGCCAGCGGGCTGGCCAGGTAGGCGATCGCGGTGGCGACCTCGGTGGCGGAGACCAGCCGACCGATGGGCTGACGTGCGCGCAGCGCGGCCAGTTCGGCGTCCGGGTCGTCGGCGGCGGCGAGCAGGCGGCGCACCCACGGGGTGTCGACGGTGCCGGGGTTGACGCAGTTGACCCTGATCCCCTCGGCGAGGTGATCGGCGGCCATGGCGAGGGTCAGCGACTGCACCGCGCCCTTCGTCGCGCTGTAGAGCGCACGGTTGGGCAGGCCGGCGGTGGCGGCGATCGAACAGGTGTTGACCACGGCCGCCTGGGCCGACGCCCGCAGGTGGGGCAGGGCCGCCCGGGTGACCCGGACGATGCCCAGCACGTTGACGTCGAAGACGCGGTGCCACTCGTCGTCGGTGTTCGCCTCGACGGTGCCCTGCGCGCCGACACCGGCGTTGTTGATGAGAACGTCGATGCCGCCGAGGTGCCGCGCGGCCTCGGCGACGGCCCGGGTCACCACGTCCGCGTCCGCGACGTCGCAGACGATGCCGTGCAGCGGGGCCGGCACACCGGACGGATCCAGGTCGAGGCAGGCGACGGCGGCGCCCCGCTCGGCGAGCAGGTGGGCGGTGGCGAGACCGATGCCGGAGCCGCCCCCGGTGACCACGGCGCGCAGGCCGGTGAACTCGGCGGTCATGCCGTTCCCCCGTCCGCCCAGACCGGGCCGTCCGGGTAGACGTAGTCGAGCAGCGTCTGTGGCCGGAGGTCGGCGCTGAACCCCGGTGCGGTCGGGGCGACGTAGTGGCCGTTGCGGATGACCACCGGGTGGACGAAGTGCTCGTGCAGGTGGTCGACGAACTCGATCACGCGGTTCTCCATCGAGCCGGACACCGCCAGGTAGTCGAACATCGACAGGTGCTGCACCAGCTCGCAGAGGCCGACCCCACCGGCGTGCGGGCACACCGGCACCCCGAACTTCGCCGCCAGCAGCAGGATCGCCACGTTCTCGTTGACCCCGGCCACCCGCGCGGCGTCCAGTTGCAGGTACGAGATGGCGCCGGTCTGCAGGAGCTGCTTGAAGATCACGCGGTTCTGCACGTGCTCCCCGGTGGCGACCTTCACGGGGGAGATCGCCCGGGCGATGGTGGCGTGGCCGAGCACGTCATCCGGGCTGGTGGGCTCCTCGACCCACCACGGGTCGAAGCGGGACAGCTCCCGTACCCAGGCGATCGCCTGGCCGACGTCCCACCGCTGGTTTGCGTCGACGGCGATGCGGATGTCCGGACCCACCGCCTCCCGGGCGAGGGCCATCCGCCGTACGTCGTCGTCGAGGTTGGCGCCGACCTTCAGCTTGAGCTGGGTGAAGCCGTCGGCGACGGCCTCCTTGCAGAGGCGGGCCAGCTTGGCGTCGTCGTACCCCAGCCATCCCGGGGTGGTGGTGTAGCCCGGATAGCCGTGTTCGAGCAGGTGGGCCTCCCGCTCGGCCCGCCCGTTCTGGGCGCGGCGGAGGATCTCCAGCGCCTCGCCGGGGGTGAGCGCGTCGGACAGGTACCGGAAGTCGACCAGGTCGACGAGCTCTTCGGGGGTCGAGTCGGCGAGCAGCTTCCACAGTGGCTTGCCCGCGCGCTTGGCGCGCAGGTCCCACAGCGCGTTGACCACCGCGGAGATCGCCATGTGCATGACGCCCTTCTCCGGGCCGAGCCAGCGTAGCTGCGAGTCGTGCACCATGTCCCGCCAGACGCCACCGAGGTCGCCCAGCGTCGCGTCGAGCGGGCGTCCGACGACGTACGACTCCAGGGCGCGGATGGCGGTGGTCTGGATGTCGTTGCCGCGCCCGATGGTGAAGGCGAACCCGTGGCCCTCGTGCCCGTCCGGGTGGTCGGTGCCGATGATGACGTAGGACGCCGAGTAGTCGGGGTCCGGGTTCATGGCGTCCGAGCCGTCCAGCTCCCGGGAGGTGGGGAACCGGATGTCGTACGTCCGCAGGCCGGTGATCCTCGCGGTCATGCCGCCGCCCCCACCGTCTGACGCTGCGCGCCGAGGCCGTCGATCTCGATCTCGATCACGTCACCGGGCCGCAGGTAGGGCTTCGGGTCCGGCTGCCCGAGGGCCACCCCGGCCGGTGTGCCGGTGTTGATGACGTCCCCCGGTTCGAGCACCATGAACTGGCTCACGTAGCGGATCAGCTCGGCGACGCCGAAGATCATCGTCTTGGTGCTGCCGTTCTGCCGGCGGGTGCCGTTGACGGTCAGGCGCAGGCCCAGCTGCTGCGGGTCGGGCACCTCGTCGGCGGTGACCAGCCAGGGTCCGAGCGGGTTGAACGTCTCGCAGGACTTGCCCTTGTCCCACTGGCCGCCGCGTTCGAGCTGGAACTCGCGTTCGGACAGGTCGTTGGAGATGGCGTAGCCGGCGACGCAGGCCAACGCGGCGTCGTCGCTCTCCAGGTAGCGCGCGGTGCGTCCGATGACGACGGCGAGCTCCACCTCCCAGTCGGTCTTGACGCTGCCACGCGGGATGAGCACCTGGTCGTTGGGGCCGACCACCGTGTTCGGCGCCTTCATGAACAGGATCGGCTCCGTCGGCGGCTGCGCACCGGTCTCCGCGGCATGGTCGGAGTAGTTCAGCCCGACGCACACGATCTTGCCGGGCCGCGCGATCGGCGCGCCGATCCGGGTCTCCGGGTCGGCCACCAGGGGCAGGTCCCCACCTTCGACCGCGGCGCGCACCACCTCGACACCGTCACCGGAGAGGAAGGCCCCGTCGATCTCGACCACCAGGTCGGAGAGGTCCACGAGCCGGCCGTGCGCGTCCAGCGCCACCGGACGTTCCTGGCCGATCGCCCCCACTCGAAGCAGCTTCACTCGACAACCTCCGGCCAAACATCGGATCTGTTGCCTGGTTGTATAGTTGAGTTACGCACGTGTTGCAATAGGGCGCCGGGAAGTTCGGTCAAAGTGATCGGATGACCTGGGCGAGGGCAGCGAGGACCGCCCGACTCATGGCACCGGCGGGATGGATCGGCGCGGGGGCCCGCAGCACCGCCTGTGTCGGCGAAGAGCAGCGAACCGGGCGGTCAGGCCGGTGGCAGCGCGGACTCGGGGCCGCCGAGCGCGTTGCGGAGCCACTGCTCGACACCGGCGACGTGCACCGTCGCCCAGGCCCGGGCCGCCTCGGGCTGGCGCGCCTCGATCGCCTCGCAGATCGCCTCGTGCTGCTCCCGGGTGCGCCGCACGGCACCCTCCTGGGTGAGCCCTCGCCAGATGCGTGCCCGCGTCGTCGGCCCGGACAGGCTGTCGATCAACGAGCAGAGCACGTTGTTGCCGGAGCCGGCGGCGATGTGGTTGTGGAACCGAAGGTCGTTGGCCACCAACGCCTCGACCGTCGGCGCCTCTCCCAGCTCGGCGAGAATCCCCCGCAGGCCGGCGATCTCCGCGTCGGTCATCCGGATCGCGGCCAGCTCCGTCGCCGCGGGTTCGAGCACACGGCGTACCTCCAGGAACTGCAGCACCGTGTCGTCCTGGTGGAAGTCGACGACGAACCCGATGGCGTCCAGAAGAAGGGCGGGTTCGAGACTCGTCACGTAGGTGCCGTCCCCCTGCCGCACGTCCAGCACCCGGATCAGCGACAACGCCTTGACCGCCTCCCGCAACGAGTTGCGGGAGAGGCCGAGCCGCTCGGCGAGGTCCGCCTCCCGGGGCAGTCGAGAGCCGGGGCCCAGCTCCCCCTGCACGATCATCGCCTTGATCTTGTCGATCGCCTCGTCGGTAACCGGCACGTGGCCCCCTCCCGGACATCCGATGTATCGCAGCCTACCTGCGCGTCAGGCTCGCACAGAACTCCGCCGGCCCTGCGGAGACATCGGGTGGGACGCACCGCTGACGCCTACCACCGCGCGGGACGGCGAGGCCGGGCTGACAGTCACGGCCGTCGCCGGCCACAGGAGCTGCCGCAGACATGGGAGCTATCCGGCGACGACGGCCCGGTCGCTCTCCCCGTCGGAGAGGAACGACGCCAACTCCTGCCCCTGTTCGGCGACGGCCGCGCGCTCGGCGCGGGAGAAGCGGCCCAGCGGGGTCACGGTCACCGTGCCGGCCGCGACGCCCCAGGTCGCGGCGACCCGCCCGTCGACCAGCACGACGCGCTCGCCGGCGACCGACAGGCCGCGGTGGGCGTCGTCGATGATCCGACTGCGGTCGTGGTAGCCGAGGATCGCGTTGTCGAATGCCGGCAGGAACCGCACCGGGGCGGGTGTGTCGGGGTCGGGGCGCGGCGCGTCGGGAAGGTCGATCAGTTGACGGCCGCGCTCGTCGCGGAAGGTCACCAGTTCCGCCCGCAGTGCGGTCACCGCTCTCGGTAGTCCGGCGAGGCCGCACCAGGCCCGGAGGTCGGCCGTGGCGGCCGGGCCGAACGCGGCCAGGTAGCGACGTACCAGCGTCTGCCCGACCGGATCGGACCCCTCCTCCAGGGTCGGGGGGTCGATCTCCCGGCCCAACCAGGAGGAGAGCGGAACGTTCCGCACGCCGGCCCTGGTGCGCCACAGCCCGCGCGGCGGCAGCTGCACCATCGGGACGAGTGCGGCGATCACCATCTCGCCCAGCGCACGCCGCCCCGGCCTCGGCCAACGCTCGCCGAGCGCCCGCGCCAACTCGGTCATCGAGCGCGGCTCGCCGTCGGCCATCACCGCCAGGCCGGCGGCGGCCAGTTCGTCGAGGTCCACCCCGTCGAGCTCGTCGCGGTAGGTCCCGAGCACCCGCTGGCGCAGCATGGTGTCGTGACGGGCCCGCCAGGCCAGGACGTCGTCGGCGGTGAGGAGATGGACGGTCCGGCGCATGAGGTGTGTGCGCACCAGGCGTCGCCCGGTCAGCAGGTCCGAGAGCACCGCCGGGTCGAACGCGCGCAGCCGCGACCAGAGCCCGACGAACGGTTCCTGCGGTTCCTGCGCCTGGAGGCCGCCGAGGTGCGCGACGGCATCCAGGACCGGTACGTCGGCGCGTTCGAGCAGGAACTGCCGGGCGAGCGTCGCGCGGTTGAGCGCCCGGGTGGCGAGAACGGTCATCGGATCACTCGGCGGCCGGTGAGCAGTTCGGCCCGCTCCGGGTCGGGAGTTGGGGCGGGTGTCGTCATGGCGGGCACTCGGATCCTTCCGGTCGTCCTCGTCGGCTTGCCGGTGCAACGGTCGCAGGTGAAGAGGACAGTTTGTGACCGCTTCTCCTGGCAGTATCGGGACCCGTGCCGAACACCTCAGCCCGCCTGCTGTCGCTGCTCTCTCTGCTCCAGGCCCGCCGGGACTGGCCGGGGGCGCTGCTGGCCGAGCGGCTCGCCGTCAGCCCGCGCACCGTGCGCCGCGACGTCGATCGCCTGCGCGAACTCGGCTACCCCATCCGCGCGACCAAGGGCCCCGACGGGGGTTACCGGCTCGACGCGGGCAGGGAACTGCCACCGCTGCTGTTCGACGACGAGCAGGCCGTCGCGCTCGCCGTCGCACTCCAGATCGCCACCACCGCGGGCGCCGGTATCGAGGAGGCCGCGAAGCGGGCGCTGACCACCGTCCGGCAGGTCATGCCGGCACGGCTGCGCCACCGCATCGACACCCTCCAGGTCACCGCCGTCGGACGACCCGGAACCCGATCGGACCCACAGGCCGACAGCGCCGTACTCGTGGCGCTCAGCGCCGCCGTGCACGCCCGCGAGGTGGTGCGCTTCGACTACGCCCCCGCGGTCTGGGAGGGAGTGGGCGACGGCCGGCGCGCCGACACTCCTCCGCGCCGGGTGCAGCCGCACCATGTCGTCACCTGGGGCGGGCGCTGGTACCTCGTCGCGTGGGATCTCGACCGCGGCGACTGGCGCACCTTTCGCGCCGACCGGATAACGCCGCGCACACCCACCGGTCCCCGCTTCACCCCGCGCGAACTGCCCGGAGGGGACGTGGCCGCCTACGTCGTCAGCAGGTTCCAGGGCTCCGGCGACTGGCCCTGCCGAGGCGAGGTGATCCTCGACCTCCCCGCCGAGGCGGTGTCCCCCTACTCCAGCGACGGACTGGTCGAGGCACTCGGCCCGGACCGCTGCCGGCTCGTTCTGGGCTCGTGGTCATGGCCCAGCCTGGCCGCCTCCATCGGCAGGTTCGACGCCGACATCGAGGTCGTCGGGCCGGTCGAGCTCAGGGACGCCTTCGCGCACCTGGCCCGCCGGTACGCCCACGCCGCGGCCGGCTGACCCACCGGCGTCCCCCCGTTACCCTCGACCACAGTCCCGGAGACCGACACCTGAAGGCCAAAAACTTTTGTTGGTTTCCTACAACTGAGCGGCGATTGGTTCGGTGATTGCACCATGGCGCTGGCTGCTGGCAGACGGAAAAGTGATCGCTGCCGGGAGCCGTCATCTCCCGGCGACACGCATCATGGGTCTACCAAAGGGGTCAGTCGGGTGTTCAACCGTGTCGCCATCGTCAACCGTGGTGAGGCCGCCATGCGGCTCATCCACGCGGTCCGCGAGTTGGCTGCGGAGACCGGCATCCGGATCGAGACCGTCGCCCTCTACACCGACGTCGACCGCACCGCCACCTTCGTGCGCGAGGCGGACATCGCCTACGACCTCGGTCCGGCGTCCGCCCGCCCGTACCTCAACCTGGCTGTGCTGGAGCGCGCGCTGACGGAGACCGGTGCCGACGCCGCGTGGGTCGGCTGGGGTTTCGTCGCCGAGGACCCGGCGTTCGCGGAACTGTGCGAGAAGATCGGCGTCACGTTCGTCGGGCCGAGCGCGGACGCCATGCGCCAGCTCGGCGACAAGATCGGTTCGAAGCTGATCGCCGAAGAGGTCGGCGTGCCGGTCGCGCCGTGGAGCCGCGGTGCCGTCAAGACCCTGGACGCCGCTCGTACGGCGGCGGCCGAGATCGGCTACCCGCTGATGTTGAAGGCGACCGCGGGCGGCGGCGGTCGCGGCATCCGCGTGATCAGGAGCGAGGCCGAGCTGGTCGACGCGTACGAGCGCACGAGTCAGGAGGCGGCGCGCGCGTTCGGCAGCGGCATCGTGTTCCTGGAGCGCCTGGTCACCGGGGCGCGGCACGTCGAGGTCCAGGTGATCGCCGACGGGCAGGGCACGGCCTGGGCGCTCGGTGTCCGCGACTGCTCGGTGCAGCGACGCAACCAGAAGGTCATCGAGGAGTCCTCGTCACCGGTGCTCAGCCCGGCGCAGGCGGCCGAGCTCAAGACATCGGCCGAACGGCTGGCCGTGGCGGTCGGATACCGCGGCGCGGCGACCGTCGAGTTCCTCTACCACCCCGGCGACCAGCTGTTCGCGTTCCTCGAGGTCAACACCCGCCTGCAGGTCGAGCACCCGATCACCGAGCTGACCACCGGGTTCGACCTGGTCAAGGCCCAGCTGCACGTCGCCTCCGGCGGCCGGCTCGACGGTGAGCCGCCGGCGGAGCGCGGGCACGCCATCGAGGCCCGCCTGAACGCCGAGGACCCCGACCGCGACTTCGCGCCCTCCCCCGGCCGGATCGCGCGGCTGGACCTGCCCGCCGGCCCGGGTATCCGGGTGGACACCGGCGTCAGCGAGGGTGACACCATCCCGGCCGACTTCGACTCGATGATCGCGAAGATCATCGCGTACGGCCGCGATCGCGACGAGGCACTCGGCAGGCTGCGTCGGGCGATGGCGAACACCACGGTGATCATCGAGGGCGGCGCGACGAACAAGAGCTTCGTCCTCGACCTGCTCGACCAGCCCGAGGTGATCGATGCCAGCGCGGACACCGGCTGGATCGACCGCGTCCGCGGCGAGGGCAGGCTCGTCGCGCACCGGCACTCCGCGGTCGCACTGGCGGCCGCCGCCATCGAGGCGTACGAGGAGGAGGAGCGCGTCGAGCGGCAGCGGCTGCTGTCGACGGCGTCCGGTGGGCGCCCCCAGGTGCAGCACAAGAGCGGCCGGCCGCTGGACCTGAAGCTGCGCGGCGTCACCTACCGCATGCGCGTGGCGCGGGTCGGCGCGCACCGGTTCCGCGTCGGCATCGAGGTGGGCCCGGTCGTGCACACCGCCGACGTCGAGCTCGACCGCTTCGACCGGCACACCGGCCAGATCGCCGTCAACGGCGTCCGGTACCGGCTGCTCACCGGCACGCACGGGCCGACCCACCTGGTCGAGGTGGACGGCGTGACGCACCGGGTCAGTCGCGACGAGGGCGGCGTCGTCCGCTCCCCCATGCCGGCGCTGGTCGTCGCCACACCGCTGGAGATCGGCGCCGAGGTCGAGGCCGGCGCGCCGGTGCTGGTGCTGGAAGCCATGAAGATGGAGACGGTGCTGCGTGCGCCGTTCAAGGCGCGGCTGAAGGAGTGCGCCGTCGCGGTCGGCAGCCAGGTCGAGGCCGGTGCGCCGCTGCTGCGGCTGGAGCCGCTCGCCGACGAGGGCGCCGAGACCGCGGACGATCCGACCGCCGCCCCCGTCGAGCTGGACCTGCCCACCTCCGCCGAGGACGTTCCGGCGTACCAGCGCACGCTGCGCGGCCAGGAGGACCTCCGGGCCCTGCTGCTCGGCTTCGACGTCGACCCGCACGACGACGACCGGGTGCTCGACGACTACCTCACCGCGCGGTCGGCGGCCATCGAGGACGGCCACCGGCCGCTGGCCGCGGAACTCGACCTCGTCGACGTGTTCGCCGACCTCACCGAGCTGAGCCGCAACCGGCCGACGGGCGAGGAGGGCGGCGCCCACGCGCACAGTGCCCGCGAGTACTTCCACACGTACCTGCAGAGCCTCGACGTCGAGCGGGCCGGGCTGCCGGATGCCTTCCAGGCCAAGCTCGCCAAGGCGCTCGGGCACTACGGCGTCACCGACCTGGAGCGCTCCGGCGACCTCGAAGCCGCCGTGTTCCGGATCTTCCTCGCGCAGCAACGCGCGTCCGCCGACGCCACGGTCGTCGCGACGCTGCTGCGCGCGTGGCTCCGGGAGTCCCCGCCGGACGAGACGCTGCGCGAACCGGCCGGTCTCGCACTGGAGCGGCTGGTGGCCGCGACGCAGGTCCGCTTCCCCGTGGTCGCCGACCTCGCCCGCGGTGTGGTGTTCGCCTGGTTCGCCCAGCCGCTGCTGCGCCGCAACCGCGCCCGCGTCTACGCCCAGGTCCGCGGGCACCTGCGTCACCTGGACGCGCACCCGGACGCGGCGGACCGCACCGAGCGGATCGCCGAGATGGTACGCAGCACCGAGCCGCTGGTACGGCTGCTCGGCCAGCGGCTCGTCCGTGACCACCTCGACAACGCGGTGATGCTGGAGGTGCTGACCCGGCGGTACTACGGCAACAAGGCGCTCGCCAGCGTACGCACCCGCGAGGTCGCGGACTGCACGTTCGTCGTCGCCGAGCGCGCCGATTCGAGCGTGGTCTCCGCGGCGGTGAGCTTCGACGCGTTGGGCGACGCGCTGCGCGGGCTCGCCGAGCTGGCGAGCGGCGAGGACGCCGTCGACGTCGACATCTACCTCGGGTGGGAGAACCAGCCGGAGGACTTCGACGCGATGGCGGCGGCGCTGCTGGAGGTCATCACCGCGCACCCGCTGCCGCCCCAGGTCCGTCGGCTCACCGCCACCGTCGCCGGTCGCGGCGGAGCGGTGATGCACCACCACTTCACCTTCCGCCCGTCCGACGCGGGGATGACGGAGGACCGGCTGATCCGCGGCCTGCACCCGTACATCGCGCAGCGGATGCAGCTGGAGCGGCTGCACAAGTTCGACCTGACCCGGCTGCCGTCGTCGGACGAGGAGGTCTACCTCTTCCAGTGCGTGGCGCGGGAGAACCCGTCCGACGAGCGTCTCGTCGCGTTCGCGCAGGTGCGGGACCTGACCGAGCTGCGCGAGCAGGACGGCCGGCTGGTCGCGCTGCCGACGACCGAGGACGCCATCGCCGCCTGCCTCGACTCGATCCGCCGCGCACAGTCCCGGCGGCCGTCGAAGACGCGCTTCAACACCAACCGGATCGTGGTCTACGTCTGGCCGCCGAGCGAGCTGACCCGCCAGGAGATGGAGATGATCGCCGGGCGGGTACGCCCGACGACCGCGGGGGCAGGGCTGGAGGAGATCCTCTTCATCGCGCGGCAACGCGACCGCCGCACCGGCGAGCTGACCAAGATCGCCGTACGGATCTCCTTCGACGCCACCGGCGGCGCCCAGCTCACCATCGGCGAGCCGCCCGTCGAACCCGTCGAACCGCTCGACGAGTACCGGCTGAAGGTGCTGCGGGCGAGCAGCCGCAACACGGTGTACCCGTACGAGCTGACCGGCCTGCTCGGCGACTTCGTCGAGCACGACCTCGACGACGACCACGTGTTGGTGCCGGTGGAGCGGCCGAAGGGTCGCAACCGGGCCGCGATCGTCGCCGGCGTGGTCACCACGCCGACCGAGCGGCACCCGCAGGGTGTCAGCCGGGTCGTGCTGCTCGGTGACCCGACGAAGTCGCTGGGTGCGCTGTCGGAGCCGGAGTGCCGACGCGTGATCGCCGCGCTCGACCTGGCCGAGCAGATGCGGGTGCCGCTGGAGTGGTGGGCGCTGTCCGCCGGAGCGCGGATCTCCATGACCTCCGGCACCGAGAACATGGACTGGGTGGCGGCGGCGCTCAAGCGCATCGTCGAGTTCACCCAGGCCGGCGGTGAGATCAACATCGTCGTGGCGGGCATCAACGTGGGCGCGCAGCCGTACTGGAACGCCGAGGCGACGATGCTCATGCACACCAAGGGCATCCTGGTGATGACGCCGGACTCGGCGATGGTCCTCACCGGCAAGCAGTCGCTCGACTTCTCCGGAGGCGTGTCCGCCGAGGACAACTTCGGCATCGGCGGCTACGACCGGGTGATGGGGCCGAACGGGCAGGCGCAGTACTGGGCGCCGAACCTGACCGCCGCGCGGGACGTGGTCATGTCGCACTACGACCACACGTACGTCGCGCCCGGCGAGGACGCGCCCCGGCGTGCGACCACCACGGACCCCGTTGACCGCGACATCTCGGCGTTCCCGCACGACGTCGCGGGCAGCGCGTTCAGCACCGTCGGCGAGATCTTCTCCGCCACGGCCAACCCCGACCGCAAGAAGCCCTTCGACATCCGGACGGTGATGCGGGCGCTCGCCGACCAGGACCACCCGGTGCTGGAACGTTGGGCGGGCATGGCCGACGCGGAGACCGCCGTCGTGCAGGACGTACACCTCGGTGGCATCCCGGTGTGCCTGCTCGGCATCGAGTCACGGTCGGTGCCCCGGCGCGGCTTCCCGCCCACCGACGGCCCGGACACCTACACGGCGGGGACGCTGTTCCCACGGTCGTCGAAGAAGGCCGCGCGGGCGATCAACGCGGCCAGCGGCAACCGGCCGCTGGTGGTGCTGGCCAACCTGTCGGGCTTCGACGGCTCACCGGAGTCGATGCGCAAACTCCAGTTGGAGTACGGCGCCGAGATCGGCCGGGCGATCGTGAACTTCCGCGGGCCGATCGTCTTCTGCGTGATCTCGCGCTACCACGGCGGCGCGTTCGTGGTGTTCTCGAAGGCCCTGAACCCGAACATGACGGTGCTGGCGCTGGAGGGCTCGTTCGCCTCGGTGCTGGGCGGCGCCCCCGCCGCCGCAGTGGTGTTCTCCGCCGACGTCAACGCCCGCACGGCGGCCGACCCGCGTGTCCGGGGCCTGGAGGCCCGCGTCGCCGCGGCGGCCGGCACCGAGCGCGCGGCGTTGACCGCGGAACTCGACGAGCTGCGCTCGTCGGTCCGGGCGGAGAAGCTCGGCGAGGTCGCCACGGAGTTCGACCGCGTGCACAACATCCAGCGCGCCGTCGAGGTCGGCTCCGTGGACGCGGTCATCCGCGCCGCCGAGCTGCGTCCACGCATCATCGAGGCCATCGAGACCCGACTGGGCTAGGTGGCGGACGGGAGCGTCGGTGATCACCCGGAACAGGTGGGGTCGTGCCCGAGCGGCGACGACCCCGCCTGTCCTGGGCGATCGTTCGTACCGGAGTCTCCGCCGGGCCCTGGCCGTCGTGTGCGTGATCGCCGCCGCCACGGTGCCGGCCGGTTCGTCGGTGGCGGACACCTCCGCGACGACGGTCCTGCGGGTGCTCCAGATGAACCTCTGCAACAGCGGGCGCGCCGGCTGTTACACGGGCCGATCGGTGACCGGGGCCGCCGAGGTCATCACCGCCGAGGTGCCCGATCTGGTCACCCTCAACGAGATCTGCCGGGACGACGTGACGACCCTGGAGCGCACGTTCTCGCAGGTCCACGGTGGCGCCAGGGTCGTGTCCGCGTTCAAGGCCGCCGGCGACCGTCCTTCCGGCGCCGCCACCCGGTGCCGCAACGGCCAGCCGTACGGCATCGGGCTGCTGGCCCGCGTCACGGCGCCGCACACGGTGCACAGCGGGATCTACCCGACGCAGGATGTCACGGACCCCGAGGAGCGTGCCTGGCTCTGCGTCGAGGTCGCCGGCACGCTGCACGCGTGCACCACACACCTGGCGGCCACCAGCGCCGCCGTCGCGCTCGCCCAGTGCCGTCACCTGCTCGACACGGTCGTGTCGACCATCCGCGGCAGCGCCGGGTACGCGCCCACCGTGCTGCTCGGCGACCTCAACCTCCGCAGCGGCGGCTCCCCCGACGTGCGGTCCTGTGTACCGCCGGACTACCTGCGGATCGACGACGGCGCGCTGCAGCACGCCATGGCGACGACCGACGTCCGGATCTGTTGCCGCCGGGCGGTGAGCATGCGCGGGGCGACCGACCACCCGGGGCTGCTGGCCACCCTCAGGATCGAGGCGAACCGACCGCTGCTCGCCGGGCGTGACTGAACGCGCAGGCCAGGAGGAGCCTTTTGGCTGTTCGGGCGTGTCCTGTTTTGTAGGTTCAGAGGTGACAGGAACCTCACCAGGTTGCCAGCGCCTCCGCTCCCGGTCGGGCGTCGCTTCAGGAGGCAGACGCCGTGACCTCGAGCCCGCTACCCCGGATTCTCCGCCGACGCGGCGAGCCCGAGTTTCCGACGTTCCTGGAACTCTTCTTCGATCTGGTCTACATCTTCATGTTCTCCCGGCTCGCCGTCGGGCTGATGAACGATCTCAGCGTTCGCAACGCGGCGCAGACGGCCGTTCTGCTGCTCGCCGCCTGGTGGGTCTGGGTGCTCACGGCGTGGCTCACCGACCTGTTCAATCCGCGGCTGCCGCTGATCCAGGCCACCGTGCTCGTGGTCATGTTCGGCACCCTGCTGATGGCCATCGCGGTCCCACGGGCCTTCGGCGCGTACGGGTGGCTCTTCGTCGCCGCGTACTTCGCCATCCACCTCGCCCGGGACTCCGTTCTCATCCCCGGCACGCGGGTGAACCGGCCCATCCAGGCGCGGAGCATCCGCGTCTTCTTCTGGTTCGGCGTCACCGTCGGGCCCTGGGTGGCCGGCGCGTTCGTGGACGGCACGGCCAGGCTGGTGCTGTGGTCCATCGCGGTGGCGGTCGACCTCGGCTCGGCCCGGATCGGTTGGCCGACGCCCCGGCTCGGTCGTACCGAACTCGCCAGCCAGATCTTCACCGGCGCTCACCTGTCCGAGCGACACCGGCAGATCTTCATCATCTCGCTCGGTGAACTGATCCTGACGGTCGGCAAGGGGTTGGCCAGCAGCGACTTCGAGGTCGGCCCGGTCGCCGCGTGCGCGGTGGCGCTCGCCAACGCCCTGCTGCTGTTCCAGATCTACTTCCACCGGATACGACAACTGTTGGCGCCGACCGCCGTCTCGATGGTGGAGCGGGTACGTTCGGGCACCGCCACCTCGTACACCCACCTGGTCATGGTGGCGGGGGTGGTGGTCATCTCGGCGAGTGACTCGCTCGTCATCGACCGCCCGTTCGGCGAGGCGCCCGCCGGCTTGATCGTCGCGACCCTGGGCGGTCCCGCGCTGTTCCTGCTCGGCGGCTGCCTGTACGACTTCGTGGCCACCGGTCGGATTCTCTGGCCACGGGTGCTGGGGATCGTCGTGCTGGGCGCCGTCGCGCCCGCGATGCCATTGGTGTCACCGCTGGCCATCATGATCGTGGCGAACCTGGTCCTGCTGCTCACACTGATCGTCGAGGCGGTGGCCCCCCGTTCGCGACTGACCAGTGCTCCGCTGCCGGCCGGATGAACGGCCGGACCGGGTCAGCGCAGCGCCGGGGGCGCCGCCGTCCGGGGGTGCACCCGCGTGCTCAGCAGGTTCGCCACGGCGACCAGGGCCAGCACGCTCGTGGCGAGGAGGGCGACGACCACCGGCGGCAGCAGGTACGTCGCCGGTGCCACCCCACCCAGCAGGACCAGGCCCGCCAGCCGCGACCTGGACACCCGGCCGAACACGGTGTAGTCGAGCACCCCACGGCCGAGCAGGAAGAGCGCCGGCCCACCGAGGATGATCGCGGCCCAGGACGTCGGGGTCTCGCCTAACGGACGGTCGATGACAAGTTTGCTGGTGACCGCCGCACCTCCGATGCCGGCCACCATGATCACATGAGTGACCGCGCCGGACTGGCCGAGCAGGGACGGCCTCGTCGACTTGGCGATCGCCTCGGTCAGCAGTTCTCCGGCACGGTAGATGTAGATGCGCCACATCAGCACCACCATCAGGAAGACGACCACGAGCGCCCAGACCCGCGGGGCGGCGTAGTCGCTCTCGCTGAACGTCTCCGCCGTCGCGAATATCGACACGCCGAGCGCGATGATGACGAACTGCCGGTACCGCTCGGAGAGCCTCTCCGCGGCCAACCGCCACTCCTCGGAGTGCGAACGGCCCAGGCCTGGCACGGGCCAGCCGAACGCGGCCGCGAGGCATTCGATCTCGACCGCAACCGCCCAGAGCGCCAGGCGGGCCGTACCGTCGAGGAGGGCTCCACCGATCCACCCGAGCCCGGCGATGGTCTCCCAGAACAGGACCCGCCGGCTCCTCCGCCGCGCGAACGGCTCCCGCACGACCAACAGGATGTAGGCGCTGGAGCCGAGGTGGATCGCCACGTAGGTGATCGCGAACAGCGGGCCCCGACTGCCGAACGCGTCGTGAACCGTGGCCGCCAGCAGCAGGCTTCCCGCCATCGTGCCGATGAACTTGACCTGGACTGCCGGCCGGGCCCGATCGAGGGTGTCACCGGACCATACGGTCACCGCCCAGATGAACGTGAAGCCGAGCAGCAGCACCAGCGTTTCGGCGACGCCCGTCCAGGTCAGGTCGGCGGCCAGCTTGTCGGCGAGGGAGATCAGCGCGAAGACGTAGACCAGATCGAAGAACAGCTCCAGGAACGCCGGATGTGCGGGATCCCTCCGCGCGGGAACCGCCGACCCGGCGTCGCGATCCGCTGTCATCGATCACCCTGCCCTACCCGTTCACCGTCACCGAATGACGACACTACGGGTAGTGGAAGCATGACAGTGGGTGGTTGGACGGGTCGGTGCCGCCGTCGAGGAGGCGCAGCGCGCCCACCCGGTCACCCCCCTCAGCAGAGCTTCTGGACCCTTTCGGCGAACGCCGGAACGTCGGGGTGCCCGAACATCCCGGGAAGCCCGCCCGTGTGCACGAAGACCGTCCGGTCGCCCGGAGCGATCTCGCCTCGCCGGATCGCCGCGATGAGGCCCGCCATCGCGCGCCCGGTGTACGTGGGATCGAGGATGATCCCCTCGAGCCGGGCGACGAGTGTGAGCGCCTCATGGACCGTGTCGGTGAGGCTCGCGTAGCCGTTCCCGATGTGGTCACGGTCGACGCGCAGGTCATCGGCGCGTACCTCCGGCGAGAGCGCGGCGGCGAAGGCCGCCACGCGCTCCCGGGAGTCCTCGACCGCCCCGACGTCGACACCGAGCGTGCGGTCCGGGCCCAGGCTCGCGACGAGCCCGGCCATCGTGCCACCGGAACCGAGGGCGACCACAGCGGTACGCAGGTCGGGCACCTGGGCCATCAGCTCCTCGCCGCAGGTCGCGTAACCGCGGGTGGCCAACGCGCTGGACCCGCCGAACGGGATGAGGGCGGGGCGGGCGCCTTCGGACCGCAGCCGCTCGCACACCCCCGCGGCGGCGTCCACGAGCGCCGGCTGACCCTGCACGCCGGTGAAGACGATCTCGGCGCCGAGGAGCGCGTCCAGGACGAGATTGCCCGACGGGGCCGCCGGCGGTTCGCCCGGGAACACCAGCACGGCGCGCAGACCGAGACGCGCGGCGGCCGCCGCGGTGAGTCGCGCGTGGTTGCTCTGCGGCCCACCCGTGGTGACGAGGGTGTCGGCGTCGTCCGCGAGCGCTTCGGCGACGGTCCACTCCAACTTACGGATCTTGTTGCCGCCGCCGGCGAGGCCGGTGAGGTCGTCCCTCTTGACGAGAAGGTCTTCGCGGCCGAGCCCGAGCGCGGCGGCCAGCCGGGGCATCGGCTCGACCGGTGTGGGCCACGTGCCGAGCGTGAGCGGGACGAGCGATCCAGGCATGCCGCCATCTTGTCAGGCGTCGCCGGGAGCTACTTCAGGAAGTCCAGGAGCTGCCGCGTGGTCTCCTCGGGCGCCTCTTCCGGGATGAAGTGGCCCACCGGGACCGGCCCGCCACGAACGTCGTCGGCCCACTGCCTCCATATCCCGAGCGGGTCGTCGTAGAGCTTCGCGACCTGACCTCGCTGGCTCCAGAGGAACAGCAGAGGGCACTCGATCCTGCGCGTGCCGCGGTCCGCCTCGTCCTGCTGGTAGTCCACCGTCGCGGCCGCGCGGAACTCCTCGCAGACCGCGTGGACGGTAGCGGGATCGCTGAACTGCCTGACGTACGCGGCGCGCACCTCGGCCGGGAACGCGTCCTTCACCTCGGGCCACGTGTCGAGCATGAAGTCCACGAGGACGGCGGGCGCCGCGTCGATGAACCGCTCGGGCACCGGCGCCGGTGCCGCCAGAAAGGACCAGACCCAGTACGAGAGGCTGAACGCCCGGTCGGCACGGTTGTAGACGTCGCCGACCGGGACGACGTCCAGGACGGCGAGCCGGGTGACGAGATCCGGTTCGTCGAGCGCGAGACGGTAGGCGCACCGGGCCCCGCGATCATGGCCGACGAGGCTGAACCGCTCGTGGCCCAGACTCCGCATGACCTCGATCTGGTCGCGGGCGATCGCCCGCATGCTGTACGGCTCGTGATCGGCGCTGCTCGGCGGCTTGCCGCTGTCGCCCCAGCCGCGCAGGTCGGTGACGACCACGGTGTGGTCCCCGGCGAGCCGCGGCGCCACGCGGTGCCACATCAGGTGTGTCTCGGGAATGCCGTGCAGGAGGAGAACCGGAGGGCCGCTTCCGCCGCGGCGTCCGTGGATCGTCGCCCCCGACGTGGGAATGTCGAACTCCTCGAACCCGTCAAACACGACGCCGACCCCCTCCGCGTCCTCAGGACATCCCGTGCTCCGCTCGGGGCATCCCCCGGAACGACCACCGCAATCCCGGTTTCGGCCCGGATACGACCGGACGGTCCGGTCACTCCTCGGCGGCCAGCGCGAGGACGTGTCGCGCGGTCGGCAGCGCGGCCTCGCGGTGCGCCGGGACGAGACCGATCCGGGTACGCCTGTCGAGCAGGTCGTCGACGGTGAGGGCGAGTTCGTGGCGGGTGGCCCAGAGGAGTTCGGCGCCGGTGACGGGGATGTCGGGGCCGATCGGCTGGCGGAGTTCGGCGGGTGCCTCGGCCAGGACGTCGACGGCCTCCGTGCCGTACCGGTGGGTGAGCCGGCGTGGTGCGGGGACACGGGCCAGCTGGGCCCTGCTCGCGGCACCGGGTAGCGGGAGGCGTCGGGTGCGGCAGGGGCCGGCACGGAGGCCACGCTGGCGGATGGCGGTGTCGACGGCGTCCTCGGCCATGCGGCGGTAGGTGGTGAGCTTGCCGCCGATGACGCTGATGATGCCGTCGGGGTCGTCGATGACGGCGTGGCGGCGGGACAGGTCGGCGGTTCGGCTGTCGGCGTCGTCCAGCAGCGGTCGCAACCCGGCGTACGCGCCGAGGACGTCGGTGGGTTGCAGCGGCTGGTCGAGGACGCTGTTGAGGACGTCGAGCAGGAACGCGATGTCGGCTTCGGTGGGTTGCGGCACGTCGGGGACGGGTCCGTCCACCGGTTCGTCGGTCAGTCCCGCGTACACCAGGCCGTCGGTCTGGGGCAGGGCGAAGACGTAGCGGGTGAACTCGCCGGGGACCGGGATCGTCAGGCCGGCCCAGAGTCCGCCCAGCCGGGCGGCGGACAGCACGATGTGGGTGCCCCGGGACGGGCGCAGGCGTACGTGTGGGGTCAGGCTGCTGGCCCACACGCCGGTGGCGTTGACGACCGCGCGGGCGGCGACGTGCATGCGCGCCCCGGTGAGGGTGTCCTCGATGACGGCTCCCTCGCGGTGCAGGCTGACCGCCCGGCACCGGGGCAGGATGCGCGCGGAACGGGCTGCGGCCGCTCGTGCCAGACCGACGACGAGTCGGGCGTCGTCGCAGAGCTGACCGTCCCAGGACAGGTGTGCTCCGCGGAGGCCCTCCGCGCGCAGTGCGGGCGCGATGGCGCCCGCCTCGGCCGAGCCGAGCCGGCGCGTTCCGGGCAGGGTCCGTCGGGAGGTTCCGGCGCAGGTACGCAGCAGGTCCCCGGCGCGGAGGCCGGCCGCCGCGGCGTTCGCCTGCCACCGGCTGGTGTACGCGGTCGACGGGAGCAGCATCGGCAGGGGGCGCGTCAGGTGCGGCGCGGTGCGGGTCAGCAGCAGGTGACGCTCGGTGGCGCTCTCGTAGGCGACGCCCACCCGGCCGTGTGCGAGATAGCGCAGACCGCCGTGGACCAGTTTGGAACTCCAGCGGGAGGTGCCGTTGGCGAGGTCGTGGGCGTCGACGGCGACCACGGACAGCCCGCGGCTCGCCGCGTCGAGGGCCACTCCGGCGCCGGTGACGCCGAGCCCGACGACCAGGACGTCGACGGGTGCGCCGGCCACCAGTTCGGCGAGGTCACGTTCCCGTCGGGAGACGGTCAGCGAGGTTTTCACACGCCTCCTTGCGATGCAGTGACGTTGAATGTCACTCTGTCACACATGAATATGGGAGGGGAAGCGCCGACCGTCGGATGGGCCCGCTGGGGCACCACGAGGAACGCGAGGGCGCTGCCGGACACCGCATCGACCCTGCTGGCCCGGATCCTCGATCTGACGCCCCCACCGCCGGCCGTGCCGCTGGCGGAAGCGGCCGTACCGGACTGCGAGTTGGACGGTGCGGTCCTCGACGCGCTGCGGCGGGCACTGGGCGCCGAGCACGTGCTCACCGCCCCGGCCGCCCGGGCACGGCACGCGTCGGGCATGTCGACGCCGGATCTGCTACGCCGCCGGCAGGGCCGGGTGCCGGCGCCCCCACAGGCCGTGCTGTGCCCGGCCGACCACGCCGAGGTGATGTCCATCCTCGACCTCTGCTCCCGGTCGGGGGTGGCCGTGGTCCCGTTCGGTGGTGGCACCTCGGTGGTCGGCGGGCTGACGCCGACCGCGGCGCACCACGTCGCCGTCGACCTGAGCCGGCTGGACGACGTCGTGGCGATCGACCCGCTGTCGCGGACCGCCACGCTGCAGGCGGGGCTCAGCGCCCCGAGGGCCGCCGAACTGCTCGCCGAGCACGGATTCACCCTCGGCCATGTGCCGCAGTCCTTCGAGTACGCCACCATCGGAGGTTTCGCCGCCACCCGGTCGTCGGGCCAGGCGTCGGCCGGCTACGGCCGCTTCGACGACATGGTCATGGCGCTCACGATCGCCACGCCCCGAGGCACCGTCCGGGTGGGCCGCGCCCCGGCCTCGGCCGCCGGTCCCGATCTGCGGCAGCTGTTCCTGGGCAGCGAGGGGACGCTGGGCGTCATCACCGACGTGACCGTGCGCATCCGGCCCCTACCGGCCGAGTCGCACTACGAGGGCTGGCGGTTCCCGTCGTTCGCCGACGGCCTGCACGCCGTACGGCGACTGGCACAGGACGGGCCGAGGCCCACGGTGCTGCGACTGTCCGACGAGGTCGAGACCGCGATCGGGGCGACAGGATCCGGCCGCTCCGACGGCGGCTGCCAATTGATCGCCGGGTACGAGGGCGCGGACGTACGCCCCACGGTGGACGCGGCCGCCGGCGTGCTGACCGCGCACGGCGGGGTGCCGCTGGGCGAGGAGCCGGGTCGACAGTGGGCGCGGCACCGTTTCGACGCCCCGTATCTGCGGGACGCGCTGCTCGACGCGGGGGCGTTCGCGGAGACGCTGGAGACGGCGGCCTACTGGTCGGCGCTGCCGGCCGTGCACGACGGGGTGCGGCAGGCGATCATCGATGCGCTGCCGGACGGGGCGCTGGTGCTGGCGCACGTGTCCCACGTCTACGAGACCGGCGCGTCGCTGTACTTCACGGTCATCTGCTCCCCCGGGCCGGATCCGCTCGACCGGTGGCGGCGGGCGAAGGCGGCGGCCAGCGACGCGATCGCCGCCGCGGGTGCCACGATCAGCCACCACCACGGTGTCGGCGCGGATCACCGCGCCTGGTACGCCGCCGAGATCGGCGACGTCGCGGTGGACCTGCTCCGGGCCGTCAAGCAGCACCTGGACCCGGCCGGCATCCTCAATCCCGGCATCCTGGTGCCCTGAGGTGCGGTCCTTCGCGGTGATCCTCGGTCCCGCCGCGCGCCGAGGGCTGTCCCGCCTGATGCCGGTGGCCCATCTGCTCCGCGCCGCGGGCGCCCGCCTACGGGTCGAATACACGCAGACAGCCGAGCAGGCCCGGCAGCGCGCCATGGCGGCGGTGCACTCCGGTGAGGTCGTCGTGGCCGCCGGGGGTGACGGCACCATCCGGCTGCTCGCCGGCGTGGTCGCCGACACCGGCGGTCTGCTCGGCGTCATTCCCGCCGGTCGCGGCAACGACTTCGCCCGGCAGCTCGGGTTGCCGCACTCCCCCGAGGCGGTCGCCGAGCTGCTGCTGCACGGCCAGCCACGGCATCTCGACGTGCTCCAGGTCGCGGGGCGGACCATCGTCGGCAGCGTCTACGTCGGTGTCGACGCGGCGGCCAACGAACTGGCCAACCGTTCACGTCTGCCCGCCGCGCTGGTGTATCCCACCGCCGGGCTGCGGGCGCTGCTGCGCTGGCCGCGCACCCGGTACACCATCACCGTGGACGGCCGGACGGAGCAGAGGCATGCCTACACGGTGGTCGTCGCCAACTGCGGGTACTACGGCGGCGGCCTGTGGGTCGCCCCGGCGGCGCAGCCCGACGACGGGACCCTGGACGTCGTGGTGATCGGGCACCGGCCGAAGGCGCTGTTCCCGATGGCGCTGCGGCAGATGCGCACCGGTCGGCACGTACGCCGCGGGCACGTCTTCTCCTACCGGGGTACGTCGGTCACCGTCGGCGCCGACCGCACGATGACCGTGTACGGCGACGGCGATCCCGTGGGCCGGACCGCCGAGGTACACGTGGGCATCCGCCCGCGGGCGCTGCGGGTCATCGCGGGCTAGTCCGGTCGCAGGTAGCCGTCGACCAACAGGGCCAGCTCCCGGTCGAACCGGGCCACCGGCACGTCGTCGGCCACCGTGCGGACGGACAACACGAAGGACTGCGTGGTCAGAAAGACCGCGCGGGCCATGAGCTCGGGCTCGCCCGGCCGGATCGAGCGGTCCTCGTGACCGCCGGCCAGCGCCGCCGCGAGGAACTGGAGCATCTCGTCCTGGCCGTTGCCGCGCCGGTCGAGAAGGTACGGGAGCAGCACCTCCGGATCGACGTCGCGGATCTTGCACAGCAGCGGATGGTCCCGTAGCTCCCGTGCCACCGCCACCACGCGCGACACCAGGCGGGACCGAGCCGTGCCACCCGTCTCGGTGTCCGCGGCGGCCATCAACACCTGATGCCACTCCCGGTTCATCAGGTCGCCGATCAGGGACTGCACGTCCGGCCAGCGCCGGTAGACGGTCATCCGCGACACGCCGGCGCGGCGCGCCACGTCCGTCATCGTCGTGCGGCGTACGCCGTAGGCCAGTACGCAGTCCCGGGCGGCGTCGAGAACCGCGTCGTCGACACTGCGCTCGCCGGACTGGCTCACCTCCACCACGCGGACTGTCTATCACAGGGGCGGTGCGACTCCGCCGCAGATGTGTCCCCGACGGCCACCCGGGCCGTCCGTGGGTCATGACGGCCGGCCGCCGAACGCCCAGTTGTGCACCTCGATCTCGGCGTACCCGTCCGCGGTCAGGACCGCGCGCGCCCCGGCCGGGTCCGGCGCCCGGAGCAACGCCGCCGTACCCAGCCAGGTGGCACCGTCGTCGGACAGCAGCGGGCCGTACGCGATCAGCTCGTCCCGGGCGGGTGGCACGGCGAGATCGACGGCCTGTCCCGCGCCGAGACCGAGCACCAGGTACCGGTTGCCGTCGGTCCGGCCTCCGGCGAAGTCCCACATGGTGCGGCCCAGCGTGTTGCGCCAGCGGCGCAGCAGCACGTCCCGGTACACGCCGGCCTGGTAGTTGGGCTCGTCGAAGGCGAACGCGCGGGCGGCCGCCGGATCGGGCAGGTCGACGATGTGCAGGCTGCCGGTGGGCGTGCCACCGTCGTCGGCGAAGGTTGGGCCACGCGCGATCATCTCCGCCGCGTACCGGTCCATGTACGACCAGTGCTCTTGCAGCAGTTCGTCGCGCAGTGCCACGGAACCGTGCCGGTCGCGGTGGTAGCAGAGGAACTCCATGCTCCCAGTCTCGACGTGTGCCGGCCGTCGATGGAGGCCGGCTCCGCCGCGGCAGCTCAGCGCATTGCGGCACCGGTACGAGGTTCGGGGGCTTCGATGTCCTGCAGGTGGCGCAGACCCTCCGCCCAGGAGCGTCCCAGACTGGTCTCGTGGTAGCCGATCTCGTGCTCGGCGCAGAACCGCTGGATCAGTGGCCGGGCGCGGCGCAGGTTGGGGCACGGCATGCTCGGGAAGAGGTGGTGTTCGATCTGGTAGTTCAGGCCACCCAGTACGGCGTCGAGGAACCACCCACCCCGGACGTTGCGGGAGGTGAGCACCTGCCGGCGCAGGTAGTCGAGGTCGTCGTCGGTGCCGAGGATCGGCATGCCCTTGTGGTTGGGGGCGAAGGAGCAGCCGAGGTAGAGGCCCAGCAGGCCCTGGTTGACGACGATGAACGCGATCGCCTGTGCGGGGCTCAGGACCAGGAACACGGCGGCGAGGTAGCCGCCCAGGTGCAGGGCCAGCAGCCCGGCTTCGACGGGTCGACGCGCGAGGCGACGTGGGCTGAGGACGGCCCGCAGGCTGATGGCGTGCAGGTGCAGGCCCTCCAGCAGGAGCAGCGGGAAGAAGAGATACGCCTGGTGGCGGACGAACAGGGCGCCCAGGCCGCGCCGTCGCCGGGCCTGTTCGGTGGTGAACGACAAGGGCGCCACGGTGATGTCCGGGTCCTTGCCCTCGGTGTTCGGGTGGGCGTGGTGCCGGTTGTGCTTGTCCACCCACCACCCGTAGCTGATCCCGGTGAGCAGGTTGCCGTGCACGACGCCGATCAGGTCGTTCACCCGGCGCGAGCGGGCGATCTGCCGGTGGCCGGCGTCGTGGCCGACGAACCCCGCCTGCGCGATGACCACCGCGAGGGCGACCGCCACGGCGAGTTGCCACCACGACTCGCCCAGTTGGACGAAGACGACCCACAGGCCGGCGAAGGAGCCGACGACGAGGCCGATCCGCAGCGCGTAGTAGGCCGGTCGCCGCTCGAGCAGACCCGCCGCGCGGATCTGTCGGGACAGGTCGGCGTAGTCGCTGCCCCGCTGGCGGTCGGTGCCGAGACTGGTGTCGCTCACGATGCAGCTCCCGCTGGTCCCTGGCCGCCGGGTCTCTCGGCGGCGTCGGCTCGACCAGCCGGTCAGGCGGGCCATGAGCTGTGAAGCCTGTGCTGCGTGCTGGATTGGGGCCGCCTCGCGGCGGCCCGCCGCCTCAGATTACGCCGCGAATGGGCGGTTGGCAGGGCACTGGATCCGTTGCCCCATCGTCTTCGCTTCCGACCGGCTGATTTCTGGCGCCGACGCTACATGCCTGACTAAAGTCAGCTATATGAGACCTGAGCTGGTCGCCGCGGTGCGGCGCTTCAACCGGACGGTGACGCAGCGGGTGGGGGCACTCGACGACGAGTACATGGCCTCCGGACGCCCCCTCGCGCAGGCGCGGCTGCTGTGGGAGATCAGCCCCGCCGGCGCCGAGGTCGCCGCGCTGCGGGCCCGCCTCGGTCTGGACTCCGGTTACCTCAGCCGACTGCTGCGCGCCCTGGAGAACGACGGGCTCGTCACCGTCGCACCGGCCGACCAGGTCGGCGGCGACGCGCGGGTACGGGTCGCCGCACTCACCGAAGCCGGCCGGGCGGAGTGGGCCGAACTGGACGAGCGCTCCGACGAGTTCGCCTCGTCGATCCTCACGCCACTGAGCGAACAGGGCCGCGAACAGCTCGTCGAGGCGATGGCCCAGGTCGAGCGGCTGCTCATCGCGTCGATGGTCGTCATCGAGCCCTGCCCGCCGGGCGACCCCCGCGCCCGGGCGTGCGTACGCGCCTACGCGCGGGACATCGCCCGGCGGTTCGACGGTGGATTCGATCCGGCGCTGAGCAAGCCCGTCCACGACGAGGAACTCGTCCCGCCCGCCGGCGTGTTCCTCCTCGCCACCCTCAACTCCGAGCCCGTCGGCTGCGGCGCGGTCAAACTCCACGCCGACGCACCCGCCGAGATCAAGCGGGTCTGGGTGACCGACACCGTACGCGGGCTCGGCATCGGCCGGCGGATGCTGCGTGACCTGGAGCGGTACGCCCACGAACGGGGCTGGACCACCGTCCGGCTGGACACGAACCGGAGCCTCACCGAGGCGATCGCGATGTACCGCTCGACCGGTTACCGGGAGATCGAGCCGTACAACGACGAGCACTTCGCGCACCACTGGTTCGAGAAGGACCTCACCGCCGGCTCGGGTGCTGCATGAGCCGTGCCGGAGCGTGAAGGAGTCAGGGTGGGCGGTGGCGTCAGCGTGCGGCGCCACCCGGTCGGCCCGGGCCGCTCCCGGGGCGCCGGTGACCGACGCGTGGAGCCCGTACCACCGGGGAACTGCCGGACCCGGGGCGGAAGTCCCGCGCCGCGCTGGCCACCATGTCGTCGGGGTCGCGCTCCAGGGCCCGCCGGATGTGCGCCGGGACGACCTCGGACTTGGCCATCGCCACTCGGACCTGCACCGAGCGGTCGTCGACGAGCCGCTCCAGATCCGCCTCGTCCAACTCGAGCGCACGGACCAGTGCGACACGGACGTCGACCACCGGGTCCTGGGCAAGGGCGCTGCGCTGCTCGGCGGTGGTCCGCGGGTTGCGGGCGACCCCCTTGCGGACACGGACGGTGCGGTCGGCCAGCAGGGCGGTGATCACGTCGGGCTCGTGGGTGTGGCTGGCGAGTCGTTCCCGTACCTCGGGTGACACGTCGTCGACCAGCCTGGCGGCCAGGTCGGGCTCCAGATCCCGCATCTCGGCCAGGAGACCGCGAAGCTCCTTGTCGGGTGCCTCCGACATCACCCGGCGCACGGACTCGTCGCAAGCCGGGTTGCTGGCGACCGCCCAGCGAACCCACCGGTCGGCGTCCTTGACGAGACGCAGGAGGTTGGCGACCGAGGTCGAGGGGTTCTTCGCCACGGCCTCCCGGACGTGACGGTCAGGGTCCCGGGTCAGCGGCCGCAGTGCCTGCGCCGGTGCGTCGGTCCGGGACGCGACCGCCTTGCGGACCGCCGGCGACGGGTCGGACGACAGGTCGAAGAGGGTCATCTGTGGCGTCGCCGGATCCTGCGCGAGGGCGAGCCGTGCGTCGGCCCCGCCACCGATCTCCCGGTAGGCGGTGGAACCTGACCCGTTGTGACGGTCGGGCCCGCCGACGTCCTGCTGCTTTCCCATGGGCGCAATCATGTCACGGGCTGGCGTGGGCACCGCGAGCCTGACCAGCGGTGGCACCGCCCGAGGGTCGGTCAGCCGGTGAAGGCGCCGCCGCCTCGATCCCTGTGACAGCTCCGCCAGGTGACGCCCGCCACACAGGGCCCGGTGTCACAGAATCTGGTGAACCGGTGTCTGCTGAGCGACGGTCGCGATCGAGGAGACAGGAGCCAGCCATGGCCAGCCACATTCCGGACGCCGGGAGCGCGGCCATGAGCGCCGATCGCCCTCAGGAACCCACCGAAGCGTTCGTCACCCACCGCAACCTGCTCTTCACCGTCGCCTACGAGATGCTCGGCTCGGCCGCCGACGCTGAGGACGTCCTCCAGGAGACCTGGCTGAGGTGGGCGGACGTCGACCTCGACACGGTGCGGGACCAGCGCGCCTACCTGGTACGGATCGTCACCCGCCAGTCCCTCAACCGGCTGCGGACGCTCGGCCGCCGCAAGGAGTCCTACGTCGGCTCCTGGCTGCCCGAGCCGCTGTTGACCACGCCCGATGTCGCCGACGACGTCGAGTTGGCCGAGAACGTGTCGATGGCGATGCTGCTGGTGCTGGAGACGCTCGCCCCGACCGAGCGGGCGGTGTTCGTGTTGCGCGAGGTGTTCGACCTGTCCTACGACGAGATCGCCGAAGCGGTCGACAAGAGCCCGGCGGCGGTCCGCCAGATCGCCCGGCGGGCACGGGTCCACGTCGCGGCGCGCCGGCCGCGTGCGGCCGTTTCCCCAGCCGAGACCCGACGTGCGCTGGAGGCGTTCCAGCGGGCGGTGCAGACCGGCGACATGCAGGGCCTGCTGGACATCCTCGCGCCGGACGTCGTGCTCCTGGGTGACGGCGGTGGTGTCAAACAGGCGATCCTGCGGCCCGTCGCGGGGGCCGACAAGGTGGCCCGACTGCTGGCCACCCGGCAGGTCAGGATCGCGGCCATGTCGATACAGCCGGCCCAGGTCAACGGCTACCCGGCACTGGTCCTCCGGCTCGACGGCGAGATCGACACCGTCCTGGCGCTGCGCATGGACGACGGCCTCATCACCGGCCTCTACGCCGTGCGCAACCCCGCGAAGCTGTCGCACATGCGGTGCGCGACCAGCCTGCGCCGCTGAGTAGCCCGGGCTGAGCCGGCAAGAGCCGATCGGGCCCGGGCGGTCCGTCGACAGTGGATGCCACGGGTACGATGCCGGTCATACCGCAGCAATGATCCACACCGATCACCCTCCTCGATGGGAGCCTGGCATGGCCGGCCCGGATTCCGAACTCGCCGCGAAACTCCAGCCCGAGGTGCCGCACGCGGCACGGATCTGGAACTACTGGATGGGCGGCAAGGACAACTTCCAGTCCGACCGGGCAGCCGGTGACGGTGTCGCCGAGGTCTACCCGGAGATCGTCGTCATGGCGCAGCAGTCCCGCCGGTTCCTGGTGCGGGCCGTACGCTTCCTGGCCGCCGAGGCGGGCATCCGCCAGTTCCTGGACATCGGCACCGGCCTGCCCACCATGCAGAACACCCACGCGGTCGCCCAGGAGATCGCGCCCGAGTCGCGCATCGTCTACGTGGACAACGACCCGATGGTGCTCGTGCACGCCCGGGCGCTGCTGGCCAACACGACGTCCCAGGGCGTCACCAACTACGTGCCCGCCGACTACCACGACCCGGAGAAGATCCTCACCGCGGCGGCGGAGACGTTGGACTTCCGCCAGCCCATCGCCGTCATGTACATGGGCGTGATGGGCTACGAGCCTGACCTGGACGTCGTGCGCTCGATCGTCCACCAGACGATGAACGCCACCACATCCGGCAGCCACCTCGTGCTGTGGGACGGCACCGACACCAGCCCGGCGGTGGTGTCCGGTGCGGCGCGGCTGGCGGAGAGCGGAGGCGTTCCGTACATCCTGCGCAGCCCGCAGGATCTGGCCAGCTGCTTCGAAGGGCTGACGATGGTGGAGCCCGGGCTGGTGCCGATCCCGCTGTGGCGTCCCGACGAGCCCGACGCGCAGGGGATCGACGCGTACGGCGCGGTGGCCCGCAAGCCCTGATCCGCCCCGTACCGGCACCTCACGACCTCGCTGCTCACCGCGGACCCTCAGCTCGGGTCCCGACGGACGACCATCGGCATGTCCGATCGCCCTTCGGGTAGGTGGAAGGCACCGAGACGAGGTGAGGTGGACGATGGCCGGTTCGTGGTTGTTGGGCTCCGGGGTCGGCACGCCAGGAGAGCGCCCGACGGCGGTGCTGGTGGCGGTGCGTCAGGAGGACGAGTCGGGCGACAGCGGGCCCGGCACGGACACCTCGCTGGCCGAGCTGCGCCGGTTGGCCGACACCGATGGTCTGACGGTCGCCGACGCGGTGGTACAGAACCGCAGCCGGCCCGATTCCGCCACCTATGTCGGCTCTGGGAAGGTCGACGAGCTGGCCGAGCTGGCCGAACGCGCACGCGCGGACGTGGTGATCGCCGACGGCGAGCTCTCTCCCGGGCAGGTGCGCAACCTGGAGGAGCGGGTCGGGGTCCGGGTCGTCGACCGCACCGCGCTGATCCTCGACATCTTCGCCGAGCACGCGCGTACCAGCGAGGGTCGGGTGCAGGTGGAGCTGGCGCAGATCGCGTACCAGTTGCCCCGGTTGCGGGGCGACGGCCGGGGGATGTCCCGCGTTGGTGGCGGCCGGATGGCCGGCGGCGCCGGGATGGGTGTGCGTGGTCCCGGTGAGATGCGGTTGGAGACCCAGCGACGGACGCTGCGCCAGCGGGCCACCCGGCTGCGGCGCAGCGCCTCCGAGCTGGCGCGGAGGCGCGAGCGGACCCGAGGTCGACGGGCCCGCAACCAGGTGCCCTCGGTGTCGATCACCGGCTACACCAACGCCGGCAAGTCGGCCCTGCTCAACCGGCTCACCGGCGCGGACGCGCAGGTGCAGGACGTGCTGTTCGCCACCCTGGACCCGACCGTGCGCCGGATCAGCACCGGCCAGCTCACCTACACGGTCGTCGACACCGTCGGCTTCGTCCGTCACCTGCCCCACCAACTGGTGGACGCGTTCCGCTCGACGCTGGAGGAGGTGACCCGTAGCGACCTGACGATGCACGTGGTCGACGCGTCCGCCCCGGACGCCCTCGACCAGATCACCACCGTCCACGGGGTGCTGCACGAGATCGGCGCCGGCGAGGTTCCCGAGCTGCTGGTGCTCAACAAGATCGACGTAGCGCCGCGGGAGTCGGTGCTCGCGCTGCAACGCGTCTACCCGGACGCGGTCGCGGTCTCGGCGCTGACCGGTGCCGGCATCGACGACCTGCGGGCCGTGCTGGCGGCCCGCTTGACGGCCCGGTGATCCGCGTCCGGCCCGTCGACGTCTGCTGAATACCTAACTCGGGCAATCGTCACTTTGAGGGTATTTCCGCCCGCCCTCGAACTACCGTGATGAGCGGAGGTGGGTTCATGACGAGACCGGAACAGCAGCAACAGCCGCCGGGGCGCACCAACGCCATGGACCCCCACCCTGACCACGGCGAGAAGTCCTACCGCGGCTCGGGACGGTTGGCCGACAAGGCGGCGGTCATCACCGGAGCGGACAGCGGCATCGGACGGGCGGTGGCCATCGCGTACGCCCGCGAGGGCGCCGACGTCCTGATCAGCTACCTCGACGAGGACGACGACGCGCGCGAGACGGCCCGCTGGGTGGAGCAGGCGGGCCGTCGGAGCGTCCTGATGCCGGGCGACGTGGCCGACCCGGCGCACTGCCGGGCGATCATCGACCGGGCGGTGCAGGAGTTCGGGCGCGTCGACGTGCTGGTCAACAACGCCGCCTTCCAGATGACCCACGAAACGCTGGAGGAGATCCCCGACGAGGAGTGGGACCGCACCGTCGCGATCAACATCAGTGCCTTCTTCCATCTGGCCAAGGCGGCCGTACCGCACATGCGCCCCGGCGCCTCGATCATCGGCACCACGTCGGTCAACTCCGACAGCCCCAACCCCCAACTGCTGCCGTACGACGCCACCAAGGCCGGTATCGCCAACATGGCCGCCGCCCTGGCGCAGTTGCTGGCGGCCAGAGGCATCCGCGCCAACAGCGTCGCGCCCGGGCCCGTGTGGACACCCCTCATACCGAGCACGATGCCGCCGGAACAGGTGAAGAGCTTCGGCACACAGGTGCCGCTGGGGCGGGCGGCCCAACCGGCGGAACTGGCCCCGGTGTACGTCATGCTCGCCTCCGACGAGGCCAGCTACGTCTCCGGCGCCCGCATCGCCGTCACCGGCGGACGCCCGATCCTCTGAGCCGGCGGCGGAGTCCGCCGCCCCGGGCGCCAGGTCGCGACGAGGGCGGCTGCGAGGAGGAGTTCGGCGATGTCACCGCCGTAGTACATGATCTCCGCGCCGCCCTGGACCTGACGGATCGGGGCGTGGATGTCGATCCAGAACCCGCCGTACATCAGCTGTGAGACGACGGAGTGGCCGGCGATGGCGCAGCCGAGATAGACGAGGCGGGTCGGGACCCCCGGCCGCGCGGGTGCGGGGTCCGGCCCGGCGATGACGTAGGCGAACAGGCAGCCGGAGAGCAGGAAGTGCGCGTGCAGCAGCCAGTGCAGGGCGGAGTCCGTCGAGATGGCGTTGTACAGCGGGGTGAAGTAGAGCGGCGCGAGGCTGCCGGTGGACAGCAGCAGGGCCGTCGCCGGATGGGCCAGCAGCCTCACCGGTCGGCTGTGCAGGACGGCGGTCACCTGCCGGCCACGGCGCGGGGCAACGGTGCGCAGCAGCAGCGTGACCGGGGCGCCCAGGACGAGGGCGAGCGGGGCGTACATGCCGATGAGCATGTGCTGTGCCATGTGGCCGCGGAAGTCGGTGTGGGCGAGGGACGCGATCGGCGGCAGGAGCGCGGTCGCCAGCAGGGTGAGCCCCGTGATGAAGCTGGCCGTCCTCCACGAGCTCCAGCCCTGCACGGGGTTACGGCGGCGAGCCCGGTGGGCGAGCTGCAGATAGATCTCGGCGCACACGAGTAGGGCCAGAGCGGGCAGGAGCAGTTGAACGGCACCGCTTCCCGCTCCGTGCTCGTGCGGAGAAATCACGAGCTGGTCCATCAGGGGCGCCGTCCACGCTCCCGCGTGGTGGCGGTCTCGGGATCGAAGGCCCGTCCGCTGCGCTGGAGAAGGTATCCGCCGGCGAGCAGCAGTGCGCCCAGGGCAAGGAAGCCGAGATCCCACCACAGCTGGTCGGGGCCGCCGTGCACGTGGTGGATGCCCAGGATGTGATGGTCCAGCACGCCTTCGACGAGATTGAACAGACCCCAACCGGCCAGCACCCAGCCCCACAGCACCCGCGACGTCCACACCCGACGGCGGTGATGGGTGACCCGGGAGTAGAGGATCGCCAGGCCCACCAGCACCGAGAGCCAGCAGACGGTGTGGAAGACGCCGTCCCACACCGTGTTCATCTCCAGCCCGGGAACGGTCCCGGGGTCGTAGTACGCCACTCCGACGTTGTCCGTGTTCGTGCTGCTGAGCAGGTGGTGCCACTGCAGGAGCTGGTGCAGCAGGATGCCGTCGACGAACCCGCCGAGGCCCACTCCCAGCACGACTCCCGGCAACCGGACCGTCCCCGGCAAGTCACCGGCGCGGGCCTCACCTACGACCGCCATGTCTCTCTCTCCATCGCCTCGGTGCTGTGTTCTCCGCCGGTTCCCTCAGAGCG
The DNA here is from genome assembly GCF_052601155.1 of Micromonospora yongxingensis. Lineage (NCBI taxonomy): Bacteria > Bacillati > Actinomycetota > Actinomycetes > Micromonosporales > Micromonosporaceae > Micromonospora > Micromonospora yongxingensis. The sequence goes on from NZ_JBQXEO010000033.1 coordinate 66,385, forward strand.
CTGCCGAAAACACGTTCACGTAGGTGGGGCACCAACCACTCTGGACCGGTCCCGCTCGCCGCCGTCCGACGTTTCGTCCCCCGGGTGGTAGGGCACTCCCTCGGAGATGTCTGTGAAGGGAGCGATGATGCCAGCGCGCGAGGACATGCCCAGCACCCTGAAGCGGTCGCCGAAGAAGGCGCAGGAGACGTACGTCAAGGCGCACGATTCGGCGGTCGACTCCTACGGCGAGGGCGAGCGTGCCCACCGGACGGCGTTCTCGGCCGTCAAGCACTCCTTCGAGAAGGTGGGCGACCACTGGGAACCCAAGTCCGGCGGCAGGAAGGGCCCGAGCGACAAGAAGGCAGCCGGCGGGCGCGGATCGGCGGGCAGAACGGCCGGCGGGGTGGATGCCAACGCCAGCAAGCAACACCTGATGGATGTGGCGAAGAGACTCAACATCCGCGGCCGGTCGAAGATGAACAAGGCCGACCTGGTCGACGCCATCCAGAAGGCGAACGGCAGCAGCACCCGCAAGGCGGGCCGCAGCTAGCTCCCCCGGCGGGACGGCCGTTCAGTCGGCGACCACGAGGGCCTGCGGAGCGGACTGTTTCATCCTGGTACGCAGCCACTTCAGCTGCATCGCCGTCTCGGCCTCACACCGCTTGACGACGGCCAGCAGGGCCTCGTCGCGAGCGCCGTAGGCGGCCTGGCCGACGACGGTCCAGGCGATGTCGCACTCGGCGGCCATCAGGTACAGGTCCTGCAGATCACGCAGGAGGCCGATGCCGCCGGTGCGGGTGCCGGAGAACAGTTGCGAGTGCAGTCGGTCGGGTTCGTCGGGGGCGTCCTCGGAGTAGCGGACGGCGAACGGGTGCAGCTGTTCGGCGTGTGCGTCGCAGCGCTTCGCCTGCTGCTGGCAGAGGTGGTGGACGTCGGGTTCCTCGGCGTGCGCGTCGGCGACCTGCCGGAACGCGTCGGCCAGGTTGACCTGCGCCCGGTGCAGCAGGCCGAGGTAGTGGGCGAGATTCACGGCTCATTCCTTCCCGCTGGTGGCCTCGGCCGATGGCCCACCGACGGTTGTCGGCACCCCGGCTCCGGGAAGCGGGGAGCTGCCGCCCACCGTCGGCGCCGGCGCCGCCAAGCCGCCGCTGTCGGCGAGTTTCGTCACCGCGACGGCGGCGACCTTGAAGAGGGGCTGCTTGGAGACCGGGTCCCAGGCGGTGATGGTCAGCTCGTTGGCGGCGCGGGGAGTGCGACCGGTCGGATCCTGGTCGAAGTAGCCGTAGTGGAACGGCACGAAGACGATGCCCGGACGGATGCCGCTGATCCGCGCCCTGGCCTGGATGCCACCACGTGCGGAGGCGATGCCGACGAGGTCGCCCTCGGCGATGCCGAGCCGCTCGGCGTCGTCCGGGTTGAGTTCCACCCAGACGTCGGGGGCGGCCGTGTTGAGCTGTGGTGCGCGGCCGGTCTTGGTGCGGGTGTGGAACTGGTAGACGGTCCGGCCGGTGGTGAGCAGCATCGGGTGGTCCTCGTCGGGCACCTCCGGGGAGGGCTGGTAGTCGACGGAGTGCAGGAACGCACGCCCCTTCGGCTCCTTCGCGCGGTATTCCGGCTCGGTGAACTCGGCGCCCGTGGCCAGGTCCTGACCGTAGGTCTCGCAATAGTCCGGGTCGGTGGGAAAGACCCCGTCGGTGTAGAGGCGCTCGGTGCCGTCGGGGTGCTCGTCGGTGCAGGGCCACTGGATGCCGGAGCCACCACGCAGCTTGGCGTAGGTGATGCCGGTGTAGTCGCAGGGCCGGCCACGGCTGCACTCCTTCCACGCCTCGAACACCTCCTCCGGCCCGGTCCACGGGATCAGCGGCTGCCCGTCGCGGTCGCGGAAGTCCATCCGGCGGGCGTAGTCGAGGAAGATGTCCAGGTCGGGCTTCGCCTCGCCGGGTGGGTCGACGGCCTTGTCGGAGATGTGCACGGTGCGGTCGACGCTGGTGAACGTGCCCGTCTTCTCCCCCCAGGTGGCGCCGGGCAGCACCACGTCGGCCAGCTCGGCGGTCTCGGTCAGGAAGAGGTCCTGCACGACGACGAACAGCTCCGGTTGCTGGAGGATCCGGCGGATGCGCGAAAGGTCGGGCAGCGACACGGCCGGGTTGGTGGCGCTGATCCAGAGCAGCTTGATCGAACCCTGCTCGGCGTACCGGAAGAGCTGCATGGCGTGCGTCGGCGGCGCCCAGTGCGGGATCGTGTCGACCTCGACGTTCCAGAGCCGGGCCAGTTCTTCGATGTGCGCGGTGTTCTCCCAGTTGCGCAGACCGGGCAGGTCACCGTCGGCGCCGGTCTCGCGGGTGTTCTGCGCCGTCGGCTGACCGTTCATCTGGTAGATCCCGGCACCGGGACGGCCGATCATGCCCCGGATCAGATGCAGGTTGTTGACGCCGCAGGCGGCGGCGGTGGCCTGGTTGGACTGGTAGAAGCCCTGGAGCACCGTCGACAGCAGCCGCCGCGAGGTGCCGAGCAGCTCGGCGGCCCGCTCCACGTCGGCGGCCGGCACGTCACAGATGTCGGCGACCCGGTCGGGCGGGTAGCCGTCGACGGTGCGGCACAGCTCCTCGAAGCCGAGGGTGTGTGCCTCGACGTAGTCGCGGTCGTACCAGCCGCGCCGGATGATCTCGCGGAGCAGGCCGTTCATCAGGGCCATGTTGGTGCCGTTGCGCACGGCCAGGTGCAGGTCGGCCTCCCGCGCGACCGGGGTGGCCCGCGGGTCCACGGCGAGCATCGCCGGCGGGTTCGGGCCGCGCCGCCGGTCCAGCATCCGCATCCACAGCACCGTCTGGGTCTCGGCGACGTTGTGCCCCCACAGCGCGATCGCGTCGCAGTGGTCCACGTCGGTGTACGAGCCAGGCTGCCCGTCGGCGCCGAAACTCGCCTTCAGCGCCGCCGCCGCCGTCGCCGTGCACAGCCGCGTGTTCCCGTCCATGTGGGGAGTGCCCAACCCGGCCTTACCGATCACGCCGAGGGTGTAGTACTCCTCCAGGAACAACTGGCCGGTCGTGTAGAAGCCGAAGTGACCCCACCCGCCCGGACCGTCCAGCAACTCCTTCGACCGGGCGACGATCCGACCCATCGCGGTGTCCCAGTCCGTCTCGACCAGACGGTCACCCTCGCGCACCAGCGGACGGGTCAGCCGGTCGGGGCTGTTGTTGGCCTGCCAGCCGTACAGGTCCTTCGGGTCGACCCGCCCTCGGTTGATCCGGTCCACCGCCCGGCCCCGCACCCCGACGATCCGGCCGTCGGCGACCGCGATGTCCATCGCGTCGCCGTTGGAGTGCAGCACCGACGCCGACTGCACCCACCGGTCCACGTCCGCGTCACCTCGCCCGCCGTCGAGGAACCGGTCCACCCGCACCGGCCACTCCTCGCCCGGGCCGTACGGGGTCCGCTCGCCCCACGGGTCGGCGATCCGGTCAACCACGAGGACCTCCTTCGGCCGCAGCCGGCTCTCCCGCCCTCGCTCTCGCGCCACCCTCGGCTCATCGCCCATGGGAAGACGATCCCAGCCACCGGCGGTGACCGTGGGCCACTGGTCGAAACGAGTGACCGGTGATCCCGGCACCTACTCCTCCGGGACGCCCGGACCAACCTCGCCGCGCCTCAGGTGCTCGGCGTTGCGGTCGGCTTCACTGTCGGCGTTCGCGGCTCCCGCGCCCGGGTCCGTCGTCTGACGCCCCTCGGCGTCCTGGTACAACTCGCCGCGCTCGAGCGCTCTCTCCTGCTGCCGGCTCTGCTCAGGTGTGGTCACGACTGTCCGTCTACCCTGCGGGCCCGCGACGCAAACGGTCCGGTAATGGGCAGGTGGGCGAGGACCGGGGCGCCACGCCGCTCAAGATCCAGATGCCCTGCCGGCCAGGTCAGGGTAATGTCGTGGTCAGGGTCAAGACATGCGCCCAGGGTTTTCCCGACCGAGTTCGTCTCGCTGGAGACCCACCCAAGCCGCCGATGGCTGCCGGAGGTGTCATGTCAACTGCCCGCCCCGTCGCCGCGCGACCTCGCATCGCTGCCAGCGACCCCATCATGTCCCTCTCACTGAGCACCACCGGATCCGCCAGGTGGATCACCGTCTGCGGCGAGGTCGACATGAGCAACGCACATCTGCTCGTCGAGCTCGTCGAGCACCTGGTCGACCTACAGCCGTCCCGCCTCGTCCTGGACCTGTCCGAGGTGACCTTCTTCGGCGCGCACGGGGTCAGTGCGCTGCTCCAGGCGCAGAGCACCGCCACTCGTGGCGGCGTCCCCCTGACGCTCACGCCACCCTCCCCGTGCGTGGCGTACATCCTCGCGGTGACCGACGCCCTCGGTGAGTTCGAGGTTCCGCCGAACGACGGGGTCGACCAGCGACATGCCCATGAACGCCGCGAGCCGGCCGGCGCTCTCGCCCGAATCAGAGCGGGCATCGCCTGAACCGCCCCTCAACGCAGAACGGCTGCCCGCTTCACACGGAGACGTCATGATCGAAAACCTTCCCATCCGTCACCGCCAGCCCCTGACGGCACCCGCACCAACGCCGATCATGTCGCTGGCGCTCGGCGACCTCCCGGATGAGGGTGGCCGGGCGAGACTGATAGCGGTCGCCGGCGAGATCGACATGAGCAACACCCACCTCCTCGTCGCGTTCGTGAACCTGGCCACCGAGCACCAACCAACCCAGGTGATGCTGGACCTCTCGGGGGTCACCTTCTTCGGCGCCGACGGCGTACGGGTTCTGCAGAAGGCCGAGGATCTGGTCACCAGAACCGGCGGGCGGCTCACGATCCGCGACATGACACCCGGCGTCCGTTTCGTCCTCGCGGCGACCGGGCTCGGCACCCGATTCCTCGAAGCCGCGTCGACCCCGGCAACCACACCAGTCCGGCAGTCCTCGCCGCCCGCCGCCGGCCCCAGTGTCCCGGCGGCCCGTCGCCACAGGCAGCAGGCAGGGGGCCGGTCACGCGGGCCGCGGCTCGTATGCCACCGAACGCGAACACTGCGCTGATTCGTCGCCACACGGCGACTGAAACCGGGCGGCCGGGGATCCCGGGCAGGAACAGCCATAGAACGGGGTCGTCCAACGCGCTCACGGGCAGGGAACCGTTTGTGCGCGGTCGACCCGGGAACGCGTCGGGTGGAGTGGCGCGTGGAGCCGCCCGCGCCACGGCACCACGGGGAGGCCGACATGGGCGACCGGGAACAGCTGCACGATCTTCGCCAGCAGGCACACGACGCGGGCATCGAGGGCAACTCCAAGATGACCGAGCAGCAGCTGCGTGACGCGCTGCGAAGAGTCGGCAAGGGCGAAAAGCCGCAGATGGCCAAGAACCAGGCCAGGCGCTGACAGCGCGGAACGGTGCCGGCACCCGTGGTGGTGCCGGCACCGTTCGCGATCTCAGCTGATCGTGGCCAGCAGGTCCCGGCATGCCTTCTCGCACGCCCGGCAGGATTCGGCGCAGATCCGGCAGTGCTCGTGCATGTCGGCGTGGCGGGCACACTCGTCCCCGCACGCCTTGCAGGTCGTGGCGCACGCTTCCAGGAGGCTGCGGCTGATGTTGGCGTCGTAACCGGTGTGCCGGGACAGCACCCGCGCCGTCGTCGTGCAGATGTCCGCGCAGTCCAGGTCCGTCCGGATGCACTTGGTCAGTTCCGCGACCATGTCCTCGCTGAGACAGGCGTCGGCGCACGCGGTGCAGGCCTGGGCGCAGTCGTTGAGCGCGTCGATGGCCGCCGCGAGCTTCGCCCGGTCCAGATTGATCGACTTCGGGTACGTGTCCAGCATCGGCTTGGTGGTGCTCGGCATCAGGGAGTCCCCTCTCTCGGTCCCTGCCGCCGTACCCGAACGCTCCTGACACACACTTCGCCGGGACCGACGACGGGCCTCCGCCCCATGTCGCGGCAACCTGCGCGTGCGCTCAGTCCGGCAGCAGCCGCCGGAGCACTCCCTTGCCGGTCGCTCCCATCCGGTACGACTGGACGAGGTACGAGCCGCAGGCGATGTTCGCACCGGCCAGCACCGGCACCACGTACTGGGCCAGTCGCTGCCTCCGCTGCCAGGCGGCGATCTCGGACGGCGTCTCCGGCGTCGGCAGGGTCGCGTCGCGTACGTCCACCTTGTCACCGCGTTGGTGGGCCTCCTCGGCGAGATGCCCGATCCTGCTGCCGCAGTAGGCGGAGTAGGCGGTGGCCGCGGCTCCCGCGACGGCGAGGCCGGCTTTCAGTGCCCCGACCGTCCCGAAGCCCTTCTGCAGGGCCATGCGTCGCCCACCCACGCGGGCCAGTTGCGCGCCGGCGATCAGGGTGGCACCGATGCCGAGCCACTGGACCGGGCCGAACCGGCCCCACGCCGACTCGGCGACCCGGATGCGGTCGATGCCATCGCGCAGATCGCTGCCCGACTTGTTCACTCCGGCGACGCCCATCACCGTGCCCCCGAACCAGAGGGCGGAGCCGATGTCGTGCACCGCCTGGGCGACGGCGTGGTTGTCTGTGGCGGTCATCTGCATTCCGGGCTCCTCGACGGGCAGTAGTTTGGCGGTTTTGCTTCGCTTTAGTCCGATTCAAGCACCTCCACCGTCTTCACACTCGCGGATGACGCCGCCAGGAAGGCCGCGGCAGCCGGGTCACCCGGCTCATGTCCCGCCCTGTCACGGAGGCGTGCCCACCACCCGCCTGCACACCTCCGCAACGGTGGCCCTGATGGGCCAGAGGGGACCCGCAGGGGCCAACGGGTCGGGTAGGTACCGCGCAAGGCACCCCTACGACCGCAACACGTAGACGGAGGACGGCATGTTCCGCCACGACCCACACCTGCAGTTCCAAGCCAAGCCCGAGAAGCCCGATGCCCTGTTCGCCATGAAGCTGCAGGAGATCCTCGGCGGCCAGTTCGGTGAGATGACCGTGATGATGCAGTACCTGTGGCAGGGGTGGACCTGCCGTGTTCCCGGTAAGTACAAGGACATGATCATGGATATCGGGACCGAGGAGATCGGTCACGTCGAGATGCTGACCACGATGCTGGCCCGGCTGCTGGAAGGTGCGCCCGCCGAGACCACGGAGAAGGCGGTCGCCGCGAACCCGGTGCTCGCCGCGGTGATCGGCGGCATGAACCCGCAGCACGCCATCGTCGGCGGCGGCGGCCCGCTGCCCCGCGACAGCCAGGGCGTGCCGTGGAACGCCGGCTACATCGTCGCCAGCGGAAACCTCCTCGCCGACTTCCGCTCCAACGTCGCCGCCGAGGCGCAGAGCCGTCTGCAGACGAGCCGGGTCATGAACATGACCGACGACCCCGGCGTGAAGGAGATGCTGCGGTTCAACCTGGCCCGCGACACCTACCACCAGCAGCAGTGGCTGCTCGGCATCGAACAGCTGATCGAGGACGGCTTCGCCGACCACGGCATCGAGAACTCCAACTTCGACGAGGAGAACAAGGACCACAACCACACCTTCTGGAGCTTCGGCGTCGGCAGCCAGGCCTGTGAGGGGCGCTGGGCGCAGGGGCCGAGCCTCATCGGCGGACCGGACCTCGACTGTCTCGCCGAACCGGCGCCACTGACCGACGACACCGCTCTGCCCCCGCCCCCGGACCCGAAGCTCTACGCCACGTACGACGGCTCCCGCGGCCCGGGCAAGCCGGGCGACGCCGCCGGAGCCCACGCCCAGGGGGTCACCAACGTCGTCAAGAAGGTCAAGGACGCCCTCGACTGACCGGGCGGCCCGGCCCGATCGGTGGCCCTGGTGGTGGGTCGATGGTCGGCGGTGGTGGTCGTGACTCGTCGTCTGACTGGCTTCGCGCCCTCGGACGTGTCCGTCCGCTGCTGCCGACCCCGACCCGCCCGGCATCGCTGGCGTCCTCACCGATCTGGGCGTGGCGGGACGGCGGCCGACGTACCGTGACGACAAGCCCATGCCGCGGCGGACCCACGGCGGCGCGGCTACCTGTTCCCAGCCTGTTGGCCTGCCAACCACCCGAGGGAGATCCCTGTGCCAGGTCAGGCGACGTCGCCCGGGTACGGGGTGCGCACGCACGCCGTCGCCGGGGCGCCGTTGCTCTGCGACGCGCGGGAGCAGGGCCTCACCGGTGACGGCACGACCAACGACCAGCCGGCGCTCGCCGCGCTCGTCGATCGGCTCGGCGACGCGTTCGCCGCCGACGGGCGCGCCCGGGTGATCTACTGCCCGCCCGGGGTGTACGCCATCCGCGACGCCGGCACGGTCTGGCGTAGCGGGGTGTCCCTGACGGGTGCGGGGCCGGGTGCCACCCGATTCATCCTGAGCAACGAGGGTGACCGCTCCACGCCGGTGCCGCTGGCCTTCCACACCGCTCAACTCCACGGAGCGAGTCCGGACCGGAACCTGGCCTACTGCACGTTCGCCGACTTCGAGATCGACGGATCGGGGGTGGCGTCGGCGGAGTACAACCCCCTGTCCAAGGGTCTGGGATTGCAGTACGTGACCGGGGGGCTGTTCCGGAACCTGTTCATCCACCACACCGCCGCCACGGGTTTCGGCTGCGACTTCCTCCAGGACACGCTGGTCCAGGCGATCCGGGTGCTGGAGTGCGGCCGGATGGACAACGGCCTGGAGATGGGTGGCGCCGGCATCGGCATCGGCATCGGCGGTTGGGGGCCGGTGGAGCGACTGACCATCGCCAACTGCATTGCGGTCGGCAACGCGACCAACGGGATCTTCCTGGAGATGCAACACACCGACCGGCCTCAACCACGCGGCATCCGGATCATGGGCTGTCACACGGAGGGAAACAGGTTCGGCATCTCCGACTGGGGTGCCGACGGGCTCATCGTCACCGGTTGCACCATGACCGCGAACCTGGAGGCCGGTTTCCAGGTGTCGGCGAAGGGCACCACCGGCGTCCCCGGCGAGGGTGGTTTGCTGACCGACTGCGTCATCGACGGCAACCTGCGCGACGGCGTGAGCATCGGCAACACCCGAGGCCCCTACACGGTGCGGGGCAACCGGATCACCGGCAACGGCCGCTACGGCTACCACCACCAGGACCTTGGCGACACCGGTCAGGGGCCGGCCGAGGAGATCGTGCTCGAGAGCAACGACATCTGGGGCAACAGCCTCGACGGGATCCGCTTCGACCGGCCGCTGCGGGACACCGTGGTCATCAACAACCGGATCCGCAACAACGGCCGCCAGTGCGCTCCCGCCGCGGAGGGAAGCGGCGAGTCGGTCCGCTACAGCCAGAACACCGTCGTCGACCGGCAGGCGGCCTGGCCGGCCGACGGCCATCGCGGAAAGATCGTCCGGGTCGGCCACCGGTACGCCGTCGTGGCGGCCAACGACGCCAACACCCTCACCCTCGCTCCGCTGCGCCCCGGCGGTACCAGCGGTTGGAGCGCCGACACGCCGCTGCCGGGAACGCCGTACGAGCTGCCGGCCGCGCCGGACGGGCGTGCCGGTATCACCGTCAACGCCGACGCCGACTCGGTCACCATCCGGGGCAACCTGATCCGGGACAGCGGCTCGGGCACCCAGACGTACGGGATCTGGATCACCGAGCGGGGCAGCTGCGTCAACTGCCGCGTCGTCGAGAACGACCTCGACGGCAACGCCACGGCCATCCAGACCGACACCCCGGGCGTGGGCGGCTACTGGAGCGGCAACCACGGCAACGACTGACAGCGTGGCCCGTGCCCGAGTCAGCAGTCGTAGTAGAGGGTGAACTCGTGTGGGGTCGGGCGCAGGCGCACCGGGTCGACCTCGTTGGCCCGCTTCCAGTCCACCCAGGTGGAGATGAGGTCCGGGCCGAAGACGCCGCCGTCGAGCAGGTAGTCGTGGTCGACGGCGAGCGCGTCCAGGGCCTCGGCGAGGGAACCGGGGACCTGCTTGACGTCGCCCCACTCCTCCGGGGGGAGGTCGTAGAGGTCCTTGTCGATCGTCGTCGGGGGCTCGATTTTGCTCTTGATGCCGTCGAGGCCGGCCATCATCATC